>JAJCYC010000192.1 GCA_029263115.1 Pseudonocardia sp. | reverse complement strand
GGCCGCGCGCGCGGTGGCGTGCCGCTGAACCATGTCGCAGAACAGACGGTGCACCCGCCCGTCACCGGTCAGTTCAGGATGGAACGCCGTGGCCAGCACCATCCCCTGCCGGACCGCGACGATCCTACCCGCCGCCGCCCCCGCTTCCGGCGAGCACGGGACGGTGGCCAGCACCCTTACCCCGTCGCCGATCTCCTCCACCCACGGGGCGCGGATGAACACCGCCCGCATCGGGCCGCCGCCCGCTCCGTCGAGCTCGAGATCGGCCTCGAAGGAGTCAACCTGACGACCGAACGCGTTGCGCCGTACCACCACGTCCAGCCCGCCGAGCTGGCGCTGGTCGGGCCGGCCGTCGAGCACCTCCCGGGCCAGCAGGATCATCCCGGCGCACGAGCCGTAGGCCGGCATGCCGGCCGCGATCCGGGCCCGCACCGGGTCCAGCAGCTCGAAGGTCTCCAGCAGCCGGCTCATCGTGGTCGACTCGCCACCGGGCAGCACCAGCGCATCGACCGCGTCCAGCTCGGCCGGGCGACGGACCGGCACCGCGCGCACGCCGCACGCGGTCAGCGCGCGCTGGTGCTCGCGCACGTCGCCCTGCAGGGCCAGCACTCCGACGGTCGGCTCCTCGATCACCGCTTCAGGGTAGGCGTCGAGGAGCTGCGAACATTCCCGCCGGGTGGTGTCGATCCGCCGGAACGCCGTTCGTATAGCTCACGAGAAGCCGGCAGGGTGTCGGTGGACGCGAGGGAGGAACCCACGATGACCCGCTACCTGGTCAGCATCTACCAGCCCGACGGCCCCCCGCCGCCGCCGGACGTCCTGGACCCGATCATGGCCGACATCACCGCGGTGAACGAGGAGCTGCGGGCATCCGGGTCCTGGGTGTTCGCCGCCGGCCTGCACGGCGTGGAGACGGCGACCACGCTGCGGGCCCAGGACGGCGAGGTGTTGATCACCGACGGCCCGTTCGCCGAGGGAAAGGAGCATCTCGGCGGGTTCAGCGTGATCGAGGCACCCGACCTGGACGCGGCGCTGGCCTGGGGCACCAGGATCGCCCGGGCGCTGCGGTCGCTGTCGGTGGAGGTGCGACCGCTGGTGGACGAGTCCGCGCGGACATGTGGCCCGGGGCCCGGTGCCTGAACCGCCCCCCTCCGAGATCGACCGGGTGTTCCGCGAGGAACGCGGTCGGGCGGTGGCCGTCCTGGTCGGCATCTTCGGCGACATCGACATCGCCGAGGAGGCCGTCCAGGACGCCTTCGTCGCGGCCTGCGCCGCTGGCCGGTCGACGGGCCGCCGCCCGCGCCGGCCGGCTGGATCATCACCACCGCCCGCAACCGGGCGATCGACCGGCTCCGCCGGGAGGCTACCCGGGACGACCGCCACGCCCGGGCCGCGCTGCTGCACGCCCGGCGGGCACCCGAGCCCGAGACCGAGGAGCACCCGGTGCGCGACGACCGGCTCCGGCTGATCTTCACCTGCTGCCACCCGGCGCTGGGCATGCCCGCCCGGGTGGCGCTGACCCTGCGGCTGCTCGGTGGGCTCGGCACGCCGGAGATCGCCCGGGCGTTCCTGGTGCCCGAGTCGACGATGGCCCAGCGGCTGGTCCGGGCCAAGGCGAAGATCCGGGACGCCCGGATCCCGTACCGTGTGCCCACCGAGTCGGAGCTGCCCGACCGGCTGCGGGCGGTGCTGGCCGTGGTCTACCTGGTCTTCAACGAGGGCTACACCGCCAGCTCGGGGCCGGAACTGGCGCGCGACGGGCTGTGCGCGGAGGCGATCCGGCTGGGCCGGCTGCTGGCCGAGCTGATGCCCGACGAGCCGGAGGTACTGGGTCTGCTGGCACTGATGCTGCTGACCGAGTCCCGGCGGCCGGCCCGCACCGACCCGGACGGCGGCCTGGTCCGGCTCGCCGATCAGGACCGCGGCCGCTGGGACGCCGGGCTGGTGGCCGAAGGCCAGCGGCTGGTGCGGGCCTGCCTGCGCCGCGGCCGGCCGGGTCCGTACCAGATCCAGGCGGCGATCAGCGCGGTGCACAGCGACGCGGCGGTGGCCGCCGACACCGACTGGCGGCAGATCGTGGCGCTCTACGACCAGCTCACGCTGGTGGCGCCGGGCCCGGTGGTGGCGCTGCACCGGGCCGTCGCGGTCGCCGAGGTGTCCGGGCCAGGGCCGGCGCTGGCGCTGGTCGACGCGCTCGACCTGGACTCCCACCTGGTGCCGGCGGTCCGCGCCGACCTGCTGGTCCGGCTCGGGCGTCACGCCGAGGCGGTCGCCGCGTACGACGTGGCGATCGGCCGGACGCGCAATCTGGCCGAACGGGAGTTCCTGGGCCGGGCGCGTGGCCGGGTGCCGGTTGAATCCGACCCGCCCGCCGGGTAGTCCGTCGAGCCGAACCCCTTGTGACCGGGCGATAGCAGGTGTGAGATCAGACACACAACACTCGGTTTACGGAGGTGGTCAGTCATGGCGGTCAGAGCAGATGCCGGCCAGGGATCCGAGGTCGTCACGGCCCAGGACCCGACCTCGATCCGCAACGTGGTTCTGGTCGGGCCGTCCGGGTCGGGGAAGACCACCCTGGTCGAGGCACTGCTCGCGGCGACCGGGGTGATCCCGAGGGCCGGGTCGGTCACCGACGGCAGCACGATCTGCGACCACGACCCGGCCGCGGTGCGCCAGCAACGGTCGGTGGCCCTCGCGGTCGCCCCGCTGTGCCACGACGGCCACAAGATCAACCTGGTGGACACCCCCGGGTACGGCGACTTCGTCGGGGAGCTGCGGGCGGGGCTGCGGGCCGCGGACGCGGCGCTGTTCGTGGTGTGCGCCTCCGAAGGAGTGGACGTGGCCACCGTCACCCAGTGGGAGGAGTGCGCGGCGGTCGGCATGCCCCGCGCGGTGGTGGTGGCCCGCTGCGACCACCAGCGCGCCGACCTGGAGGGCGAGATCGCCGGTTGCCAGGGCGCGTTCGGCGCCGGGGTGGTGCCGCTGTACCTGCCGGTGCGCAACGCCGCCGGCGGGCTGGACGGGCTGTACGGGCTGCTCTCCGGCACGGTGGGCGGACGGTCGGTGGACGAGCCACCCCCGGGCGCCGAGGACTCCCGCGCGGCGCTGATCGAGGGGATCATCGCCGAGAGCGAGGACGAGACCCTGATGGAGCGTTACCTGGAGGGCGAGGACCTCGAGCTGAAGACCCTCATCGCGGACCTGGAGAAGGCGGTCTGCCAGGGCAACTTCCACCCGGTGGTGCCGGTGTGCGCGTCGTCGGGCGTCGGGCTGGCCGAGTTGCTGGAGCTGATCGTCGGCGGCTTCCCCTCACCGGTGGAGCATCCGCTGCCCACGGTCACCGGGGTGGACGGCACCCGGCACCCGCCGCTGTCCGCCGACCCGACCGGGCCGCTGGCCGCCGAGGTGGTGCGCACCTCCGCGGACGCCTACGTCGGACGGGTGTCGCTGGTGCGGGTGTTCTCCGGGACGCTGCGGCCCGGGGGCGGCGTGCACATCAGCGGGCACGGCCTGGCCCCGGACGGCGCAGGGATCGGCGGGCAGCCCGGCGAGGACCGCACGCACGACGGCGACGAGCGGCTGGCGCACATCTACTCCCCGCTCGGCGCGGCGCTGCGGGAGGTCAGCTCGTGCGTGGCCGGCGACATCTGCGCGCTGACCAAGCTGGGCACCGCGGAGACCGGCGACACCGTCTCGGCCACCGACCACCCGCTGCTGCTCGCACCGTGGGAGCTGCCCGCCCCGCTGCTGCCGATCGCGATCGTCGCGCACAGCCGGGGCGACGAGGACGCGCTGGTCAAGACGCTCGCCCGGCTGGTGGCCGCCGACCCGACGCTGCGTCTGGAGCGCAACCAGGAGACCCACCAGACGGTGCTGTGGTGCATGGGCGAGGCGCATGCGGACGTGGTGCTGTCCCGGTTGCGGGCCGGCGGCGCCCAGGTGGACACCGAGCCGGTGAAGGTGGCACTGCGCGAGACCCTGGCCCGGGCCGGACGGGCCACCGGGCGGCACGTCAAGCAGTCCGGCGGCCACGGCCAGTTCGCCGTGGTGCACGTCGAGGTGGAGCCGCTGCCCCGGGGCGCGGGGTTGGAGTTCGTGTCCAAGGTGGTCGGCGGCTCGGTACCGACGAACTACATCCCGAGCGTGGAGAAGGGCATCCGGACCCAGATGGAACGCGGGTTGGCCGAGGGCTGCCCGGTGGTCGACATCCGGGTCACCCTGGTCGACGGCAAGGCGCACAGCGTCGACTCCTCGGACGCGGCGTTCCAGACCGCCGGGGCGCTGGCGCTGCGGGAGGCGGCCGCGGGCTGCGGGACGGTGCTGCTGGAGCCGGTGGACGAGGTCGCGGTGCGGATCCCGGACGGGCACCTGGGCGCGGTGCTGGGCGACCTGTCCTCCCGGCGCGGCCGGGTACTGGGCACCGAGGTCGACCCGTCCGCGATCGGGCGGACCATGGTCCGTGCCGAGGTGCCGGCCGCCGAACTGCTGCGCTACCCGGTCGACCTGCGGGCCATGACCTCCGGCACCGCCGTGTTCACCCGGCACTTCGCCCGGCACGAGGCCGTACCGGAACACGTCCGGGCCTGAACCGGGAGGCCGGCGATGGTGATCACCGATCCGTAAGATCGATCGGCCGTCCGGGACCCCGCGCCCGGATAGCGTGCGGGCCCATGGCGGTACCGGTGTCGGCGCGCGCGCTCGACCACGACGAGTTCCTCAGGCCGGCCGCGCGCCGCGACCTTCGGGCCGACCTGCTCGCGGTGCTCGGCGGGGTCGCGCTGGTCACCGGCGCCTGGATCGAGGGCCATCGGCTGCTGCGTTCCGGGGTGGACATCTTCCTGGGCTTCCCGCCGCTGCTGGCCGGCTGGGCGCCGCACGTCGGCCCGGGCAGCCTACCGGCCGTGCTGGTCGCGGTCTCGATCGTCGCGGCCGGACCCGGACTGGCCGTCCGGCTCCGATGGCCGGCGCTGCTGCTGTGCGGCTGGCTGGCCTCAGCCGCGTGGATACTGTCGCTGGCACTGGTGGACGGCTGGTCGACGGGCGTCGCGGGTCGGTTGACCACCGACCAGGAGTACCTCAACGACGTGCCCCGGGTCGGCTCCGTCGCCGCGATGCTGCGCGAGTTCTCCGACCACATCCTCACCGACCAGGCCGTGTTCTGGAGCACCCACGTGGGCGCGCACCCTCCCGGGGCACTGCTCACGTTCGTCGTGCTGGACCGGATCGGGCTGGGCGGCGGCGGCCCGGCGGGACTGCTGTGCATCGCGGCCGGCTCGTCGGCCGCGGTCGCCGTCGCGGTGGCGCTGCGCGCGCTCGGCACCGAGGCCGCAGCCCGGAGGGTGCTGCCGTTCGCGGTGCTCACCCCGGCCGCGGTGTGGATCGGGGTGAGCGCGGACGGGCTGTTCGCCGGGGTGCTCGCCTGGGCCGTCGCGCTGTCCGCCGTCGGGGCGACCGGGCGCGGACGGTGGGCCGGGACGGCTTCGGTTGCCGGCGGCGCACTGTTGGGATATTGCCTGTACCTGTCCTACGGGTTGGTGTTGGCCGTTGGGCTCGCGGTGGCGGTGGTGGCTCTGACCCGCCGGGCGCGGCCGGTGGCCCTCGGTGTGGTTGGCGCGGCCGGGGTGGCGGCGGCGTTCACCCTGAGCGGGTTCTGGTGGCCCACCGGGTACGAGCTGGTCCGGGTGATCTACGCCGCGTCGATCGCCCGTGGCCGACCCTCCGAGTACTTCTGGTGGGCCAACCTGGCCGCGCTGCTGTTCGCCGTGGGGCCGGCCGTGCTGGCCGGCCTGCGCCGGTGGACCGCTCGGCCGCGCTCGCTGCCGGTGCCGTGCGCCGCGCTGGCCGGGGCCGCGCTCGGCGCGGTCCTGCTGGCCAACCTCAGCGGTTTGAGCAAGGGCGAGGTGGAACGGATCTGGCTGCCGTTCGCGGTCTGGCTCACCGTGGCGACCGCCCTGTTGCCCGCGGCCCACTGGCGAGGCTGGCTGATGGCGCAGGCGCTGCTGGCCCTGCTGGTCAACCACCTGCTGCTGACCGTGTGGTGAGCCCCGTCCGCCTGACCGCCGGGGAGCACGGCGCGACCTGCACCTGATCACCCTCGAGCCCGGCCCGGCACGGGAGGCCCAGGCGCACATCCCGGGCACCGTGGAGCATCTGGTGGTCACCTCGGGCCGGATCCGCGGCGGACCGGTGGGCGACGAGATCGACCTCGACGCCCGGGACTACGCCGACTGCGCCGGCGACGCCGCGCACACCTACGCCGCCCTGGTGCCGGGCAGCGCGGGCGTGCTGGTCATGGAGTCCGCTGAGCCTCAGGGTGCCGGCAGCGCGGGGACACCCGGGGCAGCCGGCACGGCCGGCAACCCGGCCGGAACCGGCGGCACAGCCGGCACGGCCGGCAACCCGGCCGGAACCGACGGCACACCCGGCACGGCCGGCAACCCGGCCGGAACCGACGGCAGCCCGCCGGGTACGGCGGGCAGACCGCCGGGCAGACCGGCCGGCACCCCGCCCGGTACGGCCGGTAACTCACCCGGCAGACCGGCCGGCAACTCACCGGGCAGCGCGGGTACGCCACCCGGCAGTCCGGCCGGCACGCCACCGGGCACGGCCGGCACGTCCACCGGCAGCGTCGGAACGTCCGCCGGCAAGGACGGGGCAGCACCCGGAGCCGACGGAACGGCGGCCGGGACCCCGGGGACCTCGGGCACCGGCGGGCTGGGCGGCGGCGCCACCGACGGCGACGGCAACGACGGGGCGGACGGCGCGGCGACCAGAACCGCAGGACGGTCGACGCCGGAGCCGCCCGCCGGGTCCGCCCAGGCCGCAGTCACCAGGCCGCCGGTCGCCACGGTCGCCACGACCCCCGCGACGACCAACCAGCGGACTCCCGGCCAGCCACCCAGCGAATCCCGTGCGCCCTGAACCATGACACCCTCCACCCCAACAACCCCGACAGACTCATACAGCTCAAAAGCACCACATGCACCAACTGCCACATGGGAGCACAGGTCACCCGCATGGGCAAGAGCTGGGCCACCGACGTCACCGGCGCGCATGACAGATCACCGCCCGGCAGCACACCGATCGGTCTTCGGGAACGGCCGGAGACCCGGGTGACGACCCGGAGTCACCGACCGGAGTCACCGGCCGGGGGGCGCAGGGGGGCGGTCACCAGCCCCGGTCGGCGTAGCGCTGGCCGGCGGGCAGGTCGGCCAGGTTGATCCCGACCATCGCCTCGCCCAGACCCCGGGAGACCTTGGCGATCACGTCCGGGTCGTCGTGGAACGCGGTGGCCTTGACGATCGCCTCGGCGCGGCGGGCCGGATCCCCGGACTTGAAGATGCCGGAGCCCACGAAGACGCCCTCCGCCCCCAGCTGCATCATCATCGCGGCGTCCGCCGGGGTGGCGATCCCGCCGGCGGTGAACAGCACCACCGGCAGCTTCCCGGCGGCGGCCACCTCGGCCACCAGCTCCACCGGCGCCCGCAGCTCCTTGGCCGCGGCGAACAGCTCGGCACTGTCCAGCCCGCCCAGCCGGCGGATCTCGGCGCGGATCGAGCGCATGTGGCGCGTCGCCTCGACCACGTTGCCGGTGCCGGCCTCGCCCTTGGAGCGGATCATCGCCGCGCCCTCGGAGAGCCGGCGCAGCGCTTCACCGAGGTTGGTCGCCCCGCAGACGAACGGCACGGTGAACGCCCACTTGTCGATGTGGTTCGCCTCGTCGGCCGGGGTGAGCACCTCGGACTCGTCGATGTAGTCGACCCCGATCGACTGCAGCACCCGGGCCTCGACGAAGTGCCCGATCCGGGCCTTGGCCATCACCGGGATGGAGACCGCGTCCACGATGCCGGAGACCATGTCCGGGTCGCTCATCCGGGCCACGCCACCCTGGGCGCGGATATCGGCGGGCACCCGCTCGAGGGCCATCACCGCCACCGCGCCGGCGTCCTCGGCGATCTTGGCCTGCTCGGCGGTGACCACATCCATGATCACTCCGCCCTTCAGCATCTCGGCCATGCCGCGCTTGACCCGGGCGGTGCCCAGCAGGGAGCCGTGCGCGGACTCGGGACGATCGGACGGGGAGTGCTCGGCGGACACGCTGCGACCCTTCGGTGATCTGGTATTGACCGGTCATCGGCGATTGTAGTTCTCCGGCGGGGTCACCGTTCAGGAGATAGGGCGGGTCACACCGTCCCACCGGCCGGACCCCAGCTGTTCGAGCAGTGCACCGAGCTGCCGGGGGTACACGACGGCGTCGGTACCGCGCAGCTCGGCGGTGCTCCACCACCGGTGCCCGAGCACGGTCGCGCGCTCCAGCTCATTGAACCCCGAGGTGTCCACCGGGCCGTCCATCTCGGCGGTGTTCGGCGCGAGGAAGAACTCCTCGTCCGCCGCGAGGCTGTCGCCGGCGAAGCTGAACACGGTGTGCCGCCGCCAGACCGGGCCGATCAGCGCCGCACCGGGCAGGCGCAGCCCGGTCTCCTCGGCCAGCTCACGGACCGCCGCCGCGCGGGTGTCCTCGCCGCTCTCCAACCCGCCACCCGGGGTGAACCAGAACGACTCCTGCGGACGGGCCGGGTCGAACCCCTCGAACAGCAGCACCCGACCGTCGCGGTCCAGCAGCACCACCCTCCCGGAGCGCCGGGCCGACGGCGGCACCACCGCGATGTCCTCCGGTTCGGGCTGCTCGTCGGTGATCTCGAAGTAGTCCGGCACCGGCGCCGTCCCGGCCAGCCGCAGCCAACGCACCAGCCGGCGCGAGCGCAGCGCCCGGGTGTCGCGCACCGCGTCGTTGTGCACCCGGCGGGCCAGCATCAGCCGCTGCTCGGCATCGACCAGCTCGGCTACCAGCTCGCCCGCCAGACTCCGCCGGTCCAACCCGGCCAGCAGCCGGCCCAGGTCGTTCTCCCGGTTCTCCCGGGCGGCGGCCGGCGCGAGCTCGGCTCCGGCCGCCGCGTGGCGCAGCCCCTCGTCGCCGAGGTGCAGGGCCACCGCCCGGGCGACCACCGCCCGCCGGTCCAGCGCGGCCAGCAGGGCGGCCCGGGCGGCGTCGGTACGCACGTGCAGCCGGTCCAGCCGGTTCGCCCGCAGCAGGCAGGAGACCACCAACAGCGCCACCAGCAGCCCGGCCAGGACCAGCGCGGTCACCGCCAGCGGGCCCATCACCACCCCGCCGGGCGCCCGGCCCGCGCCAGGTCGTCGTCCGGGTCGCGCACGGCCAGACCGCGCGGGTCGGCCGCGACCGCCGCCTCGTACACCCGCAGGACCGCAGCCGCGACCACCGGCCAGGCGTAGCGCTCGGCCCGCCGATGCCCGGCCGCGGCCAACTCCGCGCACCGGGCCGGGTCGGCCAGCAGCGCCCCCAGCGCGGCGGCCAGCGCGGCCGGGTCGCCGACCGGCACCAGCTCGCCGGCCCGTCCGCCGTCCAGTACCCGGCGGAACGCCTCCAGGTCGCCGGCCAGCACCGGAGCGCCGGCCGCCATCGCCTCGGTGAGCACCATCCCGAAGCTCTCACCGCCGGTGTTGGGCGCGCAGTACACGTCCATCGAGCGCAGCGCGGCGGCCTTGGTCGGGTCGTCCACCGCGCCCAGCACGTCGATCCGCCCGGCCAGCTCCCGACCGGCCCGGCGACGCAACGCGTCCGGGTCGCCCCGCCCGGCGACCAGCAGCCGCACCTGCCGCCCCGCCGCCTCGCCCGCCACCTCTGCGGGCAGCAGTCGCAGCGCGTCCAGCAGCACGTCCATGCCCTTGCGCGGCTCGTCGAACCGCCCGACGAACCCGACGGTGGCGACCCCGGGCCGGGGGTGGCCGGGCAGCCGGTCGCCGGCCGCGAACAGGTCCAGGTCGACCCCGTTCGGGATCTCCACCGCGTCCCCGCCGAGGTGCTCCACCTGCACCCGCCGCGCCAGCGGGGACACCGCGATCCGGGCGGTGACCTTCTCCAGCATCGGCCGCAGCACGCCGGAGAACGTGGTCAGCGCCCGAGAACGCTCGGTGGCGGTGTGGAAGGTGGCCACGATCGGACCCTCGGCCATGCCCAGTGCCAGCAGCGACAAGCTCGGCGCGATCGGTTCGTGCAGGTGCAGCACGTCGAGCTGATGTTCGGCGAGCCAGCGCCGCACCCGCGAGTAGGCGACCGGCCCGAAGGTCAGCCGGGCCACCGAGCCGTTGTAGGGCACGCCGACCGTCCGCCCGGCCGGGGTGACGTAGTCGGGCATCCCCCCACGCCTCTGTTCGTCACCGGGTGCCAGCACGTAGGACAGGTGACCTGCCGCGCGCAGCGCCCGGGCCAGGTCGAGCACATGCGCCTGCACCCCGCCCGGCACGTCCAGCGAGTACGGGCAGACGATTCCGATCCTCAAGCGCCGGTTCACCGGGCCACCCCGGCCACCTGGCGATCGGCCGTCCAGATCGGCTGCAGCATGTGCCAGTCGGCCGGGTGCGTGGCGATCTCGCGGGCGAACACGTCGACCAACGCCTGGGTCGCCGCCCCGGCCGCCGGACCGCCGGGCGCGGCCGCCTCGATCGGCGGGTGGAACCGCAGACCCCAGCCGGACTCGGTGAACCAGCCGCCGAAGGGCAGCAGCGCGGCCCCGGTGCGCAGGGCGAGCTGGGCCGGACCGGCCGGCATCGACGCCGGTGCCCCGAAGAACTCGACCGGCGTCCCGGCACCGGTGAGGTCGCGGTCGGCGACCAGGCAGACCACCCCACCGGCCCGCAGCCGGGCGGCCAGCGTGGCGACGGTGCGCGCACCGGCGTCGGCCGGGAGCACCTCGAAACCGAGCCCTACGCGGTAGTCGACGAACCGGTCGTAGAGCGACTCCGGACGCAGTCGCTCGGCCACCGTGGCGAAGGTCGCCGGCCGGCCGCGCCGGCGCAGCGCCTCGACCAGCCACACCCCCGCGACGTCCCAGTTGCCGCTGTGGGTCAACGCGGCCACCACCCCCCGGCCGGCGTCCAGCGCCCGGTCCAGGTGCTCCACCCCGACCACCTCCGGGTCGATCCGGTCGTGCAGCGCCACCGGATCCATGGTCGGCAGCCGGAACGCCTCGCGCCAGTACCGGGCGTAGGACCGCATCCCGGCGGCGACCAGTTCGTCCAGCCCCACGGGCCCCCGGCCGGCCTCCACGAGCCCCGGGCCGGGGCCGACCTGGTGGCCGAGCACCCGAGCCAGGTTGGCGCGCAGTTGGCGCACGCCCGGGCCGCCGCGACGCGCCGCGAGGTCGGCGCCGGCCCGGAAGCCACCTGCCGCCACCGGCTCGGGCAGCGCGCGCACCAGCCGCCAGGCGAGGGCGTACCCGAGGTCGACCGTGCGCCCGCTCACCGGCCCGGCTCCTCGGCGCCGCCGGCGTCGCCGGCCTGAGCCGCGGCCGACCGGTGCACCGCGACCAGCCGCTGGCCGAGCGTGACCACCGACCCGACCGCGAGCAGCCACAGTGCCACGGCCAGCGCGCCCGGCACCCCGAGTCCCTCCAGCCCGGTGCCCAGCAGCGCGAGGATCAGCCGCTCGGCCCGCTCCACCAGCCCGCCGTTGGCCGACAGCCCGCTGGCCTCGGCACGGGCCTTGAGGTAGGACACCACCTGCCCGGAGACCAGGCAGGTCATCGCGGCGACCGCCGTGCGCGGCTGGTCGCCCAGGTGCAGGGACCACCAGGCCAGCCCGGCGAACAGCGCGCCGTCGGCGATCCGGTCGCAGGTGGAGTCCAGCACCGCGCCGAACTGCGAGACCGTCCTCGACCCCGCGTCACGGACCCGGGCCATCGCGCCGTCCAGCAGGTCGCACAGCACGAACGCGGTGACCACCACGGTGCCGGCCACCAGCTGGCCCCGTGGCAGGAACCACAGCGCGGCGGCCACCGAGCCCACGGTACCGACCACGGTGACCACGTCGGGCGAGACACCCCACCGGACCAGGCGGCGGGCCAGCGGGTCGGTGACCCGGCCGATCGAGGCACGGGCGACGAGGTTGTCGAGCACGGCGGCTATCCCGGCCAGGCGCCCACGAGCAGCTCGCGGGTCTCGGAGAGCAACTGCGGGATCACCTTGGTCTGGCCGATCACCGCGATGAAGTTGGCGTCGCCGCCCCAGCGGGGCACCACGTGCTGGTGCAGGTGGTCGGCCAGCGACCCGCCGGCCACCGCGCCGAGGTTGAGCCCGACGTTGAACGCGTGCGGCGCGGCGACCTTCTTCATCGCCCGCACCGCCCGCTGGGTGAACGCCATCAGCTCGGCGCTCTCCTGGCCGGTGAGGTCCTCCAGCTCGGCAACGTGCCGGTAGGGCACCACCATGAGGTGTCCGGGGTTGTACGGGTGCAGGTTGAGCACCGCGTACACCTGCTCGCCGCGGGCGACCACCAGACCGTCGCTGTCGTCGAGCGTGGGGATCCGGCAGAACGGGCAGCCCTGCTCGGCGCTGCTGGTCGCGGCGCCCTTGATGTAGGCCAACCGGTGCGGGGTCCAGAGCCGGCGGAACCCGTCGGCGACCGCCGCCCCGTCCTGGCCGACCAGCTCGGCCGGATCCTCGGTCATCTCCGGCCGGCCTCGAACGTCTGCTCGGCGGGTGAGCGGTTGTCCCGGCGGTCGATCCATTCCACGATCGCCTCGACCGCGTCGGTGACCGGGACGCCGTTGAGCTGCCCGCCGTCCCGGAACCGGAAGCTCACCGCGTCCGACTCCACATCGCGGCCACCGGCCAGCAGCAGGAACGGCACCTTCTGCAGGGTGTGCGTGCGGATCTTCTTCTGCATCCGGTCGTCGCCGGCGTCCACCTCGACCCGCACGCCACGCGCGCGCAGCGGCGCGGCGATCCGCCCGACGTAGTCCGCCTGGTCCGCCGACACCGGGATGCCGACCACCTGTACCGGGGCCAACCAGGCCGGGAACGCCCCGGCGTAATGCTCGGTGAGCACGCCGAAGAACCGCTCGATGGAACCGAACAGCGCGCGGTGGATCATCACCGGCCGTGGTCGGGAGCCGTCGGCCGCGGTGTATTCCAGTCCGAACCGCTCGGGCAGGTTCAGGTCGAGCTGGATGGTGGACATCTGCCAGGTGCGACCGATCGCGTCCTTGGCCTGCACCGAGATCTTCGGGCCGTAGAACGCCGCGCCGCCCGGGTCGTCCACCAGCTCCAACCCGGACGCGCTCGCCGCCTCCCGCAGCGCGGCGGTGGACCGCTCCCACACGTCGTCCGAGCCGACGAACTTCTCCTCGTTGCGGGTGGACAGCTCCAGGTAGAAGTCGTCGAGCCCGTAGTCGCGCAGCAGGTCGAGCACGAAGGTGAGCAACGACTTCAGCTCGTCCTGCACCTGCGCGTCGGTGCAGTAGATGTGCGCGTCGTCCTGGGTCATGCCGCGCACCCGGGTCAGCCCGTGCACCACCCCGGACTTCTCGTAGCGGTACACCGAGCCGAACTCGAACAGCCGCAGCGGCAGCTCCCGGTACGACCGGCCGCGGGCGTCGAAGATCAGGTTGTGCATCGGGCAGTTCATCGGCTTGAGGTAGTAGTCCTGCCCGGGCCTGCGCACCTCGCCGTCCGGGCCCAGCTCCTCGTCCAGGTGCATCGGGGGGTACATGCCGTCGGCGTACCAGTCCAGGTGCCCGGAGATC
This sequence comes from Pseudonocardia sp., assembly GCA_029263115.1. GTDB lineage: Bacteria > Actinomycetota > Actinomycetes > Mycobacteriales > Pseudonocardiaceae > Pseudonocardia. Next base: position 10,076 of record JAJCYC010000192.1, on the reverse strand, counting down.
TCGTAGAGCCGGCTCTTGGTGATGTGCGGGGTGTTGACGAACTCGTAGCCGGCCTCCTCGTGGCGGCGGCGCGAGTAGTCCTCCATCTCCCTGCGGATCACCCCGCCCTTGGGGTGGAACACCGCCAACCCGGAGCCGATCGCATCCGGGAAGGAGAACAGGTCCAGCTCGGCGCCCAGCCGGCGGTGGTCGCGGCGCTCGGCCTCGGCCAGTCGGTGCAGGTGCGCCTCGAGGGCCTCGGCGGACTCCCACGCGGTGCCGTAGATCCGCTGCAGCTGAGGGTTGCGCTGGTCGCCGCGCCAGTAGGCGGCGGCACTGCGGGTCAGCCTGAACGCCGGGATGAACTTCGTGGTCGGCACGTGCGGGCCCCGGCACAGGTCCGACCAGAGCACGTCGCCGGTGTGCGCGTGCACGTTGTCGTAGGCGGTCAGCTCGCCCGAGGCGTCGACCTCCATGACATCGGGGTCGGGGGCGCCCTTGAGCTCGATCAACTCCAACTTGTACGGCTCGTCGGCCAGTTCCTTGCGGGCGTCGTCGAGCGAGTCGTAGCAGCGCCGGGCGAACCGCTGACCCGACTTGATGATCTTCTTCATGGTCGACTCGAGCGTGCGCAGGTCGTCCGGGTTGAACGGCTCGGCGACGTCGAAGTCGTAGTAGAAGCCGTCGGTGATCGGCGGGCCGATGCCCAGCTTGGCGTCCGGTCGCAACTGCTGCACCGCCTGCGCCAGCACGTGCGCCGCGGAATGTCGGATCACCGCCCGGCCGTCCTCGGTGTCCGCCCCGACCGGCCACACCTCGACCTCGACCTCGGGGGCCCAGGCCAGATCGCGCAACACCCCGGCGCCGTCCGGACCGATCTCGCGCACCACGACCACCGTGCCCGGGCCGCTGGTCGCCAACCCGGCCCCCCGCACCGCTGCCGCGGCGGTGGTACCGGCCGGCACCCGGACGGGGGCGGACGCGGCGGGAGTTTCGGGCGCGGACACGGTGGCTCCTTCGGATCGGCCGAGCTGTCGGCTCCGATGCTAGAGGGAGCTCGCCAGCGACCCGGGGCCGGTCACGGCGCGCGTCGTGGCCCGGCCACCGGCGTGCACCGCGGTCAGGAAGCGGTGCACCGCGGCGACGGTGCGCGCGGTGCGCGCGGTCGGCAGGGCGTCGAACCCGTGCTGGGCGCGGGGCAGCTCCGCGTAGCCGACCGGCGCGGGCGAACCGGCCCGCAGTGCCTCCACGAACCGCCGGGACTGGTTGACCCCGACGACCGCGTCGGCGGAACCGTGCACCACCAGGAACGGCGGGGCGTGCGGGCCGATCCGCAGCACCGGCGAGGCCTGCCGCCACGTCTGCCCGTCCTCGGCGTACCGGGTGCCGATCAGCTTCCCTTCCAGCAGCGGCCACAGGCCCTGCTGGTCACGGGTGAAGTCGAAGACGCCGTACAGCGGGACGGCGGCCCGTAGCGTGGTGTCAACCTCGGTGAAGCCGGGTTGGAAGTCGGGGTCGTTCGGGCTCAGCGCGGCCAGTGCCGCGAGGTGCCCGCCGGCGGAACCGCCGGTGATCGCGATCCATTCCGGGTCGCCGCCGTGCCCGGCGATGTGCTCCCGGATCCAGGCGATGGCCCGTTTGACGTCGACGATCATCGCCGGCCAGCGGTGCGCCGGGGCGAGCCGGTAGTTGAGCGTGACGCACACCCAGCCGCGCTCGGCGAGGTAGCCCATCAGCGGCTCGCCCTGACCGTGCTTGTCCCCCATGGTCCACGCCCCGCCGTGCACCTGGAGCAGCACCGGGGCCCGGCCGTGCTGACGGTCGATTCCGGGCTCGTTCCGCTCCTCCCTCGCTCGCGCTCGGTCGATGCTCGCTCGCCCTGCATCTCCACCGGGCCGCAGGTCGGTGCGGTGCCACACGTCGAGGGTGCCGAACGGACCGTGCTCGCTGTAGCTGAGGTGGGCCACCCGCCGGTAGCGCCGCCGGGCCAGCGGGCCGGGCAGCACACCGCCGCGTCCGCCGTGGAGGGGCTGTTCCCACGGATCGACGCCCACCTGACGGAGAGCCTCGTCCAGTACGCCGGCGGAGCGGCGCGCGTCCCCGGCGAGCACGGCGGCTCCGGCGAGCCCGGCCAGGCCGAGCGCGGTCCCGCCGAGCCCGAGCGGCCCACCGGCCCGCAATCCCGCGCCTGCGGCGAGTGCCTGGGCAGCCATCACGAACGCGGGGCTCTCCGAGGCGAACGCGCTGGGCAGCGCCCCGACCGCCGACCACGGCCAGCGCCGCACCAGTGGCCGGAAGGCCCCGGCCACCGCGGCGGCCCCGGCCGCGCCCAGCACCAAGGATCCCGTTCCGGTCCGCACAGGGCACCCCTTCCGCTCCCGAACCCGCGATTTGAGATGATCGTGCCGAGCCTACGCGGTGATCGGGCCGTGCTGTTGACGCTGCGTAGCCGGGAAGCCGGGGTGCGCCAGCACGGGTGACCCGGCAGCTGCGGCCGAACGGGTGAGTTTGCCGGGACCGCCGCATCGCCGCGGTGACCTTGACCGTTGAACCTCGGAACCCGCACCACGGCCGATGTACGGCTGGTTGCTGACGCTGTCGATGCAGAGGTGGGAGGGCAACTCCGGGTGTCAGGAGCGCACATGGGGCGACCGGGGGCCGACGGCCCCCCGGGCCGGCACCACGCGCCCCCTCCGGCCGCCTCCGTCCCGGCCGCCTCCGTCCCGGCCACCGCCGGCACGGCACCCAGTTCCGGCACGAACGGGACGAACGGGACCTCGGGTGGCCGGCGGATCGCGCCGCTGGGGTCGGCCGTCGTCCGGTCGGTCACGATGCCCGCGACCCGCACCGCACCCGCCGCGCGGGCACTTCCCCCGGTCACCACCCGCGCGGCCACCCGCTCCGCAGGGCGGCCATCAACCGGAGCGGGTACACCGGCCGGGGCGGGAGCCCCGACGGCACCCCAGCGCCGGGTGCCGCCCGCCGCCTCCCCGGCCCGGGCCGGGGAGGCGCCGCGCTCGCGCACCGGCGCCCGCCCGGCCGTCCCGTCGCACCCGGACCCTCGGACCGATCCCACGGCGACGATCGGGGTCGGCCGGCGCCGGGCCGACGAGCGCCGGGCCGACGAGCGCCGGGCACCGGAGTCACCCGCCGCGGAACTGCCCGGCAACGCGACCGCCGCCCGGCTGGTCGCCCAGGCCCGCACCGCCGGCGAGAGCCGGGCGGACCGGCCGGCCGGTGACGGCTGGCGTCGCTGGCTCGAACCGGCCGCCTACGCATCCCTGCTGGCGGCGCTGATCGAACGGGGCGGCGCGTACCGCCGGCGGCGCCGGGCCAGGCTCGCCTCGCTGACCCGCAAGCAACGGATCTGGTACCACAGCAGGGTCGTGGGGCTGACCGGCGTGGCGCTGTTCGTGGTGGCGCCCGCGTTGGTCTTCGCCCTGGGCTACCTGTTCTTCGCCATCCCGAAGCCGGACGACACGGTGAACAAGCAGGTCGCCACGATCAGTTTCGCCGACAGCTCCGAGCTGGCCCGCATCGTGCCCGAGGAGGGCAACCGGACCAAGATCAGTATCGACCAGGTGCCCAAGCCGGTCCAGCTCGCGGTGCTGGCCGCCGAGGACCGCAGCTTCTTCTCCAACCCGGGGTTCGACCCGGTTGGCATCGCCCGGGCGGCCTGGAAGCAGCTCACCGGCGGCACCGGCGGCGGGTCGACCATCACCCAGCAGTACGTGAAGACCTCGCTGGTCGGCGACGAGCGCTCGCTGTGGCGCAAGTACAAGGAGATGGTCATCGCGGTCAAGATCTCCCAGCTGAACAGCAAGGACGAGATCCTGGCCGACTACCTCAACGCGATCTACTTCGGCCGGGGCGCCTACGGCATCCAGTCCGCCAGCAAGGCCTACTTCGGCAAGGACGTGGGCCAGCTCGACGCGTCCGAGGGCGCGCTGCTGGCCGGGGTGATCCAGTCCCCGTCCCGCTGGGACCCGGCGGTCAACCCGCAGCGGGCCAGCGCCCGGTGGAACTTCGTGCTGGACGGCATGCTCAGCCAGGGTTGGCTGACTCCCGAACAGCGCGACTCGATTCGGTTCCCGGCCACCCAGCCCCGGGGCAAGACCAGCGGCGGGGCGCCCTCCGACCACCGCGGCCTGATCCTGAACGCGATCCGCGACGAGCTCGAGCAACGCGGCATCAGCGAGCAGGAGCTCAACCAGGAGGGCCTGAAGATCACCACCACGATCGACCCGCAGACCCAGGAGCGCGCCGTCGAGTCCGTGCGCAAGTCGCTGATCGGCCAGCCGCCGAACCTGCGTGGCGCCCTCGTGTCGATCGAGCCGGACACCGGGGCGATCCTGGCCTACTACGGCGGCGACAACGGCGTGGGGTTGGACTACGCGCGGGTGTCGAAGCAGGCCGGGTCCACCTTCAAACCGTTCGTGCTGCTCGCCGCCCTGCAACTGGGCGACCCGATCGGTCTGGGCACCCGGTTCAAGGGCGCCCCGCTGCCCGGCCTGCGCAACGCCGACGGCGCCGACTGCGCGGTGTGCGACCTGAAGCAGGCGATGACGGTGTCCAACAACGTCGTCTTCCACGAGCTCACGCTGCGGATGGGCGCGCAGAAGGTGGCCGACGCGGCACGCCAGGCGGGCATCACCACCCCGCTGACCGAGGTCAACGAGGGTATCGCGCTAGGCAACAAGGAGGTCACCCCGATCGAGCTCGCGGCGGCCTACGCGACGTTCGCCTCCGGCGGGATATACCACCAGCCACACCTGGTCAGCAAGGTGACCACCTCCGACGACCGGGTCATCTACGAGGCCGTGCCCACCCAGGAGCGACGGTTCAGCGAGCAGATCGCCCGCAACGTCACCGAGGCGATGCTGGGGGTGCCGGCCTTCGACAAGCTCAGCCTGACCGGGGGGCGGACGGCGGCGGCCAAGACCGGCACCGTGGAGTCCCGGTTGGAGGGCGAGAACAACGACGCCTGGATCGCCGGGTACACCCCTTCGGTGGCCACTGCGGTGTGGATCGGCACCGACCAGAACACCCCGATCCGCACTTCGCGGGGCACCCCGATCTCCGGTGCTTCACTGCCCGGCACGATCTGGAAGACCTTCATGAACGACGCGACCAAGACCCGGCCGGAGGAGTCGTTCGCCTCGTTCAAACCGATCGGCCCGCCGCCCGCCGCGCTCGGCACGGCCGACGGCCGCGTGACGTCCCCGCCGAGCACGGCAGTGGCCCCGTCCTCGGCGCCGGCGGCCCCGCCTCAGCCCTACGACCCCAGGCTCGACGTCCCCGACGAGGCCGAGCTGAACCGGCGCGAGGACTCCGACAGCCAGCGCCGCGAGCCGGAAACCCGCCGCGAGTGCGGCCTGCTCGGCTGCAAGACGGTCGAGGACCGCAGCTCGTCGGCGCCCGCCGACGAGCGGGACGAACCGGGAACCCGGTCGGAGGCCGGCGCCACCCGTCAACCGGCCCGGGGCTGACTCCACCCGGGGGACGCATCACCCATCCGGGCCGAACCCGGGGGATCATCGGTCGGGTGCGGACCTTCGAGGTGCAGGCCTGGACCGAGTCCGGCAGCTTCGTGCTGTACGTGCCGGAGATCGAGGCGCTCACCCGGGCCACCCGGCTGAGCGACGCCGAGTCGGTCGCCCGGGACCTGATCGCGGACCTGCTCGGGTTGGAACCTTCGATGATCGGGGTCAGGCTGACCTTCCGCCGTCCCCGCCGCTGACCTGGTGAAGTCAGCTCCCCGCCGCCGGTCCATCCGGGCGCCCGGCGCCGCGGGTGTGGATGCGACCGTCCGTCCCGGCCACCTCGACCACCCACCGCAGCCGGGCCCGGGCTGAGGGCTCCAGGCCGCGACCCACCGTGCTGTCCCAGCTCCGGACCTCCTCGGCGGCCCGCTCACAGCGGTCGGCGACGACCGCCAGGACGTCGACGACGATCTCACCGACCAGCGCGTTGAGGTGGGCCCGCTCGGGGAAGGCGCCCGTGCCGGCGAGGTACCCCGCCGCGAGCCGGGCCGCGTCGACGACCGCCGCCCGCGCAGCGCCGGCGGTGGTCTCCAACGACGCGGCGAGATCACCGGTCGAGCCCTGGTCGGCGAACCAGGCCCGGACCAGCGCCTCGATCTCCAGCGTGGCCGGTGCGGGCGGGCTGGCCAGCCAGTCAGCAAGGGCGGCCCGGCCGACGTCCGAGATCGTGTAGCGGTTGCGGGTGCGTCGGCCGGCCGCCTCGGCCCGCGCGACCGCCCAGCCGAGGCGCACGAGCCGGCGCTGTTCACGGTAGAGGTGGGACTCCGAGGAGGGCCACACCAGACGCTGCGACGACCGCACCTGGCGGGTCATCTCGTAACCGGTCCACGACCGCAGGGCCAGCAGCGCATAGGTCACGGTGGCCGGTCGCGCGGCGCCGGGCCCGCCGGACCCGCTCACCAGCGCATCATCGGCAACGGCCGGTCGAGGTGCCGCACGGCGTACCGACCGATCGCGGTGATCGCCACCGCCTTGTACGCCTCGTTCATCGGGAACGTCGCCCGCACCTCCACGATGCGCCGGCGCGGTATCCCGAAGCGGAGCTTGGTGAACGAGACGTCGATCCAGTCGGCCTTGCGGCACGCCTCGACGAGCTCGGCGTGCGGTCCGGTGTAGCCGCGGAGCCGATGATGATTGTTGATCATCAGGTGCAGCTCCTCGGTCCACTCCGGGCGGCCGATCTCGCGCAGGTGCTCCGTCGCCATCGCGCAGGCCCGCCCGAGATAGTCCAGGTCACCGGTGAGGAAGAACGGCAGGTCGTGCAGCACCGTCATGATCGCGAGCTTCTCCTCGCGGTACGGGCGAGGCTCGGAGACGAACCGTGCCCAGTTCAGCATCCGGTAGCAGTGCGCCCGATAGCCGTTGTAGCCGACGCCGAGGCCCGCCCGGTAGGGGTCGAGCAACGCATCGAGCATCGGCATGTCGGTCACCACACCGGTGTCGGTGACGGTGAACCCGCCGTCGGGTGTCGGCGGCGCCGCTCCGTAGATCGCCATGGCCTTCCTTCGACTACTCCCCGGTGGACCTCAGGCCCGGCTGGCCCCCGCCGCCGGGGCCACCGACGCGCAGCTCGGCGCGGGCAGTCCGACGCGGGCGAAGGCCGCGAGCATCTCGTCGACCATCCGCTGCAGGGCCTGCCCCGCCGCCAGGGCGATCACGCTGCCACCGAAGCCGCCTCCGGTCATCCGGGCGCCGAGCGCCCCAGCCCGGAGCGCGGTCGCCACCGCCAGGTCCAGCTGAGGGCCGGACACCTGGTAGTCCACCCGCAGCGACTCGTGGGAGGCGGTGAGCAGCTCGCCGATGGCAGAGGGGCGGCCGGCCCGCAACCGCTCGGCGACCCGGACCACCCGCTCGTTCTCGGTTACCACATGCCGGACCCGGGACCGCAGCCGCTCCGAGCCCAGCCGTCGCAGTGCGTCCGGCAGCTCCGCCGGGCAGATCTCGCGCAGCGAGGGCACCCCGAGTTCGATGGCCGCGGCCTCGCAGTCCCGGCGGCGGGTGGCGTACTCGCCGGTCACCAGCCGGTGCGTAGAGCCGGTGTCGACCAGCAGCAACGCAGAGCCGTCAGCGGCGAAGTCCAGCGGCACCTGCTCGTGGACCAGCGATCGGGTGTCCAGCAGCAGCGCATGGCCCCGGGTGCACATCAGCGAGGCGTGCTGGTCCATCGGCCCGCACGGCATCCCGACGAACTCGGCCTCGGCGGACCGGGCCAGCGCCGCGATGCGCGCCCGGCCGAGACCGAGCCCGTACAGCTCGTCCACCGCCATCCCGACCGCGCACTCGACCGCCGCCGACGACGACAGCCCGGCACCGGCCGGCAGCTTCCCGTCCAGCAGCAGCTTCAGACCTTCGACTGGCAGCCCGGCCCGGCGCAGCGCCCACACCACCCCGGCCGGGTAGGCCGCCCACCCGGTGACCCGGCCGGGACGCAGCTCGTCCGGCGACACCTCTACCGGGGTGCCGGGATGTTGCGCGGACGCCAGCCGCAGCACCCCACCGGGCGCCGGCCCGACCGCGGCGAGCACGCCGAGCGGCAACGCGAAGGGCAGCACGAAACCGTCGTTGTAGTCGGTGTGCTCGCCGATCAGGTTGACCCGCCCCGGCGCATGCCAGACCGACGCCGGCTCGCCCCCGAACAGGTCCCGGAACAGGCCCCGGACCCGCCGCCCCCTCACCCGCGCCGCCCGGCCAGCCCGCGCAGCCGGGCTGCGACGTCCTCGGGCCGCAGGTCACCGAGGAACGCCCCGGCGCCGAGCTCGGAGCCGGCGAGGTGCTTGAGCTTGCCCGGTGCCCGCCGGATGGACAGCACCCGCAGGTGCAGATGCCAGGCCGCCCGGCCGGCGCGGACCGGCGCCTGCTGCCAGGCCGCCACGTAGGGCAGCGGATCGTGGTGGAGCGCGTCCAGCCTGGCCAGCACGTCGAGGTAGACCGCGACGAACCCGTCGCGCTCGGCATCGGTCAACGACGGGATGTCCGGTACCCGACGGTGCGGGTACAGGTGCACCTCTACCGGCCAGCGGGCGGCCTCCGGGACGAACGCCGTCCAGTGCTCCCCCGCCGCGACCACCCTCGGCCCGGCCCGCTCGCCGTCGAGCACCTCGGCGAACAGGTCGCCGCCGGTGGCGCGACGGTGGCGGCGGACCTGTTCCAGCATCCGCGCCGGGACCGGCGGCAGGTACGGGTAGGCGTAGATCTGGCCGTGCGGGTGGGCCAGCGTGACGCCGATCTCCGCACCCCGGTTCTCGAACGGGAACACCCACCGCACCCCGGGCAACCGGGCCAGCTCCCGGGTCCGGTCGGCCCAGACGTCGACCACCAGCCGGGCCCGCGACGGGGTCAGCGAGACGAAGCTGTCCTCGTGGTCGCTGGAGAAGCACACCACCTCGCACCGGCCGATCCCGGCGGGTGCCCGCTCGGTGAACGTCGGGAACCGGTTCTCCAGCACCACCACCTGGTAGTCCTCGGCCGGCACCTCGGTCGGGCGGCCCGGCCGGGTGGGGCACAGCGGGCACTGGTCGGTCGGCGGCAGGTGGGTGCGGTCCTGGCGGTGCGCCGCGATGGCCACCGGTTCGCCGAGCAGCCGGTCGAACCGCACCTCCGCGGCCTCGGCCCGGGCGGTGAGCTCTCGGCGGTCGGCGGCGTCGCGGGACGGGGCTGGCTCCCGGTCGAAGTAGATGATCTCCCGCCCGTCGGCCAGGCGGGCGGCCTGCCGTCGCGTCGGGAACCGAGCTCCCGGTCCGTCCGGCGTCACCAGGTCACGGTAGCCGCGCGGCACGCCCGCGACAGCCGCGGCGATTAGCCCGTTCGGGGGTCCCCCGTGCGCTACGCTCGCCGCCTTATGCGGCCACCGTTGCGTACCGGGGCGAGTCGCCCGGCCTACCGCCGGGTGGCCGACGAACTGCGGGACCGGATCGTCACCGGCACGTTGCCCTCGGGGCAGCGACTGCCCAACGAGGCCGACCTGGGCCTGTCGTTCGGGGTCAGCCGGAGCACCGTGCGCGAGGCGCTGCGGGTGTTGGCCAGCCAGCACCTGGTCACCACGCAGCGCGGGGTGCACGGCGGCTCGTTCGTCAGCGAGCCCGACCCGGTGCACGTGGTGCGCGACCTCGGCGGCACGCTCGGCGCGTTGGTGATGACGCCCCGGCTGGACCTGACCGACCTGGTCGAGGTCCGGCTGTTGCTGGAGCCGGCCGCCGCCCGGCTGGCCGCCGAGCGGGCCGACGCCACCTCCGTCGAGGCCATCGTGGCGGCCGCCGCGGCCGAGCCCGACCCGGTCGACCCCGGGGCCACCCACCTGGAGTTCCATACCGCCGTACTGGCCGGCGCGGGCAACCTGATGCTGACCATGATGGTGGCACCGGTGACCGAGGTACTGCGCGGCCGGCTGCGGCGGATCCCGGTGAGCGCGGCCGAGTTGCACCGGCTGCGCGCGTGCCACGAGCAGATCGCCACGCACATCGCGGACGGCGACGGCCCGGCGGCCCAGGAGGCGATGCACCGGCACCTGTCCGAGGTCACCCCGCTGCACGACAAGATCTGTCGTCGGCCCACCGC
>JAJCYC010000191.1 GCA_029263115.1 Pseudonocardia sp. | reverse complement strand
ATCGCCCCCGGCCGTGTCGGCCGCCTCCGCCGAGCCGTCGATGATGGCGCGGACGTCCTGCTCGGCGCGGTCGCGCAGCGCGCGGAAGGCGCCGTCCTGCGCCCGGTCCTCGGGGATCTCGTGGGTGGCCAGCCACCGGCCGTTGACGTGTCCGAACAGGTCGTCCTGCGGGCGGGTGGCGGTCCGCACCCACCGCAGGTCGAGTCCGCTGCGCAGCGGTTGCGCCGGGCGCTCCGGGGAGATGGTCATGCCGTGCAGGCTAGCTGGACAGTCGGACGGTGAGCCGGTAGAAGCGGGTGGTGCGGCCTCAGGCGGCGTCCCGCGACGCGCCGGCGACCCCCGCCAGCTCGTGGACGTGCCGCAGCAGCCGGGCACCGTCCAGCGGCCCCATGGTGACCGTCGCTCCCCGACCACCCGGGTCCGGCCGACGCAGTTGCAGGAACGCCCCGGTCCGGCCGAGGTGGAACCCGACCACCCACGGCGCCCGCCGGGCCCGGCCGCCCGGGTAGCCGGTGGCGCCGATCTGGCCGGCCGTGTGCGCATCCCGGTATACGTGCGCCACCGCGGCGGCGTCGGACCGGTGGACCCCCTCGCCGACCAGCGCCTCGGCCAACGCGGCCGGCGTCTCCGGTCCGGAACCGGACAGCGCCGCGTCGAGCAGCGCGGCGTCGAGGCTCACCGGGCGGGCGGGTCCGGCGATCAGCGGGCCGGCCAGCTCCACCAGCGCGGCGGGCAACCGGGCGGCCCGTAGCGGGGTGAGCCGCACCTGCTCCGGGTGCCGCTGGCTGAGCAGCACGGCGTGCTCGCCGGCGACCCCGCCGAGCCCGACCAACGCGGGCGCCCCCGGCCGCGCCATCCGCAGGTCGAGGCACAGCCGCGGCCGGGCCAGCACCCGCAGGGCGGCGGCCAGCGGTTCGACCGGCCCGTCGCGGTCGGCCAGACCCCGGGCCCGCAACGCATGCAGTACCTCGGCCAGCACCCGTGCCCGCTCGGCGGGGTCCCGGCCCGGACTGCGCAAGGTGAGCGCCGCGGGCGTCGGGCCGAGGCGCAGCAGCTCCCAGGCGGCGTCCAGCTCGACGTCGGACACGCTCACCCAGGACGGCTCACCGACGGTCATCCTCGCCACCCTCCCGCTGGCCACCGGCCACCCCGAGCACCGCCGGAGCGAGGTCGTCGAGCTCGACCCGGAACGGCTCGTCGTCGGGCAGGAAGTGCTGGTTGCGGTGGGAGCGGTCCTGGGCACCGCCGGGCGCGCCGCCGCCCATGCCCATCGGCATCCCGGCGGGCCCTCGCCCACCCTGGCTCCCCGGGCTCGTGCCGGCCCCGCCGGCCGACGCCGGCGCGGCGGGGGCGGCACCCCGGGCGGGCAGCGCGGGCTCGTACCCCGGTCCACCTCCGGGACGCGGCAGGACCCGACCACCGGGGTCGACCCGACCACCGGGCGTCGCCGGCCCACCGCGGGCTCCCGCGCCCGAAGGCACCCGGCCGCCCGCGCTGCGACCGCCCGCGCTGCGACCGCCGGCGATCGGGCCGCCGGTCGGCAACGGGCCCGGTACGGTGCCGGCCCCGGCGGTGTGCGACCCGCCCGGGTGCTCGCCCGGTGCCGCCGGAGCCGTCGCGGACGGGCCCGGCGCGCCGGCCGACGCGGTGCCCGATGCACCGCCGCCGCCCGCAGCCGCTCCCGTGCCCGTCCCCGGGGCTCCCGCTCCCGCGCCGCCACCGCCGTGCGGCGGCGCGCCGAGGTGGGCGGGCCCGCCCGGGATGTCGCCCGGGGCGCGACCGGTGGCCGCCGGGTGCTGACCGGCCCGTCCGGCCGTCGGGACTGCCCGCAGTGCGTTGCGGGTGGCGTTCTCGTGCGCCCGCAACGCGGCGTTCGCGGCCCGGTCCGCGGCGGCGTTGGCCTCCACCCGGGCCTGGTGGTCCGACTGCACCCCGGCCAGCAACGCCGGCGGGATGCTCGGCACCACCGTGGGTGAGATGCGCCGGTTGACCCAGCCGTTCGCCTGCACGGCCGCGTCGAGCGTCCGGCCGAACAGGCTGTTGTCCCCCTCCGGGGTCGGCGCCGGCACGCTGTTGCGCAGCGCCGCGAAGGACTCGCCGTACTCGCCGGTGTACACCGCCCCGGCGCCGGAGGTCTGCACGGCGGAGGTGGCATCGTCGGCGTAGCAGGCCAACGCGCCGCCCGCCGTGGTGGCCGCCGTGCCCTGCCAGGCCACTCCGAGCTTGCCGACCGCCGCCCGGATCTCCTGGTCGGTCTCGCCGAGGGAGTCGGCGAACCTGCGCAGCGCGAACGCGCCGTCGTGCGCCCCCGCCGGGCCGGCGCCGGTCTGCAGCCAGGCGTGCTTGACCGCGAGCGGGAAGCCTTCGTAGCGGTAGGTGCCGATGTCGCCCACCTCAGTTCGCCGCCTTCCGCAGCTCCCGCAGGGTGGCCACCATCGCCGCGGCGCCGTCGCGGGCCCGGGCACACGACACCTGCTGGGTGATGCCGGGGTTGTCCCGCAGCAGCGCGTCGTACTGGGTCCACAGGGTCTGCCCGGCGGCCACGTCGACCAGCACCAGGCAGTGGTCCTGGTCGCTCGGCCGGATCGGGCTGGTGGTCTCCACAGCGGGGAAGCCGGCGATGTCGACCACCCGAACCGGGTTCTCGTTGGCCAGGTAGTAGTCGGCGGCCCGCTTGGTGATCAGCCTGGCCAGCCGGCTCTCGTCGGTGCGCTTGGTGTCGGTGTCCCACAGGCAGGCGGGGCTACCCAGCACGTCGGACTCGTCCTCCCGGACCCCGACCGGGGCCAGTCCGAACCCGCCGAGCTGGGCCGGGGTGAGCACCGCGCAGGCGTCCAGCCCGTCCAGCGGCAGTTCCGCCGGCCGGGCCGGCAGCCGCGCCGCCGCGGCCGGTGGAGCCGGCGGGGCCACGTCGGGTACGGGAGCCGGTGGGGCGCCGCAGCCGGCGAGCCCGATCACCAGTACCCCGACGGTCAGGGTCGCGGCGAACGGCGGGCGGATCACCGCCGCTCCCCGATGCCGCGCAGCGAGGCGGTGATCTCCGCCTCGGCGCGCCCGTAGGCCCGGGCCGACTCGCCCAGCCGTCCCCCGGCGGCCCGCAGCATGTCCGCGACCAGCATCCCTTCCCGCACCAGCGCCTGCAGCCGGGGGGTGAACTCGCGCGCGGCGTCCCGCGACACCGGGTCCCCGCCGCACTCCCGGACCACGGCCTCGCTGCCGAACATCTTCCCGGCCCGCTCCAGCCGTTGCGCCTCGGCGAGCAGCACCCGCTGCACGGCCAGCACGTTGTCCGCGTTCAGCTGAACACCCAGCTGGTCCAACGACCCGGCCAGCTCACCGGCCCACGGCGGCAACCCCGCCCCACCGTTCGGCAGCACCGACCGCCCCAGACCCGCCACCCCGTCCATGCCCGCAGACGATAGAGCGCGGAGATCAGGTCGCGGGGCCGAACGGCGGAAACCGACCCGGAACATGACCAGGCCGCGTCCCCACCCGGCACGCGCCGCTAGGGTCCGGACGTGACCGAACGCCTCACCTTCCCACTGCCGTACGCCTCGACGGACCTGACCGGCCAGGTGGCCCTGGTGACCGGTGCCTCGGCCGGCCTGGGTCGCCGGTTCGCGCGCACCCTCGCTGCGGCGGGCGCGGACGTCGCGGTGGCCGCCCGCCGGGTGGACAGACTCACCGAACTCGCCACCGAGATCGAGGGGCTGGGCCGGGCCTGCGTCCCCGTCCCGCTGGACATGACCGACGCCGCGCAGATCACCGCCGCCGTCCAGACCGCCGAGGACGCGCTGGGCCCGGTGACCATCCTGGTCAACAACGCCGGCGTGGCCGATGCGGTACGGGCACACAAGATGCCGCTGGAGCTGGTCGATGCGGTGCTCGACACCAACGTCCGGGGCCCGTACCTGCTGTCCTGCGAGGTGGCCCGGCGGCTGATCGCGGCGAAGCTGCCCGGGCGGATCGTCAACCTGTCCTCGATCCTCGGCTACCAGTACGACGGCAGCGCGGCCGCCACCCTCTACTCCGTGAGCAAGGCCGCGATCGCCCGGATGACCGAGGTGCTCGCCGTCGAGTGGGTGCGCTACGGGATCAACGTCAACGCGATCGCGCCCGGTCTGGTGTCCTCGGAGATGACCGACGGGATGGTCTCCCGGCTCGGTGACCTCGGCGCCCGGACGCCGCGCAAGCGGATCGGCGACCCGGCACAGCTGGACTCGACGCTGCTCTACCTGGTGGCCCCGTCCTCGGAGTTCGTCACCGGCACGATCGTCAAGGTCGACGACGGTCAGTCCCCGCGCTGAACGCTCCCGCCCAAGCGCCCGGTAGCAGCCGACCGGGCCGACGTGCGTGTCGGCACCATCACGGGTACGACCCCGTGTGCCGGGGGTGGCGGTCCGACGCAGGCGCGCGATGATGGCCGGCGGACGTCCGCCGCACCCGGCGGGCGCCGGACGGGCACTGAGGAGCACGGTTGTCGGACACCCAGGAGGGCACCGAGAGCAGCGCCAGCGCAACGAGCATCGACACCGACCAGCCCGACGACCAGGGCCACGGGCCCGGTGAGATCACCTACGCCGAGCACTTCCACCCGGCCCGGCCGCGGGTGCTGCGGCACCGGCCCCGGGTCCGGGCGTCGTTCGCCCGCCGGTCGGTCGCCCAGGACGGCCCGGCGGACGGCGGCAACCCGGCGTACGTGTCCTGGCTGCTCAGCCAGTCGATGCTGGCCGACGCCAACGAGATCGGCCAGCAGTTCTCCGGCCAGGGCACCATGTGGCAGAACCCGTACGCCGACCCCAACCCGCGCGCCGCGGTGGAGACCGCCTCGGTGTGGTTCACCGCCTACCCGCTGTCCCTGATCACCCGCCCGGACCAGTCGTTCCTGGCCGCGCTGGCCGACGAGCAGCTGTGGCAGGCGTTCGCCGAGATCGGGGTCCAGGCGGTGCACACCGGCCCGGTGAAGCGGGCCGGCGGCATCTCCGGGTGGAGCTACACCCCCAGCGTGGACGGTCACTTCGACCGGATCAGCACCCAGCTCGACCCGGCGTTCGGCACCGAGGACGAGTTCCGGCAGATGTGCGCGACGGCCGCCTGGCACGGCGGCACGATCATCGACGACATCGTGCCCGGGCACACCGGCAAGGGCGCCGACTTCAGGTTGGCCGAGATGAAGCACGCGGACTACCCGGGGATCTACCACATGGTGGAGATCGACCCCCGGGACTGGCCGGCGCTGCCGGAGGTGCCGGCCGGGTTGGACTCGGTGAACATCGACGCCTCCACCGAACAGTGGCTGGACAAGGCCGGCTACATCATCGGCCGGCTGCAGCGGGTGATCTTCTACGCCGAGGGGGTGAAGGAGACCAACTGGAGTGCGACGCGCCCGGTCACCGGCACCGACGGGGTGGACCGCCGCTGGGTGTACCTGCACTACTTCAAGGACGGCCAGCCCTCGATCAACTGGCTGGATCCCTCGTTCGCCGGCATGCGGCTGGTGATCGGCGACGCGCTGCACTCGCTGGCCGACCTGGGTACCGGTGCGCTGCGGTTGGACGCGAACGGCTTCCTCGGGGTGGAGAAGAGCGGAGGCGAGGACAACCCGGCGTGGTCGGAGGGCCACCCGCTGTCCGAGGCGGCCAACCACCTGATCGCCAGCATGGTGCGCAAGGTCGGCGGGTTCACCTTCCAGGAGCTGAACCTGACCATCGACGACATCCGGCAGACCGGCGCGGCCGGCGCGGACCTGTCCTACGACTTCATCAACCGGCCCGCGTACCACCACGCGCTGGCATGCGCCGACACCGAGTTCCTCCGGCTGACCCTGCGCACCTCGCTGCAGCTGGGGGTCGACCCGGCGTCGCTGGTGCACGCACTGCAGAACCACGACGAGCTGACCTACGAGCTGGTGCACTGGTCGACCGGGCACAGCGAGGACCGCTACCCCTACCGGGGCGAGGAGGTCACCGGCAGCGCGCTGGCCGACTCGGTGCGCCGCGACCTGTGCGAGCGGCTGA
>JAJCYC010000190.1 GCA_029263115.1 Pseudonocardia sp. | reverse complement strand
CCGACCTTGCGCCGAATGTTCTCGCCGGCGTAGCGCACACCCTTGCCCTTGTACGGGTCGGGCTTGCGCAGCTTGCGGATGTTCGCGGCGGTCTCGCCGACGAGCTGCTTGTCGATGCCCTGCACGGAGAACCGGGTCGGGGACTCCACCGAGAACGTGATGCCCTCCGGGGCCGACACGCTGATCGGGTGGCTGTAGCCCAGCGCGAACTCCAGGGTCGAGCCCTTGAGCGCGACGCGGTAACCGACGCCGTGGATCTCCATCTTCTTCTCGTAGCCGGAGGTGACCCCGACCACCAGGTTGTTCACCAGCGAGCGCGAGAGGCCGTGCATCGCCCGGTTACGACGCTCGTCGTCCGGTCGCTTGACCAGGATGGCGCCGTTGTCGTCGTCCCGGTCGATGGAGATCGGCTCCACCACGGTGTGCGAGAGGGTGCCCTTGGGCCCCTTCACGGTGACGCTGCGGCCCTCGATGGTGACCTCGACGCCCGTGGGCACGGCCACCGGCAGCTTTCCGATTCGTGACATGGTGACTCCCGCCCTACCAGACGTAGGCGAGGACTTCCCCACCCACGCCCTTCATGCTCGCCTGCCGGTCGGTCAGTAGGCCGCCCGAGGTGGAGATGATCGCCACGCCGAGACCGCCGAGCACCTTGGGCAGGTTGGTCGACTTCGCGTAGACCCGCAGGCCGGGCTTGGACACCCGCCGCACGCCCGCGATGCTCCGCTCCCGGTTGCGCCCGTACTTCAGGTCGATGACCAGCGCGCGGCCGACCTCGGCCTGCTCGGTGTTGTAGGAGGCGATGTAACCCTCGCGCTGGAGGATCTCCGCGATCGCCACCTTGAGTTTGGAGTGCGGCATCACGACGCGGTCGTGGTACGCCGAGTTCGCATTGCGCAGACGCGTGAGCATGTCTGCGATGGGGTCCGTCATCGTCATGGTGACCGTGTCACCTTTCTCACCGCGGTTCCCCTGGTGGGGCCTACGACGGAAGTAGTTACCAACTGCTCTTGCTGACACCGGGCAGTTCGCCCGCGTGCGCCATCTGCCGTACGCAGATCCGGCACAGGCCGAACTTGCGCAGCACCGCGCGGGCACGCCCGCAGCGCTGGCATCGGGTGTATCCGCGCACCGCGAACTTCGGCTTGCGCGCGGCCTTGATCACGAGCCCCTTCTTGGCCATCGCGTCAGCTCTCCTTGAACGGGAAGCCCAGCAGCTTCAGCAGCTCCCGGCCCTCCTCATTGGTGTTGGCGGTCGTCACGACCGTGATGTCCATCCCGCGCGGGCGGTCGATCGAGTCCGGGTCGACCTCGTGGAACATCGACTGCTCACTGAGCCCGAACGTGTAGTTGCCGTTGCCGTCGAACTGGGTCGGCGACAGGCCGCGGAAGTCGCGGATACGGGGCAGCGCGATGGTCAGCAACCTGTCCAGGAACTCCCACATCCGGTCGCCCCGCAGGGTGACCCGGGCACCGATCGGCATGCCCTCACGCAGCTTGAACTGCGCGATGGACTTGGTCGCCTTGCGCACCTCGGGCCGCTGGCCGGTGATGATGGACAGGTCGCGGACCGCGCCGTCGATCAGCTTGGAGTCGCGTGCGGCGTCCCCGACGCCCATGTTCACCACGACCTTGGTGACACCCGGGATCTGCATCGGGTTGCCGTACTCGAACTTCTCCCGCAGCGCCGCAGCGATCTCTTCGCGGTAGCGGACCTTCAGCCGGGGCAGCGTCTTCTCGGGGGTCTTCTCGGGGGTCTTCTCGGCGGTCGTCACGGTCACAGCTCCTTACCGGTGCGCCGGGCGACCCGGACGCGACGGGTCTTGCCGTCCTCGCCCTTGATCTCCTTCTTGCCGACCCGGGTGGGCTTGCCGTCACCGTCGACCAACATCACGTTCGACACGTGGACGGCGGCCTCCTGGGTGACGATCCCGCCCGACTGGGCGCCGCGCTGGGTGGTGGTGACCCGGGTGTGCTTCTTGATCCGGTTCACGCCCTCGACGAGCACCCGGTCGCGGGTCGGGTAGGCCTGGATGACCTTGCCCTTCGCGCCCTTGTCCTTGCCGGCGATCACCACGACGGTGTCGCCCTTCTTGATCTTCATGCTCCTACCTCGCTCCGCTCGGCAGTCGCCGACAGGCTGTGCTCATTGGTTCGCTCGCTGGCGCTCATTCACAGCACCTCCGGCGCGAGCGAGATGATTCGCATGAACTTCTTGTCGCGCAGCTCGCGGCCGACCGGACCGAAGATCCGGGTCCCCCGGGGCTCGCCGTCCGGCTTGATCAGGACGGCGGCGTTCTCGTCGAACCGGATGTACGAACCATCCGGGCGACGCTTCTCCTTGACCGTGCGCACGATGACGGCCTTGACCACGTCACCACGCTTGACGCCGGCGCCGGGGATGGCGTCCTTCACGGTGGCGACGATGATGTCGCCGATCCGGGCGTAGCGGCGCGCCGAACCACCGAGCACCCGGATGCACAAGATCTCCTTGGCCCCGGTGTTGTCGGCGACGCGAAGTCGCGACTCCTGCTGGATCATCGGTTCCCTACTTCGCCTTCTCGAGGACCTCGACCAGTCGCCAGCGCTTGGTCGCCGACAACGGACGGGTCTCCATCAGCCGGACGCGGTCGCCCACGCCAGCGGTGTTGTTCTCGTCGTGCGCCTTGACCTTGCTGGTCCGGCGGATGACCTTGCGGTAGAGCGGGTGCATGACCCGGTCCTCCACCGTCACCACGATCGTCTTGTCCATCTTGTCCGACACCACGAGACCCTCACGGACCTTGCGGTCACCCCGGGTCTGCTCTGGAGCGGCGGTCTGCTCACTCACGCTGCGCCCTCATCGTCGATCGGTGCGGCCGACAGGCCCAGCTCGCGCTCGCGCATGACGGTGTAGACCCGCGCGATGTCGTGCCGGACGGTACGCAGCCGCCGGTTGTTGTCCAGCTGACCGGTCGCCATCTGGAAACGGAGGTTGAACAGCTCCTCCTTGGACTCCCGCAACCGCAGCACGAGCTCCTCGTTCGTGAGCTCGCGCAGCTCGGACGCGTTGGTCCCGACTCCGGAACCCGCCATCAGAACTCACCTTCCCGCGAGACGATCCGGCACCGCATCGGCAGCTTGTGTATCGCGCGGCGCAGGGCCTCGCGAGCGGTCTGCTCGTTGGGGTAGCTCATCTCGAACATCACCCGGCCCGGCTTGACGTTGGCCACCCAGTACTCCGGGCTGCCCTTGCCGGAGCCCATCCGGGTCTCGGCCGGCTTCTTGGTCAACGGCCGGTCGGGGAAGATGTTGATCCACACCTTGCCACCACGGCGGATGTGCCGGGTGATGGCGATACGCGCAGACTCGATCTGCCGGTTGGTCACGTAGGCCGGCTCGAGGGCCTGGATCCCGAAGTCACCGAAGGTGACACGGGTACCGCCCTTGGCCATGCCGCTACGTCCCGGGTGGTGCTGCTTGCGGTGCTTGACCTTGCGTGGGATCAGCATGGGTCAGCCCTCCCCGCCACTGGGCTGCTCGATGGTGTCGACCGCTGAGGGCGCGGCCGCCGGGGCGCCGGTCGCCTGCGCGGCGGCCGCCCGGCCCGCCTCGGTGCCCGAGGCGGTGGTGCCGGAGGCGCCCGAACGACGCTTGGTCGGCCGGTCACGGCGCGGACGCGGGTCAGCGGCGGCAGCGGCGGAGTCGCGCTCGCGCCGACCGCCCACCACATCACCCTTGTAGATCCACACCTTGACGCCGATGCGGCCGAAGGTGGTCCGCGCCTCGAACAGCCCGTAGTCGATGTCCGCGCGCAGCGTGTGCAGCGGGACGCGACCCTCGCGGTAGAACTCCGATCGCGACATCTCGGCACCGCCCAGACGCCCGGAGCACTGCACCCGGATGCCCTTGACCTGCGGGCTGCGCATCGCGGTCTGGATGGCCTTGCGCATGGCACGCCGGAAGGCGACCCGGTTGGACAGCTGCTCGGCCACACCCTGGGCGACCAGCTGGGCGTCCGACTCGGCGCCCTTCACCTCGAGGATGTTGAGCTGAACCTGCTTGCCGGACAGCTTCTCCAGCTGGCCGCGGATGCGGTCGGCCTCGGCGCCGCGGCGACCGATCACGATGCCCGGACGGGCGGTGTGGATGTCCACCCGCACCCGGTCGCGGGTCCGCTCGATCTCGACCTTGGAGATGCCGGCCCGCTCCATGCCCTTGGACAGCATGCGGCGGATCGCGACGTCTTCCTTCACGTACTCCGCGTACTGCTTGTCGGCGTACCACCGGGACTTCCAGTCCGTGGTGATGCCCAGCCGGAAGCCGTGCGGATTGATCTTCTGACCCATCAGCGGGCCCTTCCCTTCGCGCC
Organism: Pseudonocardia sp.; assembly: GCA_029263115.1. GTDB lineage: Bacteria > Actinomycetota > Actinomycetes > Mycobacteriales > Pseudonocardiaceae > Pseudonocardia. The sequence continues at coordinate 7,381 of JAJCYC010000190.1, read as the reverse complement.
GCGCTGCGTCCGTGCCTGCGTGGTGCGTGCAGGCCGCGACTCGAGCTCGATCGTGATGTGGCTGGTGCGCTTACGAATCCGGTAGGCCCGGCCCTGTGCCCTGGGCTGAATCCGGTTCAGCGTCTTGCCCTGGTCGACGTACGCGCATGCGATGACCAGGCTGTCGCGGTCGAGCTCCAGGTTGTGCTCGGCGTTCGCAATGGCGCTGGCGATCACCTTGTACACCGGCTCGCTCGCCGCGTGCGGGTCGAACTTGAGCACCGTCAGGGCGTCGACCGCCCGCTGACCACGCACCAGGTCGACGACGCGCCGGACCTTCCGGGGGCTCATCCGGACGTGCCGGGCCCGCGCGAACGCGCGCACCGGCACCGTTCCAGCCTCCGGGCTGTCGGCGCCGGTGCTGTCCTGGCTGGTTTCAGCCATCTCTTCCTCAGCCTTCTTCAGCTCTGGGCGTACACGTCACCGTTAGCGGCGACGGGCCCTGCGGTCGTCCTTGATGTGGCCCCGGAACGTGCGGGTGGGGGCGAACTCGCCGAGCTTGTGCCCGACCATCGACTCCGAGACGAAGACCGGCACGTGCTTGCGGCCGTCGTGCACCGCGATCGTGTGTCCGATCATGTCCGGGATGATCGTCGACCGGCGGGACCAGGTCTTGATCACGGTCTTCTTGCCCGACTCGTTGAGCACGTCCACCTTCTTGAGCAGGTGGTCGTCGACGAACGGGCCCTTCTTCAGGCTGCGGGGCATTACTTCCGGCCCTTTCCGGTCTTCCGGCGGCGGACGATCAACTTGTCGCTCGGCTTCTGCCGGCGGGTACGGCCCTCGGGCTTACCGGCCGGGTTCACCGGGTGGCGACCACCGGAGGTCTTGCCCTCACCACCACCGTGCGGGTGGTCGACCGGGTTCATCGCCACGCCGCGCACGGTCGGGCGCTTGCCCTTCCAGCGCATCCGGCCGGCCTTGCCCCAGTTGATGTTCGACTGCTCGGCGTTGCCGACCTCGCCCACGGTGGCCCGGCAACGCACGTCGACGTTGCGGATCTCGCCCGAGGGCATCCGCAGCTGGCCGTACGGGCCGTCCTTGGCCACCAACTGGACGCCGGCGCCGGCCGAACGCGCGATCTTGGCTCCGCCGCCCGGGCGCAGCTCGATGGCGTGTACCACGGTGCCGGTGGGGATGTTGCGCAGCGGCAGGTTGTTGCCGATCTTGATGTCGGCCTTGGGGCCGCTCTCGACCTTGTCGCCCTGCTTGAGCTTGTTCGGCGCGATGATGTAGCGCTTCTCGCCGTCGGCGTAGTGCAGCAGCGCGATCCGGCTGGTGCGGTTCGGGTCGTACTCGATGTGCGCGACCTTGGCCGGCACCCCGTCCTTGTCCGCCCGCCGGAAGTCGATGAGCCGGTAGGCGCGCTTGTGGCCGCCGCCCTTGTGCCGGGTGGTGATCCGGCCGTGGACATTGCGCCCACCCCGCCCGTGCAACGGGCGGACCAGCGACTTCTCCGGGTGATCCCGGGTGATCTCGGCGAAGTCGGAGACGCTGGAACCACGCCGGCCCGGGGTGGTCGGCTTGTACTTACGGATACCCATTGTTACTCCTCCCTCAGCTCGAAGGTCCGCCGAAGATCTCGATCGGACTGCTCTCCTCGGTGATCGTGACGATCGCGCGCTTGGTGTCCTTGCGCTTTCCGTAGCCCTGCTTGCCACGCTTGCGCTTGCCCGGGCGGTTGAGCGTGTTCACGCTCTCCACCCTGACCTTGAAGACCTTCTGCACGGCGATCTTGATCTCGGTCTTGTTCGCGTCCGGCGGGACGATGAAGGTGTACTGGCGCTGCTCGAGCAGCCCGTAGCTCTTCTCCGAAACCACCGGCGCGATCAACACATCGCGCGGGTCGGGGATCACTTGCTCTCCTCCGCTTCGACTTCGCCCGACCGGGCGCTGGCCTTCGCCGAGCGACCGCGGGCGGGACCGGCCAGGAACGTCTCCAGCGCCGCCGAGGTGAACACCACGTCGTCGTTGACCAGCACGTCGTAGGTGTTGAGCTGGTCGGGCGCGATCAGGTGCACGTTCGGCAGGTTGCGCAGGCTGCGCCAGCCGACCTCGTCGTCGCGGCCGACCACCACCAGTACCCGGGGACGCTCGCTCAGCGCGGCGATGGCCGCCTTCGCGGTCTTGGTGGAGGGTGTTCCGGCTGTGACGATCTCGGACAACACGTGCACCCGGCCGTTGCGGGCCCGGTCGGAGAGCGCACCGCGCAGCGCGGCCCGCTTCATCTTCTTGGGCGTCTTCTGCTCGTAGTCGCGCGGCACCGGGCCGTGCACCACGCCACCGCCGGCGTACTGCGGCGCGCGGATGGAGCCCTGGCGGGCCCGGCCGGTGCCCTTCTGCCGGTAGGGCTTCCTGCCGCCACCACTGACCTCGGCGCGGGTCTTCACCTTGTGCGTGCCCTGGCGTGCGGCGGCCAGCTGGGCCACCACGACCTGGTGCATCAGCGGCTTGTTCTCCGCGACCTCGAACACCTCGGCGGGCAGCTCGACCGAACCGTCGGTGCCCCCACCGGGCTTGCGGACGTCAATGCTCGTCATGATCAGGCACCGTCCTTCGCGGCGGACTTGACCAGCACCAGGCCACCCTTGGGGCCGGGGACCGCGCCCTTGATCAGAATGAGGTCGGTCTCGGCATCGACCCGGTGCACCGTCAAGTTCTGCGTGGTGACCCGCGCGTGGCCCATCCGGCCGGCCATCTTCAGGCCCTTGAACACCCGTCCCGGGGTGGCACAGCCACCGATGGAACCCGGCGAGCGGTGCTTGCGCTGCACGCCGTGGCTGGCGCCGAGGCCGTGGAAGCCATGGCGCTTCATGACGCCGGCGGTGCCCTTGCCCTTGGTGGTGGCGACCACGTCGACCAGGGCGCCGGCCTCGAACACCGAGGCGGTCACCTCCTGGCCGAGCTGGTACTCACCGGCGTCGGAGGTGCGCAGCTCCACCAGGTGGCGGCGCGGGGTGACGCCGGCCTTGCTGAAGTGGCCGGTCTTCGGCTTGTTCACCTTGCGCGGGTCGATGGCGCCGTAGGCCAGCTGGACGGCGGTGTAGCCGTCGTCGCCCTCGGTGCGGATCTGCGTCACCACACAGGGCCCGGCACGCACCACGGTCACCGGCACGACGCGGTTGTTCTCATCGAACACCTGCGTCATCCCGAGCTTGGTGCCCAGGATGCCGGTCACCTTCTTCTCGGTCGTCGGACTCGCCGACGTCACAGTAGTCATCTTTGCGAAGCCCTTACTGGATGTTGACGTCGACACTCGCCGGCAGGTCGATGCGCATCAGCGCGTCGACCGTCTTCGGCGTCGGGTCGAGGATGTCGATCAGTCGCTTGTGGGTGCGCATCTCGAAGTGCTCGCGCGAATCCTTGTACTTGTGCGGCGAGCGGATGACGCAGTAGATGTTCTTCTCGGTGGGCAGCGGCACCGGACCCACGATCCGAGCGCCGGTACGCGTCACCGTCTCGACGATCTTGCGAGCGGATGCGTCGATCGCCTCGTGGTCGTAGGCCTTGAGCCTGATGCGGATCTTCTGTCCCGCCATGGTGGTAGGCCGTCCTCTTCTTCCTGCCGCTGCGTGCCTGCGTGCTCGACTCCGCCGGTCGCGGTGCCGATCCAGCGGCATCGCCGCTGGTGTCTCCGGTCCACGAGGTCGGGCGTGTCGCGCCGCTGGCGCAGACTTTCGCCTCGGCCTCGTCGTTCCGGAAGGGATCTGCCGGGCCCGCCGCGCCAGGTCAGTGAACTGACCATCCACTGCGAGCCGCTCATGCTGGGGCCGATCGGCACTGTACTTGTTCTATCCAGTGCCGATCGGCCCCAGCGAGCAACCCGTCAAGGATGCCACACACCGTGTGGCCACCCAAATCCGGGGTGGATCGCAGCCCTGGGGCCGCGATCCGTACTACTTGTTGATTTTGACGACCCGTCCCGCGCCGACGGTGCGCCCACCCTCGCGGATAGCGAAGCGCAGGCCCTCCTCCATGGCGATCGGCTGGATCAGCGCGACCGTCATCTCGGTGTTGTCGCCCGGCATGACCATCTCGGTGCCCTGCGGGAGGGTCACCACACCGGTCACGTCGGTGGTGCGGAAGTAGAACTGCGGACGGTAGTTGTTGAAGAACGGCGTGTGCCGTCCGCCCTCGTCCTTGGCCAGGATGTAGACCTGAGCCTCGAAGTCGGTGTGCGGGGTGGTGGTGCCCGGCTTCACCACGACCATGCCGCGCTCCACCTCCTCGCGCTTGATGCCGCGAATGAGCAGGCCCACGTTGTCGCCGGCCTGGCCCTCGTCGAGCAGCTTGCGGAACATCTCGATGCCCGTGGCGGTGGTCTTCATCGACTTCTCACGGATGCCGACGATCTCCACCTCCTCGTTCACCTTGACGATGCCACGCTCCACCCGGCCGGTGACCACGGTGCCACGACCGGTGATGGTGAAGACGTCCTCGACCGGCATCAGGAACGGCTTCTCGATGTCGCGCACCGGCTCCGGCACGTGCTCGTCGACCGCCTCCATCAGCTCGAGCACGGACTGGCCCCACTCGGCGTCGCCTTCCAGCGCCTTCAGCGCGGAGACGCGGACGATGGGCAGGTCGTCGCCCGGGAACTCCTGCGAGCTGAGCAGCTCGCGGACCTCCAGCTCGACGAGCTCCATGATCTCCTCGTCGTCGACCATGTCGGCCTTGTTCAGCGCCACCACGATGTAGGGCACGCCGACCTGGCGGGCCAGCAGCACGTGCTCGCGGGTCTGCGGCATCGGGCCGTCGGTGGCCGCGACCACCAGGATGGCGCCGTCCATCTGCGCCGCTCCGGTGATCATGTTCTTGATGTAGTCGGCGTGCCCGGGGCAGTCGACGTGCGCGTAGTGCCGCTTCTCGGTCTGGTACTCGACGTGCGCGATGGAGATGGTGATACCGCGCTGGCGCTCCTCGGGAGCCTTGTCGATCTGGTCGAACGCCGACGCCTCGTTGAGGGTCGGGTACTTGTCGTGCAGAACCTTGGTGATGGCCGCCGTCAGCGTGGTCTTGCCGTGGTCGATGTGACCAATGGTGCCGATGTTGACGTGCGGCTTGGTCCGCTGGAACTTCGCCTTCGCCACTGCAGGGTCCTCCTGGACTCGTGTTCTTCGTTCTCCGCCATGCTGACGGCAGGTATCTGGTGTTCCGTCGAGCGGGTCGGGACGCTACTCGGCCCGACCCGGCCGACGTGATCTGGGGGTTTTACTCGCCGGTGGCCTTAGCTGTGCTCAATGCTCGACTCCGGACTCGCTCCGCTCCTCGAGCCCTTGGGCCCTGGGATGCTCACTCCCCCGTCGCCTTTGCGATGATCTCCTTGGCCACGTTGGTCGGAACCTCCGCGTAGGAATCGAAGACCATCGAGTAGTTCGCCCGGCCCTGGGTGCGCGACCGCAGGTCGCCCACGTAGCCGAACATCTCCGAGAGCGGGACCATCGCCTTGACCACCCGACTGCCGGCCCGCTCCTCCATGGCCTGGATCTGGCCACGGCGGGAGTTGAGGTCGCCGATCACGTCGCCCAGGTAGTCCTCGGGCGTGGTGACCTCGACGGCCATCATCGGCTCGAGCAGGGCCGGTCCGGCCTGGCGGGCGGCTTCCTTGAGCGCGATCGAGCCGGCGACCTTGAACGCCATCTCCGAGGAGTCGACCTCGTGGTAGGCACCGTCGATCAGGGTCAGCTTGATCCCGACCAGTGGGTAGCCGGCCAGCACGCCGTACTGCATGGCGTCCTGCGCCCCGGCATCCACCGAGGGGATGTATTCCCTCGGGATACGGCCGCCGGTGACCTTGCTCTCGAACTCGTAGAGCGCACCGTCTCCGGTACTCAGCGGCGCGAGCGTGATGATCACCTTGGCGAACTGGCCGGAACCACCGGTCTGCTTCTTGTGGACGTAGGTGTACTTCTCGACCGTCCTGGTGATGGTCTCGCGGTAGGCCACCTGCGGCTTGCCGATGTTGGCCTCGACCTTGAAGTCCGACTTCATCCGGTTGACCAGCACCTCGAGGTGCAGCTCACCCATGCCCTGGATGATGGTCTGACCGGTCTCGTCGTCCTGGTTGACCCGGAACGTCGGGTCCTCCTCGGCGAGCTTCTGGATCGCCGTGCCGAGCTTCTCCTGGTCGGCCTTGGTCTTCGGCTCGATGGCCACCGAGATGACCGGCTCCGGGAAGGTCATCGACTCCAGCACGATGGGGTGCTGCGGGTCGCACAGCGTGTCCCCGGTGGTGGTCTCCTTGAGACCGATCACCGCGTAGATGTGACCGACCAGGGCCTCACCAACCGGGTTCTCCTTGTTGGCGTGCATCTGGAAGATCTTCCCGATGCGCTCCTTGCGCTCCTTGGTGGAGTTGATCAGCTGCGCACCGGCCGGCACCTGCCCCGAGTAGACCCGGATGTAGGTGAGCTTGCCGAAGAACGGGTGCACCGCGATCTTGAAAGCCAGCGCGGCGAACGGCTCTTCCTTGGTCGGCTTGCGGAACGCGGGGGTCTCGCCGTCGGGCAGCAGACCCTCCACCGGAGGCAGGTCGAACGGTGCCGGCAGGTAGTCGATCACGGCGTCGAGCATGGGCTGTACGCCCTTGTTCTTGAACGCCGAACCGCACAGCACCGGGTACGCGATCCGCTGGTTCACGATCTTGCGGATGCCGAGCTTGATCTCCTCGACGGAGATCTCCTCGCCACCGAGGTAGCGCTCCATCAGGTCGTCGTCGGTCTCCGCGACGGCCTCGAGCAGCTTCTCCCGGTACTCGGCGGCTTTGTCGGCCAGATCTGCCGGGATCTCCTCGACGGTGTAGTCCTCGCCGATGGCCACCTCGCCGCGCCAGGTCAGCGCACGCATCTGGACCAGGTCGACGACTCCGGTGAAGTCGCTCTCCGAGCCGATGGGCAGCTGCAGGGGCAGCGGCTTGGCGCCCAGGCGCTCGGCGATGGTGCGCACGGTGAAGTAGAAGTCGGCGCCCAGCTTGTCCATCTTGTTGACGAAGCAGATGCGCGGGACGTCGTACTTGGTGGCCTGCCGCCAGACCTGCTCGGACTGCGGCTCGACCCCCTCCTTGCCGTCGAACACCGCGACCGCGCCGTCCAGCACCCGCAGGTTGCGCTCCACCTCGACGGTGAAGTCGACGTGACCCGGCGTGTCGATGATGTTGATCTGGTGGTCTTTCCAGAAGCAGGTGGTCGCGGCGGACGTGATCGTGATGCCGCGCTTCTGCTCCTCCTCCATCCAGTCCATCGTGGCGGCGCCGTCGTGCACCTCACCGATCTTGTAGTTGATCCCGGTGTAGTAGAGGATCCGCTCGGTGGTGGTGGTCTTGCCGGCGTCGATGTGCGCCATG
>JAJCYC010000189.1 GCA_029263115.1 Pseudonocardia sp. | reverse complement strand
GGACCCGCCCGAACACACCTCGCGCAGTGGAAGAGCTGGACAGACCAGCGAACCACCCACGCCCCCACAACCACACCTAGATCAACAAAGAGATCTCAAAATCAAGATCACCTAGACAGGGTCAGTCCGCGGATCCAGGCTAAGGGCCTAATGTGTCAAAATCGACCTGACGTGTCACAAACGCAGGTAGCTGCTGTTCGTGCAGGCGCCGGCCGACGCCGCGCCCGGACCGCGCCGCCGCCGGGCCGGTGCATAGGCTGGGCCGCATGAGTGACGACGTCTACTTCCGGCAACTGCTGTCCGGGCGCGACTTCGCGGTCGGCGATCCGGTGGCCACCCAGATGGTCAACTTCAGCTATCTGATCGGCGACCCAATCACCCGCGAGGCCGTCGTGGTCGACCCCGCATACTCCCCCGCGGACCTGCTGGATGTGCTGGCCGCCGACGACATGCGGCTCACCGGTGTGCTGGTCACCCACCACCACCCCGACCACGTGGGCGGCGACATGTTCGGCCACACGCTGTCCGGCCTGGCCGAGCTGATGGGCCTGCACCCGGTGCCGGTGCACGTCAACCGGAACGAGGCCGAGTGGGTCCGCCGCACCACCGGGTTGTCGGCCACCGACCTCACCGAGCACGACCACGACGACGAGGTCACCGTCGGCGACGTGCCGATCCGGCTGCTGCACACCCCCGGGCACACCCCGGGCAGCCAGTGTTTCCTGCTCGACGGGAAGCTGGTGGCCGGCGACACGCTGTTCCTGCAGGGCTGCGGCCGCACCGACTTCCCCGGAGGCGACCCGGAGGCGATGTACCACAGCCTGCGGGCGCTGGCCGAGCTCACCGGCGACCCGGTGGTCCACCCCGGGCACCTGTACTCGGAGAAGCCGCTGGCCCCGATGTCCGAGGTGCGCCGGACCAACATGGTCTACCGGCCGGGCAGCAAGGAACAGTTCCTGTCGATGTTCGGCTGACCGGACGGCACCCCGAGGTGCGGACGATGGCGCGATAATCCGCTCGCTCCGACCCATACCCTACCGTATGGTTCGGGAGTCCGACCGTGGGAGGCGAACATGTCCACCGTGTTGTCATCGGGCGCGACCTCCGCGAGCTGGCCGCGTGCGCTGCATCAGACCGGCTCGACGCTGTTCGGGCTGATCGGCCTGGGCCACCTGCTGGCCGTGCACCTGCTCGCCCCGCCGCTGCCCGAGGCCGAACGGGAGGTCGCCGCGCTCTCCGCGCGGGTCACCTCGCCGCTGGTGCCCGGGGGCCTGGAGCGCACGGTGCTCGAGCTGAACACCGGCTACAGCGTCGGGCTCGGCGCGGTGGGGCTGGCCTTCGCTATGCTGGCCTGGTTCGGCGTCCGGCATGCTCCGGAGCTGGCGCTGCGCCGGTCGGGGTTCACCCTGGTGTGCCTGGCGGCCGCGGGCACGATGTTCGCGTTGTCGGTCACCTCGTTCCCGGAGCCGCCGATCGTACTGTCGGCCGCCAGCACCCTGTGCTACCTCGGTGCGCTGGTGACCGCCGGCGGCCCGGCCGGCCGGCCGGTCCGCTGAACCATGGCCGACGGTGGGCAGTGGCTGCACGCCGGGCTGGGGGTGCTGCGCGCCGCTGGTGCCCGCGGGTTGACCATCGAGCGACTGGTGGCCGAGGTCGGGCTGACCAAGGGCTCGTTCTACCACCACTTCGGCGGGATGGCGGGGTACCGCACGGCGCTGCTGGCGTACTACGAGTCCACCGACACCTCCCGGCTGATCTCCGCCGCGGAGCAGCCGCCACCGGTCCCCGCCCGGGCCAGGCTGCGGCGGCTGCTCGAGCTGGTCTGCGCGCCGGACGAGGACTGGCATCTCGAGGTCGCGGTCCGGGCGTGGGCCCAGCGCGACGCCGAGGTGCGCGAGGCGCAGGAGCGGATCGACCGGCTGCGCGTGGAGTACCTGCGAACCCTGCTGCACGAGCTGACCGGCGACCCGCGGCACGCCGAGCGGCTCGCCTCGATGATCTACCTGCTGCTGGTCGGCGCCGGCCAGGTGCTGCCGCCGGTGTCACCGCCGGAGCTGGGTCAGCTCTACGAACTGCTGCTCGCGATGGTGGCCACGCACGAGCCACCGGGCAGTGCGTGGTGATCAGGTCGCGGTGGTGTGCCGCTCGGCGATCCACCGCAGCGCCAGCGGGTAGCCGGCCACCCCCAGGCCGACGAGCACCCCGCTGGCCACCGCGCTGATCAACGAGTGGTGCCGGAACTCCTCGCGGGCGTGCACGTTGCTGATGTGCACCTCGACCAGCGGGGCGGTCAGGCTGGCGCAGGCGTCGCGGATCGCGATGGAGTAGTGCGTCCAGGCCGCCGCGTTGAGCACCACCGGCGTGGCGGTGTCGGTCGCCTCGTGCAGCCAGCCGATCATCTCGCCCTCGTGGTTGGTCTGGCGGACCTGCACGTCGAGTCCCAGCTCCGCCCCCGACCGGGTACAGAGCGCGGTCAGGTCGGCGTGCGTGGTGGAGCCGTAGACGTGCGGCTCCCGGGTGCCCAGCCGGTCGAGGTTGGGCCCGTTCAGCACCAGCACCCTCATCCGGCACCGCCGCAGGTCGCGGCGTAGGCGGTGGCCAGCAGCTCCGGTGCCGGGCCCTCCAGCCGGCCGGGGGTGGCCAGCCCGTCGAGCACGACGAACCTCAGCAGCCCGGCGCGTGCCTTCTTGTCCGAGGCCATCGTCTCGACCAGCTCCGGCAGCACTCCGGGAAGGTAGGTCACCGGCAGCCCCAGCGCGCCGAGCACCGCGCGGTGCCGGTCGGCGGTGTGGTCGTCGAGACGGCCGGCGGCCCGGGCCAGTTCGGCAGCGAACACCAGCCCGACGCTCACCGCGTTGCCGTGCCGCCAGCGGTAGCCCTCGCGGTGCTCGACGGCGTGGCCGAGCGTGTGGCCGTAGTTGAGGATCTCCCGCAGGTGCGACTCACGCAGGTCGGCGGACACCACGTCCGCCTTGACCTGGATCGAGCGCCGCACCAGCTCGGGCAGCACGTCGGCGGCCGGGTCCAGCGCACGGACCGGATCGTCCTCGATCATCTCCAGGATCGCCGGATCGGCGATGAACCCGGCCTTGACGATCTCGGCCATCCCGGCGACCAGCTCGTCGCGGGGCAGGGTGCGCAGGGTGTCGAGGTCGACCACTACCGCGGCCGGCTCGTGGAAGGCCCCGACCAGGTTCTTCCCGGCGGTGGTGTTGATGCCCGTCTTGCCGCCGACCGCCGCGTCCACCATGGCCAGCAACGTGGTCGGCACGTGCACGATCTTGATTCCGCGCATCCAGGTGGCGGCCAGGAACCCGGCCAGGTCGGTGACCGCGCCGCCGCCGAGGGAGATCACGGCGTCCTGCCGGGTCAGCCCGAGCCGACCACACTCGTCCCAGCAGGCCCCCAGGGTCTCCAACGTCTTGCCGGCCTCGGCGTCGGGGATCGGCAGCAGGTAGGTGGTGATCCCAGCGCCGGCCAACCGCTCGCGCAGCGCCTCGGCGTGCCCGGCCAGCGGCGGCTGGTGCACCAGCACGGCCGTGGTGACCCCGGGCAGGGCCTCGGCCAGCACCGGCCCCGCGATGCCGCGGGCGATCGTGACGTCGTAGGGCCGTTCGGCGGCGACCCGGATCCGCGCCCCCGCCGTCCCGGTCCGACCGGGCCTCGGGGCGGTCACGGCCGGACCGCCGTCAACGCGGTCAGCACGTCGGTGACCACGTCCTCGACCTCCCGGCCGCTGGTCGCCACGGTGGCCTGCGAGACGGCCTCGTACACCGGCCGCCGCTCGGCGAGCAGCTGGCGCAGGTGGGCCCGCGGGTTGGGCATGAGCCACGGGTGCAACGGCAACAGCCCTTCGCGGCGCAGCAGGTGGTCCAGGTCGACGTCGAGGAACACCACCGGGGCGCCCTCGAGCAGCTCGGCGGCACCGGGCGCGGTCGGGGTGCCACCGCCGAGCGCCAGCACGCCGTCGTGCTCGGCCAGCACGACTTTCAGCACCTCGACCTCGGCCCGCTGGAAGCGCTCCCGGCCCAGCTCCACGACCAGCTCACCGGCCTCCAGACCGTGCGCGGCCTCCAGGTCGTCGTCCAGGTCCCGGAACCCGACGCCCAGCCGCCCCGCGACCGCCCGCCCGACGGTGCTCTTGCCCGAGCCCGGGGGACCGACCAGGATCAGCGCCGGCCCACTCAACGCGGGTCTCCGGACACCGCGCCGGCGGCGAGGTAGGAGCGCAGGTTGCGGGCGGTCTCGGCCAGCGAGTCGCCGCCGAACTTCTCCAGCGCGGCGTCGGCCAGCACCAGGGCCACCATCGCCTCGGCGACCACCCCGGCCGCCGGCACCGCGCACACGTCGGAGCGCTGGTGGATGGCCTGCGCGGCCTCACCGGTGGCCACGTCGACGGTGCGCAGCGCGCGGGGCACGGTGGAGATGGGCTTCATCGCCACCCGCACCCGCACCGGCTCGCCGTTGGTCATTCCGCCCTCGATGCCGCCGGCGCGGTTGCTCAGCCGCCGCACCGGCGCCCCACCCGAGGAGGCCTCGTCGCCCGGCACCATCTCGTCGTGCGCGGCGCTGCCCCGCCGACGCGCGGTGCGGAACCCGTCGCCGATCTCCACGCCCTTCATCGCCTGGATGCCCATCAACGCGGCGGCCAGCCGGGCGTCCAGCCGGCGGTCGGAGTGCACGTAGCTGCCGACACCCACCGGCATGCCGTAGGCCAGCACCTCCACCACGCCGCCCAGGGTGTCGCCGTCACGCTGGGCGGAATCGACCTCGGCGACCATCGCGGCGGTCGCGGCGTCGGAGTAGGCCCGCACCGGACTGGCGTCCACCCGCTCGCCGTCGGCCGGGCCGGGCAGCTCGTCGTCCGGAGCCTCGGCCGCGCCGAGCGCCACCACGTGGGAGACGATCTCGACGCCGAAGCCCTGGCGCAGGAAGGCCTTCGCCACCGTGCCCAGCGCCACCCGCGACGCCGTCTCCCGGGCACTGGCCCGCTCCAGCACCGGTCGGGCGTCGTCGAACCCGTACTTGGTCATGCCAGCCAGGTCGGCGTGCCCGGGGCGGGGCCGGGTGAGCGGGGCGTTGCGGGCCCGGGTGGCGACCAGCTCCGGATCTACCGGGTCGGCCGCCATCACGGTCTCCCACTTGGGCCACTCGGAGTTGCCGATCCGGACCGCGATCGGCCCGCCCTGGGTGATCCCGTGGCGCACCCCGCCGATGAGCTCCAGCTCGTCGGCCTCGAACTTCATCCGGGCACCCCGGCCGTAGCCGAGGCGGCGGCGGGCCAGCTCGGCGGCCAGCTCCTTGGTCGTGACCTCGACGCCGGCCACCATGCCCTCGAGCACCGCCACCAGCGCCGGACCATGTGATTCACCCGCGGTGATCCAGCGCAGCACGACTCGATCCTCTCACGCTGCCGCGCCGCCGACACCGGCCGCCGGACCCAGTGCGGCAACCGTCACCACCAGCCAGGTGGACGCGAGCATCGCCGGCCCGTGCGGCACCGTCCCGCCGGG
>JAJCYC010000188.1 GCA_029263115.1 Pseudonocardia sp. | reverse complement strand
ACGAGCACCGGCACTCCGGGATCGGCATGCACACCCCGGCCTCGGTCCACTTCGACACCGCCGTCGAGATCCAGGCTCACCGCCAGGCCGTCCTTGACCGTGCCCACGCGCAGCGCCCTGAGCGGTTCACCCGTCGTCCCAACCCGCCGCGCCTGCCCGAGCAGGCGTGGATCAACCAACCCGTCCTACAGCCAACCCAGTAAGATCAACTGTCGCAGTTGACTTGACAACTACCGAGGTACTAATCGAGGATCCGTTGGCCTCCCACCAGCAGGCCGTGCGGATGTGGTCCCTGCGGCACCCCGCGGCGGGCCGCCGGCTCGTCCGGGAGCGTGTCACTCTCGACGATCAGCACCCGGTCGAAGAAGTCGGCCAGCACTCGGGCGGTGAGCAGCCCCGCCATTCCGGCGCCACACACCACAGCGGCGCCCCAGCCCGGAGGTCCGCATCCGTTGGCCATTTAGCCTGGATCCGCAGACGAGCTGCGTTGGTGCGCGGCGTGTGAATGAGGAAAGTGCCTTCTGAGCTTGGATGATGGGTGTTCCTAGTACTCCAGCGGTAGTTCGTGATCTTGCGGCGTGGCGGTCCCGGATGTAGGGCGGCCACCGCGGATCATCGTCGGTTGTGTCGACGTCGGATGATCAAGCGGTGGCCGTGTGTCACAGGATAGGACCTGCTGGTTGGCAGGCCGAGACGGACAGGCTTCTCGAAAGGATGGCCGGGCGGTTCGCTCGGGTGGAGACCCGCCGCAGATCGCGGGGTTTCCTGCTCGGGTTGCTCGCTGACCTGCCACGCAAGAACTGCTGGACCATCGCCGAGCACGCCGGGGAGGACGATCCGCACGGCATGCAGCACCTACTCAACCGCGCGGTCTGGGACACCGACGGCGTCCGCGATGACCTGCGTGACTACGTCACCAGCCATCTCGGGGACCCCGATGCGGTGCTGGTGGTCGACGAGACCGGCGATCTGAAGAAGGGCACCCACACAGTCGGGGTGCAGCGCCAGTACACCGGTACCGCCGGACGGATCGAGAACGCCCAGGTCGCGGTCTATCTGACCTACGCCGGGGATCGCGGTCACGCGATGATCGACCGCGAGCTCTACCTGCCCAAGTCCTGGACCAGCGACGATCAGCGGTGCGCGGTGGCGGGGGTACCCACCGGCATCGAGTTCCTCACCAAGGCGGCCCTGGCCGGCGGCATGCTCACCCGCGCGTTGAATGCCGGTGTCCCGGCGCGGTGGGTGGCCGGGGACGAGGTCTACGGCGCCGACCCCTGCCTGCGCGCGGAGCTGGAGTTCCACCAGGTCGGGTACGTGCTGGCCATCGGCTGCGACCGCCGCGTCCCGACCGAAGCCGGGATGTTACGCGCCGACGAGATCACCGCGAGGCTGCCGAAACGGGCCTGGCAGCGGCTCTCCGCCGGGGCCGGCGCGAAGGGGCAGCGCTACTACGACTGGGCCCTGATCAGCCACCCCGACCCCACCGGCGCCACCACCTCCGATCCGGCTGACCGGCAGTGCTGGTGGCTGCTGGTCCGGCGCCATACCCGCTCCGGTGAGCTGGCGTTCTACCGCTGCTACTCACCCGAAGTGGTGCCGCTGCGTGAACTGGTCCGCGTCGCCGGACGGCGTTGGGCGGTGGAGGAGTCCTTCCAGGCCGGCAAGGGCCTGGCCGGGCTGGACGAGCACCAGGTCCGCCGGTGGACCTCCTGGCGGCGTTGGACCTTGTTCGCCATGCTCGCGCACGCGCTGCTCGCCGTGATCGCCGCGAACGAGCACGTCGCCCGGCCCGCGCCGGCCGGGTTCATCGCCTTGACCTGCAACGAGATCCGTCGACTGCTCACGATCTACGTCATCGAACCCGGTCAGGCCCGCGCCTGCCCCAACGCCTGGTCAGACTGGCGACGACGTCACCAACACCGCGCCCGAACCTGCCATTACCAGCGTCAAGAAGCAGCCCGACCATGGATATAACGATCTACGGCTGGAGTACTAGCTGCCCGTAGTATTTTCGGTGTCCGACGACCTATGCAAACTGCGGCTCGCGTGGCGGGCGCGCGCCGCGCGGGGACCGGCCGGCAGGCCGCATGCCCCGTGCGAGCGCTTGCGGCTGCATGGGCACAGCGCCGCTGCGGCGCCGGCAGGCGCCGCCTTGATGGAGAGAAGAAAGTCTGAACCGGGGCGCTACCGGGGCGCTACCGGGCCAGCGCGGCGGTGATGTCGTGTAGGGATGCGACCAGCGCGTTCGGGCGGCCGGCGAGGAGCTGATCTCGCTTGTCGGGCTTGTTGGCGAACGCGATGGAGCCGGTGCGCGCGCGGTGGGCCGCCTCGATGTCGGTGGCTGAGTCGCCGAGGAGTGTGCAGGCGGTCGGCGTCGCTCCGAGTGACTCGATGGCGTTCAGCAGTAGGTGGGGTTCAGGTTTGAGCAGCCGTGGATCTGACTCCGTGCGGGCTGAGATTCTGTGGATATGGTCGGCGAGGTGCTCGGCGTCGAGGAAGGCTCGGACGCACGCCTCGGAGTTGTTGCTGACGACGGTTGCCGTGCGGTCGGTGTGCGCGACCTGGACCAGTAGATCGCGGAGCCCGGGGGTCGGCTGTGCCGTCTTTACGCCGCTGACTTCGAGGCTCGTCAGGGCGCCGTGGGCCGTGTCGGCCAGGTGGGGAGCGTTGGCGGCGACGTAGTAGAGCAGCGCGAAGGGGTCGGCGGTGTCGATGAGGTAGCTCGGCACGGGCAGGCCGTGGTGGGCCAGGAGTTCGCCGAGTTCGCGGCTGGCGTCGGCGCTGCTGATCGCGCTGAACGTCGAGCACATTGGTCCGTCGAAGTCGATGAACAGGTGCTCGGTGCGGGCGAGGAGTGCGCGCAGGGTCACCGGTGGCTCGACTCCCGCGCGACGGTGGACCACACGCTGTCGAACCACATGCGCGACTGCTGGACGTACTGTGAGGACATCGTTTCGGGGTCGGCGTCGGCACTGTGGTGGAACAAGATGGTGTCCTTACCCATCAGGTCCCACATGCCGGTGGGCTCGCCGCCCAGGCTCACCGTGTGCTCCTGAACGGGGTAGTAGCCGAAGAACGACTCGGTGCCGTTGATCAGGTAGAGCTTGAACAGCGGGACGGTGGGGCAGTGTCGGACCTCGGCCTCGGCGGTGTCGACCAGGCCCAGCTCCCCCAGCTCGCGGGTTGCCTCCACGATCGCTTGCGTGTGGCGCTCCATGATGCGCAGCGCGCGGGCCCGGAATGGCGGGCTGTCGGCCAGGTCCTCGGTCCGGCACGGAAGAGACCACGGGCTCGTCGGGTCGGGCACGAGGAGCCTGATCCGGATCGAGGTCGGTCGTAGCCGACCCGCCCGGATCTTGTCGAGCGGCTCCGCGATCGCGCCGTGCAGGGTCTCGCCGGAGAACCCGGCGAAGTCGACAGTGACGTCGGACTGCTCGAAGGCGCGCTCCAGGTGCGGCCGGAGACCGACTGGTCGCTCGGTGCGCTCGCGGACGAAAACCCCGCTGCCCTGGCGGGAGACGATGAGCCCCTCGTCCCGGAGCAGCCGGATCGCCTGCTGGATGGTCATGCGTGCGACGCCGTAGCGCTTGGCCAGGTCCGGGCCGGACGGAAGTTTCTCGCCGGGGCGGAACGTCCGAGTCAGGATCGCCGCTCGGAGTGAGTTCGCGACCTGCTGGTAGGGCGGGCGCGGGTCGTCGGGGTCGAGGTTCTGCATACGGTCACTCTATGTGATTTGGCTAGCCAAGCCAAGCGGGACAGCCAGGTTGCTTGACATGGCTAGCCATGCTGGTACTGTTGAACATGGCTAGGCAAGCTGGACAACCAAGGAGGGGCCATGAGGGACCTGTCGGTGAACTTCTCCGGCTACCGGCTGACGGTGGTTGAGGAGCCGCAGGTGAAGGAGAAGCGGGACGGCACGGGGCCGGTCCTGGACCGCAACGGCGCCGCGCAGTACGTGGTGTCGCTGTTCGCCAAGCGCGTGCCCGTCGAGGGTGAGCGGGCGCCCAAGGGTGAGGAGATCCGGGTGACCCTGGAGACCGATCCCGGCGAGGGATACCAGGAAGGCCTACGCGTCGAGCTGGTCCACCCGCGTGTCAACGCGTGGGAGATCAAGGACGAGGAGACCGGCCGGGTGTCCTCGGGCCTGGCGTTCAAGGCGCTCGGACTGAAGCCGGGCATGACGCCCCGGATCGCCAAGGAGAAGTAGCTCCGCAACGCGGCCAGATCTGTAGGCCCGTGCGTTAGCAAGTTCGTCCTTTGATAACTCCACAGTGGATACCCCCATGCCAAAAAGCGGTCGGAAATCATCCGACCGAAATGCATAAGAACGCGATGGAGATAGATGCATGGAATGCGACTTGTGTGGCGGGTCGGGCTGGTGCCCGTCCTGCGATGGATTCGGTGATGGCAACTGTGAGCTGTGTGAACGAGTCGGGCAATGCCCGAACTGCAACGGAACGGGAAGGGGTGGGTCATGAGCACCGGAACAGTGAGCGGACGTCGGTCGATGGCTAACAAGAAGGGCACGGGAATGCGAGGAGCGCGGGTGCTGAAGCGGCCGGCCGGTGTGGGCCGGTTGGTGCGCCGGTTGGAGCGTGAGCGGCGGGTCTGGTCGAGGCCGGCGGAGGCGGAGATACCGACCGCGCAGGCGTGGCGGGCGGGGGTGGCCGAGGGCATCCGGTTGGCCCAGGTCGCGGTCCGGAAGGGGGCTTGACGGTGGCGCACACACGACAGGCGTTCCGGGTCGACTGTGATCCGGCTCGGGTGAGCGTGGCCATCACCCGGCTCTACGCGGAGCGGCGGGCACGGCCCCGGTTGCCGATCACCGGGCGGGTGGACTTCGAGGCTCAGGCGCGGGAGGCGTTGTGGACGGCGGACTGGTTCGAGCGGCTGCTGGAGCAGCACCGACTGTCCGCTGAGTGGGCGCGGTTCACCTGCCAGCCCTATGCGATCCGGCAGGCCATCCGCGATGCCGAACACTGCGCGCTGACCAAGTCCCTCGGTGCTCGGGCCCGCGCCCATGAGTGGCAGGCCCGGGCGGCGGCGGTCATGACCGGCCCGGCCGGTGTTCGGGCGGTGGCGTGATGGCGGTGGCGGCGCGGGTGAACGTGGCGCCGGTGAACCGGCGGGCGCTGCGTAAGTACGGGGAGTTCTGGCGGGCGCTGCAGCTGGTCGGCAACGCGGTCGCCGAGGCGGAGAAGCTTGCCGCCAAGGCCGGTGAGTCCGAGCCGGCCCGGGGCTCGGGGAACTGGGCGGTGCCGACATCCGATGAGGTGCGGCGGTCGGCGAAGAAGGCCGGGCAGTCGCTGCATGTGATGTCACGGTCGGCCAAGAAATGGGAGGCCGAGCTGATCTCCCGAGAATGGCGGCGCTGATGTCGCGGCAGGTGGACCGGACGGTCGAGGAACTCGACGTCTCCATGCGGCTACTTAAGGACGCGTTGGGTGGGATTCCGTTTCGGGCGGGTGGGTTCAAGAACACCCACGACAACCTGACCCGCGACATCGCGCACCTGACGGTGTTGATCGACGCGTCCCGATCGAAGTTCCGTGAATAGCGCGGGGTGGTGCCCGTCGAGAACAGATCTTGGCGGATTGGCTCGGCGGGCACCCGATCCCACACATTTCCAGATTCTTCTGATTCCAGAACTGAGGTAGAGAGCAATGCGACACACTACAAGACACGACCGGTTCGGCGGTCATGGCGGGCCGCGCCGCTCCACCCGCCCGGCAGGGACCGAGATGCGGGCGCTCGCCTGGATGGCCCGGCACCCGCTGCCCTGGCTCCTCCCACTTCTCACCGTGGTGGCGGGGCTGCGGTTCGGGTGGGTGCCGGTGGCCGGCGCGCTGGGCGGGCTGCTCGGGGTGGGGTTGGTGTGGTGGCGGGCGCACCCGGCCACGTTCGACCGCTACGCCGCGCCGTGGCTGCGTTCCTCCCGGCGGCGGTGGACCGCGTATGCCGGGCGGCGGTGGTCGGCCACGATGGCCGACTGCGAGTTGGTGCGGGAGAACCGCGCCACCGGCCACCTGGCGGTGCCCCGGGTCCTCGCCGTCCGGTCGGTGTCGCGGTCGCTGGACACCGTGCGGGTCCGGATGGTGCGCGGGCAGGACATGCGGATCTGGACCGAGCAGTCCGAGGCCCTGGCCCACGCCCTCGGGGCGGAGCGGGTCGCGGTGGTCAAGCACCGACCCGGCGCGTTGACGGTGGTGGTGGAGCGGGACATGCCGTTCCCGGTGCCGCTGCCGGCCCCGGAGATCCCGGCCAGCCCGGAGGCGGTGAACCTGCGGGCGCTGGACATCGGCGACGACGA
This sequence comes from Pseudonocardia sp., assembly GCA_029263115.1. GTDB lineage: Bacteria > Actinomycetota > Actinomycetes > Mycobacteriales > Pseudonocardiaceae > Pseudonocardia. The sequence goes on along the minus strand of JAJCYC010000188.1, from coordinate 6,937 downwards.
GTACGGCCACCCGATGACGATCTCGGTCATCGACGGGTCGCACCCGCTCGGCGTCGGCGCCACCGGCTCGGGCAAGGGCGGAATCATGTACGGGACCTTGCGGCAGTGCGGCCCGCTGATCCGGGACGGCCAGGTCCGGGTCTGGATGATCGACCTCAAGGGCGGCACCGAGACCGAGCTGGCCCGGCCGCTGTTCTACCGGCACGCCACCACCATCACCGACGCCCTCTCGATCCTGGTCGAGGCGCGGGACCGGATGAAGGACGACCAGCAGCGGATGCGCGGCGAGGGTCTGCGCCGCCAGTCGGTCTCGGTGGACACGCCGCTGGATCTGATCATGATCGATGAGATGGCGATGCTCACCGCCTACGGCGACCGATCCCAGGTCCGCGAAGCCCTCCGGCTGCTCGCGGAGATCATGACCCAAGGCCGCTCCTCGCTCTGGACGGTCGCGGGGTTCATCCAGGAGCCGACCAAGGACATCCTGGAGATCCGGGAGTTGTTCACCACCCGCATCTGCCTCGGCGTTACCGCCGCCTCCCATGTGGACATGGTCCTGGGGGAGGGGGCTCGGGAGCGGGGAGCGTTGGCCGATGAGATACCGCTGGATGAGGAACATGCCGGGATCGGGTTCCGCATCGACAAACGCTCCCGCCAACCCAGCCGGTTGCGGATCGGGCACACCACCGATGACGACATCGCCGAACTGGTGCGCACCTGCGCCCCGGCCCGGCACCTGGTCGGGCTGCCCGCTCCGGCCGAGGGGGTGGCGTGATGACCTCGGTGACGGGCTGGGTGGTGCTCACCTGGTTGAAGATCACGGTCTCGCTCGGGCTCGGCGTGGCCGGGGTGTGGCTGTTCGCTGACCGGCCCGGCTACACCCTCACGGCGGTGATCGTGGCCGGGCTCGTCGAGGTGTGGGCGATCAAGGCCCTGGCTCGGGAGTGGGCCTACGAGGCCCGCACCGCCTGGTGGTGGAGCGCGTGAGCCGCGAGGCCAGCGGAGACCTGGTGACGGTCGTGCACCAGGGCCACCGCTACCGCATTCGTCGCCGTCGCTCCACTGTTGGCGGGCCCGGCACGGTCACCGAGACCTGGCCAGGTCGGGGAGTGATCGGCAGCTACCGGCGTTGGCTCGGCCACCGCCACACGAAGCGCCTGATCTGGTACGCCGCCGTCAACCTCACCGGCCAGCCCTACGCCGCGACCCGACGGGTGGATGAGCTGCCGTCGCGGCGGGCGGCCGTCCGGTGGCTGCTCGCCGAGACCGGCCCCGACCCCGCTACCAACCGCACGAGGGTCATCACAACCGAATAGCTCGACCGCCGAGAACGGGGCCAGCCGCAGCGACACGGCTGGCCCCGTCTGGCGTGCGCCCGTTCACCAGCCCAGAGAGGTGACGCCCATGTACGCACCCGACATCGAGGAACAACTCACCGCCCGGATCACCTCGCCCGATTTCCAGGAGTGGCGGGCGAAGGTGTACGCCTCCGGGGGCTGCGCCCAACCCATCCGCCTCACCGGCTCCGGCGCCCTGGTCGACCCGGACGGCACGATCATCTACGAACGGTCGGGGGAGCTGTTCGCACCGTGCGGCAACCGCCGCGCCTCGGTCTGCCCGGCCTGCTCAGACCGGTACGCCGCCGACGCCTTCCACCTGCTGCGCGCCGGCGTCTCCGGCGGCCACAAGCAGATCCCGACCACCGTCGCGGATCGGCCCAGGGTGTTCCTCACCCTCACCCCGCCCTCCTTCGGACCCGTGCACACCCGGCGGGTCACCCGCACCGGGGCGGTCATCGGGTGCCGCTGCGGGGAGCACCACCACCCCGACGACCCGCGGATCGGTGGGCCCGTCCACCCGGACACCTACGACTACGTGGGGTCGGTGCTGTGGCAGGCCCACGCCGGGCAGCTCTGGCACCGCTTCACCATCGCCCTACGCCGCGCCCTGGCCCAGCGGCTCGGGGTGCCTGGTCGGCTGTTCGCCGAGGTCGCCCGGCTGTCCTACGCCAAGGTCGCGGAGTACCAGCGGCGCGGCCTGGTCCACTTCCACGCCGCCCTGCGCCTCGACGGCCCCGACGGACCGGCCGACCCGCCCCCGGCCGGGATCACCTCGAGCGTGCTGCGCGAAGCGATCCTCGAGGCAGCCGGCGCCGCCTCGGTCACCCTCGACCGGCCGGACGGCGCACCGTGGGTGGCCGAGTGGGGCGCCCAGCTGGATATCCGGGACATCACCCGCACCGCCGCCGACCACATCGAACACCCGGACGGCCAGATCTCCGAGAGCCGGCTCGCCGGCTACATCGCCAAGTACGCCACCAAAGGCACCGGCAAGACCGAGGCCGCCGACCGGCCGATCAAGTCGGCCGAGCACATCGACTACCTGGCCTTGTCCCCGCACCACCGACGGATGGTCGAAACCGTCTGGGAACTCGGCGGGCTGGCCCGGTACGAGGCGCTCAACCTGCGCAAATGGGCGCACATGCTCGGGTTCCGGGGCCACTTCCTCACCAAGTCCCAGCGCTACTCAACAACCTTCCGCGCCATCCGAGCAGAACGGCACCTGTTCCAGATCGCCTACACCCTCAACGAGCTCGGCCACGAAGTCGACGACCTCGCCCAGGTCCTGGTGGTCAACGACTGGCGCCTGATCGGCATCGGCCACCACGACCAAGCCGAACGAGAACTCGCCGAAGCCATCGGCGAACGCGCCCGCCACCTACCCGGAGAACAAGCCCGACGACTGGAGAACAGATGAACCGCACTGAGACCGAGATCAGTACCGGCCGGCTGACCTACACCGTCGAGGAGGTAGCTCACCTGCTGAACCTCTCGCGCGGAGTCGCCTACCAGCACGTACGTGACGGGCTGATCCCGGCCGAGCGGATCGGCCGTCGCTGGCTCATCCCACGCAAGCGACTTCATGCGTGGCTCGATGGGAAGGCGGCAGCCTGATGGCGGGCATTCGACGGACGCCGGCCGGCAACTGGCGCGCCTACTGGCGGGAGCCCAGCGGCCGGCAGCAGTCCAAGACGTTCGCTACCAAGCGGGAGGCATCGACCTTCTTGGCCCAGGTCACGACCACCAAGAGCACCGGGAACTACGTCTCGCCGCACGCTGGCCGCGAGACGTTCGGCATGCACGCTCGGCGGTGGATGGAGTCGTGGAACACCGAGGCCACCACGCACGCTCGGGACACCTCGATCATCACCAACCACGTGATCAAACAGTGGGGCGACTGGCCACTGTCCAAGATCGACCACCTGTCCATCCAGACCTGGGTGACCGACCTCGGTCGGCGGCTGTCTCCGGCGACGGTCGCGGAGTGCCGCCGGATGACCTCGGGTGTACTCCGCTCCGCTGTCCGTAACCGGCTGATCGCCTTCAACCCGTGCGAGGACATCAGGGTCCAGAAGCGGCGGACTAGGGACACCGACGAACTGGTGATCTCGCGGGAGCAGCTGCGGCGTCAGCTCCTGCCGGCGGTGCCGTCCAGGTACCGGGCCATCGTCGCCATCGCGGCGGGCGCCGGCTTGCGGTGGGGTGAGGCGGCCGGAGTGTGCGTCGATGCGATAGACCTCGACCGGGCGCAGGTCCGGGTCATCCGCACCGTGATCGAGGTGGCCGGTCACACCTCGTTCAAGCCGTACCCGAAGTCGACGGCGGGCCGGCGCTCGGTGCCGCTCCCGGGCTGGCTGGTCGAGTTGCTCCGGGCGCACATGGTGGAGGTGCCGGCGGGGGAGGGTGGTCTGATCTTCCCGAACACGGTCGGCGGGGCGCTGCGGCGGACGCTGTTCCGAGCACGGATCTGGCGGCCGGCGCTGGTGCGGGCCGGGTTGCTCGGGCGGGTCACCTCGGATGGTGAGCGGTTCACCGCGTGGTGGTCCGATCGGTCCGGGACGCCGCTGGAGGCGGGCTTCAAGACCCACACGGCTGCCGTGATGCAGGTGGCGCGGTACCAGGCCGGCGGCCTGCGGTTCCACGACCTCAGGCACTCGTACGCGACCTGGCTGGTGGACGACGGGGTCCCGCCGAACATGGTTCAGCGGGCCATGGGACACGAGCGCTCGTCGACCACGCTCGACCTCTACACCCGACGCACCGACGACCCGACCCGCATCCTGCGGGCGCTCGATGACGACGATGACGAGGGGGACGACGGAGGGCCGGCGGGTGCCCTCGTACCGGCGTGATGCCTTTCTGCTGCCTTTCCGCCCTGGGCAAGCCGAAAGGCCAGGTCCGTGCTCCCCGCGAGGAGTCTCTGACCTGGCCTTCTGGTTGGTCGGGGTGACAGGATTTGAACCTGCGACCTCTTCGTCCCGAAGGCGGATTCCAGGTGCGGGCGGGTGTCGTTGCGTGCCGTTTGGGCTGCTCAGCGTGCTGGATGGTATCGAGCGAGCCTGCTCTGTGCCGGGTGGTTTGGTGCCTTTCCGATGCCTCGCCTCGGGTGTCGTCCTGAGCGGAGCCGGCGGCGGGTCGCACGCCAAAGATCAGCAGCTCGTCGAGACGATCAGAGTCTGCCTGCAGGGTCGCGGTAGTGGTCGCTGGTGGCTACTCGTACTCGAGTTCTGCAACGATCGGGTCCGTGAGCAGGAAGTCAATCGCTTGCTTGATCGTCGGCAACATTAACTGACCGCCAACGTGGGACTCGTAGTACGGCAGGTCCTTCTTGTGGCCTGGATCCGGGGTATGCACCCGGAGGAGATCGGTGCCGCTGATCCACACGAAGTTCGATCCCGGGTACAGGTACTCGCTTGGGTAGAGGTCCTGACTCGGGTACAGCGGCTGCCTCGTCGGTTGGACTTGTTTGATCAGGTGATGAGTAAGCACACCCCGTAGGAAAACGACGCCGAGGGTGACCTTGCCGGTGTCGCACGACTTGGCGTGCGTATAGTAGGTCGTCCGACTAAACTTGGTGCGTCCGCGCCGGTACTCCTGGACTCTGTAGAGTTCGTTCAGAACAGCCTTCAGGGCACGACGGTGGCGGGGGTGCTCGCCGCTCGCCGCCCGAAGATCGTCAAACGCGGCGTGCAGGTCCTCGGTCGTCTCATCGACCTCCCGCATGACGTTCCACAGTAGTCAGCTCCCGAGCGCGCTGGTTCACGCATCCCGAAGGACGGGCGTGACTGCAGTGAGAGCGAGCGCTTCCGTGTCAAAGCGGATCTGCCGGGTCGCGCTGGGCCGCGCGGTGCCGTCCTGTGCCCTCTGAGCTGGGCCTTCGTGTCGTCTCGTGTCGGGTAGTGCCGGGCGCTGGTTATGCGTCCGCTCCGGATTTGCTCCGGAGCATCGCGCAGCGACGGCGCAGCCGCCCTTGACGCGGCCGACGCGGCGTGGATGATCCCCGGCCGAGGGAGCGTGCCCATCCGCCAGAAACGGCTGGTCAGGTTGTCTGCGCGACCGGACCCTCTTGTCAGGTCATCGGGAGGCGACCACACTTCATCCCATGAGCAGCTACCTTCTGGTCCATGGCGCGTTCGGGGGCGGCTGGTTGTGGGGCGACCTGGCACAGCGGCTGGAGAAGGCCGGTCACCAAGTGACCGCGGTGGAGCAACTGCCCAGTGCGGGCACCGACCCGGCATCCTTGGGTGACCTGACTGGCGACGCCAACCACGTCCGCGAGATGCTCGACGCCCTTGATGAACCGGTCGTGCTGGTAGGGCACTCCTATGGCGGAATGGTGATCACCGAGCTGGCCGACCACCCGAAGGTCCGTCACAGCGTGTACCTGGCGGCCATTCTGCCCCAGCGTGGACAGTCCGCGTTCGACAGCCTTGGTGATGCGTCGTTGCCCTGGGTCGTCGCCCGTGACGACGGCGCACTGGAGATCACGGACGACGTCGAGCTGGCGCACGACTCGCTGTGCGCGGACCTGGACCGGGACCGGGCCCGGGAGATGTTCTCGCGCACCGTGCTGCAGTCGGCGGCGGCGCTGGGCGTCCCGAGCACAGCGCCCGATCGAGGGCATCCGACCACCTACATAATCGCCGCGCAGGAGTCGGACAACTGCATCCCGGTGGCGGTGCAGGAAGCGATGTCGGCGCACGCTGACGAAGTGGTGAGGTTGCCGGCCGCGCACATGGTGCAGCTGTCCCGGCCCGATGAGCTGGCTGACACACTCGGCCGAATCTGACGCACCCGAGACAGCCCGCCGGCCGCGCCCGGGCCGGAGGCGGCGGGCGCGAGCCGAGCGGGCGCGGCGCGAAGCGCCGCCTTGATCTACTTCAGAGCCGGATTCGGCAGTTGTAGTTGTTTCGAACCTGTGGCCTCTTCGTCCCGAACGCGGTGGCGCTGTCCTTCTGGCACTCGCCGGATGCCGTCCTGTGCCGTCTGAGCTGTGGGTTCGTGTCGGACCGTATCGGCGGGTGTCGGCTGTGTCTGGGTGGTTCGCTCCGGATTTGCTCCGCCCTCAGCGGCTACCCGAGGTGCCATCCCGTCGACCTGGCGCAGCCCGACCGGGCCGCAGTGCGGGGGCACCCCACCGGCCGGAACCGCCGGCCAGATCGCCAGGCGTGCCCCCGCGCTGTGGTCTGGTAGCCCTCGGGGAGGTCGTCGGGATGGCACCGGGTGACCACCTCGAACCACCGGCCGATCGGGGGTGCCGACCATCCCGGAGACCTGCCTCAGCCCGGCGAGGGCGATTCTTACGTGTCGAGCAACTCCCGGTCCGCTACTCGCAGGGATAACGTGCTGGTCAACCGACATCTGCCGTCCGTCGCTGTGCGGGGACATCCATGGTCGTCTGCGACGATCGGCGCGAGGCGGCCCGGGCCGCCGATCTGGGGAGTGGAGGAGGGCACTTAGGACTCACGACGAAGTAACGTAGGTTTTCGGGTCCGGGGACTTACCGTCTGTGCTATGGCGATCGATGGGCAGGTCGGGCAGTCGGTAGCGCGTAGGTATGCGGTGCTGCGTCCGTATCTGGACGAGCGGCAGCGCCG
>JAJCYC010000187.1 GCA_029263115.1 Pseudonocardia sp. | reverse complement strand
CGTCGGCCGGCGGGTCATCGGACCGCGGGCCGGATCGCGCGCGGGACGCGGTGGCCGAGCTGCTGTCGTCGTTCCCGGTGTACCGCAGCTATCTGCCCGAGGGGCGTCACGCGCTGGACGTCGCGGTGTCGGTGGCCCTGGCCAACCGCCCGGACCTGGACGAGCCGCTGCGGGCGATATACGCCGGGATGCTGGCCGAACCGGACGGCGAGCTGGCCCGGCGGGTGCAGCAAACCTCCGGCATGGTCACCGCGAAGGGCGTGGAGGACACCGCCTTCTACCGCTGGAACCGGTTGGTCGCGCTGAACGAGGTGGGAGGCGAGCCGGCGCGGTTCGGAGTGTCGGTGGCCGAGTTGCACGCCGGCGCGGCGGCCCGGGAGACGGCCACCCCGGCCGGGATGACCAGCCTGTCCACCCACGACACGAAACGCTCGGAAGACGTCCGGGCCCGGCTGGCGGTGCTCTCCGAGCTGCCCGCCGAGTGGGCGGCACGGCTGCGGCGCTGGTCGGCGGCCCACCCGCTGCCGGAGCGCTCGTTGGAGCTGCTGGCCTGGCAGTGCCTGGTGGGGGCGTGGCCGATCGACGCCGACCGGATGGCCGGGTACCTGCTCAAGGCGGCCAAGGAAGCCAAGCTGGCCACCAGCCACGTGCACGCCGTGCCCGAGGTGGACGAGGCGATCTCCCGCTGGCCGGGCGAGGTGCTGGCCGACGCCACGCTCACTGGAGAGGTCGAGGCGTTCGTGTCCCGGATCGCGCCGGCCGGCTGGTCGAACTCGCTCGGCCAGAAGCTGCTGCAACTGGCCGGACCGGGGGTGCCGGACGTATACCAGGGCACTGAACTGTTCGAGTACTCCCTGGTGGATCCGGACAACCGGCGCCCGGTCGACTTCGCCGCACGGCGGGAGCTGTTGACCCGCATCGACGACCACTGGCTGCCTCCAATGGACGCCGACGGTGCCGCCAAACTGCTGGTCACCGTGTCCGCGCTGCGGCTGCGCCGATACCGGCCGGAATTGTTCACCGGCTACCGACCGCTCGTTGCGGACGGCTCGGCGGCGAGGCACGCGGTGGCGTTCTCCCGGGGACGGGGCTCGCTGGTTGCGGTGGCCACCAGACTGCCGGTCGGGTTGGCCGCCCGGGACGGCTGGGGCGACACGGTCCTGGCGCTGCCCAGCGGGGCGGACGACTGGACCGACGTGGTCACCGGCGAGTCGGTGGACGGCGCCACGCCGCGGTTGTCCGACGTGCTGGCCCGCTACCCGGTGGCGCTGCTGGTCCGCCCGGCCTGATCCGTCCCCGTCAGCGCGTTGCCCTCACCCCACACCCGGCCCGCACTGCTGACCAGGACGGAACCTGACACGCTTCCTACCCGGGCGAGCCGCACCAACTGCCCGAGCGCAGGCTTCCGACCGCGGAACGTGTGATCACCGATGTGTCCGGGTAAGCGCGGGCATGACGGGGACACACTCAGACCTGGACCGGACGTCCACCGGCGAGCTGGTGGGCCGACTCAGCGAACAGATGTCGCAGTTGGTGCGCGGCGAGATGCGGCTGGCCCAGGCGGAACTGCAAGCCAAGGGCAAGCGGCTGGGCCTGGGCGTCGGCATGGCCGGAGCGGCCGCAGTGCTCACCTGGTTCGCGGTCGCCGCCTTGATCGGCGCGGGGATCGCGACCCTCGCCCTGGTCCTGCCGGTCTGGGCGTCGGCGCTAATCGCCGCGGCGTTGCTGCTGGTCGTCGCCGGGGCGCTCGGTCTGGTGGCCCGGAGCCAGGCGACCGAGGCCAGCCCGGTGATCCCGGAACAGGCGATCGCCGGCACCCAGCGCGACATAGAGACGATCAAGAAGGGCGTGCACCGATGAGTGAGCCGACGGAGTTCCAGGCCGCGACCGCACCGTCCGGATCCGCCGACCCCTCGGCCTTGCGCCAGGACAACGAGCGGCTGCGGGCGGACCTCGCGGACACCGTCGACGCGTTGGCTGCCAGGGCCGACGTCACCAGCCGCGCGCGGCAGAAGGCCCAGGACACCAAGGAGCGGGCGCAGAGCGTGGCGGGCTCGCTGAGCGACCGGGCAAAGGTGACGGCCGGTGCGGTCTCGGACCGGGCCGGGACCGCGAAGCAGCGGGCCACCGCGGTCGGTGGGCAAGCCAAGGAGAAAGCCGCCCAGGCGCGCGCCGCCGCCCAGGACAATCCGGCGCCGGTGGCAGCCGGTACCGCAGCGTTGGCCGCCGGCGTGCTCGTGGCGGTCGGGTTGCGCCGGCGCACGGCCCGCAGCGGTCGCCGCACCCGGTCGGGCGGTCGCTGATGGGCCTGCTGTTCAAGCCCCTCACGATGCTGGCCAGCGTGCTCGGAGGGATCCTGGCGGGCGCGCTCTTCACCCGGGTCTGGCGTGCCGTCACGGGTGAGGATGTCGCCCCACCGGCGGACTCGACCGATCACAGCACCCGAGATGTCATCCTGGGTGCGGTGCTGCAGGGCGCGATTTTCGCCGGGGTCAAGGCGGCGGTCAACCGATTCAGCGCGAAGAGTCTCAAGCGGTTCACCGACCAGCAGGAGCGGGGCGGCCACGCGGTACGGGCCGGGTGAGCGCGCGGGCGGGACCCGGCCCCGGGCGGGCGCGGTCCGGGTGGGCGCGGACCGGGTCCCCGTCCGGCGGTGGCGGCAACGCAACGGCAGGATGCGCCCACGTGGCGGAATTCGCGGTGTGGGCGCCGGGTAAGGCGCGGGTACGGATCGACGTCGCCGGCTCGATACGGGAGATGCGACCCACCGGTGACGGCTGGTGGCGGGTCGACGCGCCGGCCGGGGCGGGCAGCGACTACACGTTCCTGCTCGACGACGACCCCACCGCCCTGCCCGACCCGCGCTCCCGGTGGCAACCGGCCGGGGTGCACGGCCCGTCCCGGCGCTACGACCCGGAGACGTTCGAGTGGACCGACCGGGCCTGGACCGGGCGGGCGCTGCCGGGCAGCGTGCTCTACGAACTGCACATCGGCACGTTCACCCCGGAGGGCACGTTCGACTCCGCGATCGAGCGGCTGGACCACCTGGTCGAGCTCGGGGTGGACCTGGTCGAGGTGCTGCCGGTGAACGCCGTGGACGGGCCGCGCAACTGGGGCTACGACGGCGTGCTCTGGTACGCGGTCACCGAGAACTACGGCGGGCCGGCGGGGTT
>JAJCYC010000186.1 GCA_029263115.1 Pseudonocardia sp. | reverse complement strand
GACAACAAGATCCGACCCGGGAGCATGCAACACTGACAACGGTGGCCTCTGTCTCTGTGATCTGCATGGTGTGAGAACCCGCATCGTCACAGGTCAGAGGCCACCGACCCGGCTACGACACGGGCGCCTCGGTGCAGGTTTTCAGCACCTCACGCGAAGATCACAGACTTTGACGTTCCCCTGGGCTGTTGCCCACCGGGCGATGTGGCCACGCCCGTCCCCCTGGTGTGGCCTGACCGCGCCCTGTGAGGACTTCGCGGAGGCGGCGCGCGTCTGCCGCGTCGATCGTGCTGCTGGGCGACCTCACGTAGAGACCAAGGTCCTGCGCCTTACTGAGCAGTTGTTTGCTGGTCACGCCCAGTTCTTTGGCCAGCTCGTGGACACGGGCTTTACCGGCCACTTCCGCCTCCCTATGGGAGCGATCGGAGCGCAACGGGCGACTTGCGCCCGGGCACAACGGGGCCAGGTCGGCGCCCGTTGGAAAGCCAGCATAACCGGCATCACACCGATGTAACTCTTCCGGGGTCCCGTTCGGGGCAACCGACCGCTGCTCTGCTACACATCCTGCTACACCTGGGCATGAAAACGGCCCCCGGAGCGATCTCCGGGGGCCGTTTTGCCTGGTAGCGGGGGTAGGATTCGAACCTACGACCTCTGGGTTATGAGGTGAACCATCGCCGTCTCGATAACGCCACGATGTCGTTCCGGTGCTGATCAGAGGTATGGGTCCCGTCTCTTGCGTCTCTTCCGCGAGGCCCGATCCGACCGGTTCTGCTGCGTCTTGTTCCCAAATCTGTTCCCAAAGGTTGGAGGGGCGACGAAGCTCGCCCCTCTACAACGTGGGTGATGCCCCGATCCGCTCGCCGCTGACTGGCCCGGTCGGCCACGCACCTTCTTGCCTCCGACCCTGGGCGCCGCCAGCGGGTCCAGCGGCCGACCCGGACATGGTGCTGGCCATGCACTACTGGGTTCGGGCATATTGCCCTCATGTCCCACAGTATGGGCGACAAGGAGGCCCCTGATGACCAGCGGTCCGGCTGACGCGTGGACCAGCGACGAGGCATACGAGCCGTACATCGGGCGGTGGAGCCGCCAGGTGGCGCCACGGTTCTTGCGGTGGCTGCCGCACGGGCCACCCTCTGCGTGGTGCGATGTGGGGTGCGGAACCGGTGCTCTGGCACAAGCGGTCCTGTCCACCGAGCAGCCGACGCGTGTGATTGCGGTCGACCCTTCTGAGTCGTATCTCGCCGCGACCCGTCGCGGCACGGTTGGACGACCACTCGAGGCAGCGGCTGGCTCCGCGACGGCGATTCCGGCGAAGGACGGCGACTTCGACCGGGTCGTCTCGGGGCTGGTGCTCAATTTCGTACCGCAACCCGATCAGGCACTCGTCGAGATGCGGCGGGTATCCCGGCCGGGTGGGCTCATCGCCGCCTACGTCTGGGACTACGCCGAGGGAATGCAGCTGATCCGGAAGTTCTGGGACGCCGCGATCGCCGTCGACCCGGCCGCAATCGAGTTCGACGAGGGACGCCGCTTTCCGCTGTGCCGCCCAGACCCCCTACGCACCCTGTTCGTCTCGGCCGGGCTGGTCGATGTGCAAGTCGAGGCGATCGAGGTGCCCACCACGTTCACCGACTTCGAGGACTTCTGGAGGCCGTTCCTCGGCGGCCAGGGCCCGGCGCCCGGCTACTGCGTGGCCCTGCCCGAAGACCGCCGGGACGCACTCCGGAGCCACCTGCATAAGACGGTGCCTCGGCAGCCCGACGGCGCCATCACGCTCATCGCGAGGGCATGGGCAGTGCGGGGCACGGTCCCCGACGGCGGGCAATCGTGACGGCCGGGCGCAGGCCTCCCTCGAAGGAGAGCAGCGGGCGCGGCCCGCGCCTGACACCCCCGTCAAGCCGGTCCTTCGGGCCCGTATTTGGGCACACGGGTTCGGTTGACTGTCGGGCCCGGCGCTACCGGACAACCTGAGCTTGGCAATCTGGCTTCCTGGGCCTCGCGACGCTGCTGACCTGCGGTCGCGGTGGGCTGGAGTGCCCCCGTTTCCCTCGATGCGCACCGGCTAACAGCACGGGCGGCCAGATGATCTGTAGGAGCTGGCGGCCAAAAATGCGTGCGCTCGACGGAGCTGTGATCTCTACTTGTTGAGGTCGGCCTTGCGCACGTCTATGACGTACGTCACTCTCACTGCATGAGTGACTTTGTGCTGGTTCATGGGGCGTGGGGTGGCGGTTGGGTATGGGATGACCTGGCCGGGCGGTTGGAGAAGGCAGGTCACCCGGTGACGGTGGTTGACCAGCTGCCGAGTGCGGGCACCGACCCGTCGGTGCTCGGTGACTTGATCGCCGACGCCGCCTACGTGGCAGAGGTGCTCGACAAGTGCGACGAGCCGGTCGTATTGGTCGGACATTCCTACGGCGGGATGGTGATTACTGAACTGGCGCGCCACCCGAAGGTGCGGCACAGCGTCTATTTGGCTGCATTTCTGCCGCAGCGTGGACAGTCCCTGCAGAGCATGTTCGGTGAAGCGCCGTTGCCGACGTGGATCGTCCCCCTGGGATGACGACGCAATGGAGGTCACCGAAAATTTCGAGCTGCTCCGAGACTCACTTTGTGCGGACTTGGACCAAGACCGTGCTCAAGGGTTCTTCTCGCGATTGGTCTTGCAGTCCACCGCGTCGTTTGGCACACCGAGCACGGCCCCTGATCGGCAACACCCGACGACCTACATCATCGCCGAGCAAGAGTCAGACAACTGCATCCCGGTACCGGTTCAGGAATCAATGGCATCGAATGCAGATGCCGTCGTTCGACTGCCAGCCGCACACATGGTGCAGCTCTCGCGGCCCGATGAGTTAGCCGAGGTGCTCGGACGGATCTAATTGTTCGGCCACTGCGAACGGCTCCGCGGCCCTACTCCCCCGGCATGCCCTCGGTCCTGGCTAAGCACCTCGTCGAGGCGGGCGGGTCAACCGTGGCCCGAAGGGTCATCGCATCGCGACGCCGTAGGCGCGGTTGACGCGGTCGGATCGGCGTGGACGATCCCGTGGACCGGCGAGGGCTGCGGCATCCAACGTGCGGTGAAGATCGGGCCATGAGGTCATCCGGCGCGGTTGTCTTGGACGGCCTGGCCCGGCCGGTAGCGGAGCGTCAGGCCGGGGGCCAGGCGTGCGGCGCGCGAAGCGCGCCGCCTTGATCCCATAGAGCCGAATTCCGCACCGCAACGAGCTAATCGCCCGAAAGTCCGTCACTGGTCCGATAGATCGACGCGTCGTATCGGCTGGGTCGCTCCGCGCGTAGCACCGTCGACAACGCGGTGAACGTCTCCGGGCTCGTGGAGCCGATCAGCTCGGACAGACGTCGGATGCTGATGTAGTCGGCGCCTCGGGCAGCGGCCTCGTACGCAAGTCTGTCGATGCGGTCGAGGTCGGCTGTGGTGGCGTTGTGGGCTGGCTTGTCCTTCCGGGTGCGTGCCTTCTCGGTCTCGTAGCGAAGTTCTGAGATCCCGGTCTGCTCACGGATGGTGCGCTCGGCGTCTGTGAGGGACGCGGAGTCGGTGAGGTGCGCTGCCGGTACTCGGGTGTGCAGCTTGTACCCATCTGCGGTGTAGACGGTCGTGGTTGCGTGGGTGAGGTCGACCAGGTCGGCGGCGTCGCGGACCTCGACTCTTCCTCTTCGGCCGGACGCTGCGGCCGCGACGAGGCCAGATGCCTCCGATGGATGCCAGGTGAAGACATGACGCACGAACTCGATGTCGGTCGCGCTAAGGTCGTCGAGCTGGTCGGCGCCGACGCTGCTGAGGCGTTCGCGGATGACGTCACCGGGTAGCTCACCGTCGATGCCTGGCGCGACCACGACGACGCGGGCCGGAAGCCCGGTGCGCACGCACGCGGCGAGCGCGAGTTGGTCGGCCAACGGGCTCCGCAGTCCGGGGTCGGTCCCGTCGGTCATGACATCGCCCCCGACGTCTACCAGTGCGATGTCAGTAGCCCCGAAATGCGTTGCTGTAGCGGCGATCTGATCGGCGACGCCGACGGCTCCCCCGGTCGGGTCGATGAGGATGAGCCGGGACGGCAGATCCTCGGCGAGGTGCGGGAGCGAAGAGCCGGCGGGCGGGATGGGCGTGGTAGTCGGCTGGATCTCCCACACGTTCGGCGCCAGCTCGTCGAGGCCTCGGAAGTCGGCCGCCCCTCGTGGCCCGGGTAGCGGGTCGATCATGAGGCGGTCCCATGCGTAGGTCATGACGATGGGCGGCTCGTCGAGATTCAACTGGCGGGCCAATGCCGAGCCGGTAATGGCGTCGCCCCCACCGCCTGCAGCGACGACCAAGGTCCTCACGACACGCGACCCTACCCGTCGTTCAGGAACGTTCAGGCTCGTACACTGGCTAGTGGCATATGACACTTCGATGAGCTGAGAGACGTTGCCCGAGATCGAGGAAGCGGTACCGAAGTACCTGCAGATTGCGGGTCACATTCGCGACCAGATCGTCCGAGGCGACTACGTGGCGGGCGCCGAGATTCCGTCTGAGCGACAGCTCGCGGCGAGTTGGAAGGTAGCTCGACCGACCGCCGCGCGGGCACTGGAGACGCTTCGGCGACAAGGCTTCGTGGAGTCCAGGCAGGGCTCCGGGACATTCGTGCGGTCGGCCAACGCGGCCCCTCGCGCCCGCGAGCGATACGAACGCGCACGCGATCTCGGCACGATGTACAGCGACACCGAGTCGATCGAGTTCTTGGCCGTCGAGATTGTCCCTGCCCCGGAGCACGTCGCGGCGGCTCTGGAACTCCCAGATGGAAGCGAAGCCATCCGGCGTTCCCGACTCCTGCGTGGCGCAGAGGGCAAGCCGATCGAGCTGTCCACGTCGTGGTTCCGGCCAGATCTCGCGAAGTCGGCACCGCTGCTTCTGGAACCCGAACGGCTCCGTGGAGGAACCGGCAAGTACATCGCCGAAACGACAGGTCAGGCGTCGAGCTATGCACGCGACCAGGTCGCCGCCCGCACCGCGACCGATGACGAATCAAGACTCCTCGAGCTGTCTGAGGGTGCCCCTGTTCTCGTGTATCGCCTGACCGTCTACGACGAGTCGGACGGGCCCGTGCAGACCGACGACGCGATCTACCCGCCCGGCGCTTGGGCGTTCCGTCAGGAGTACGCGCTCCCCCCTCTCTGAGCCTCTTCGAACCACCGGCGTGTCGCCCCTTGCGTGACTGGCCTATGCCACTTACTCTGGCTACTGGCATAGTCCACTTATCGAAGGAGAGGTCATGGCGATCAAGTCGGCGAGGTTCCGGGTCCCGATGGAGGAGATGTACGACCACGGGGCGTACCTCGTGAGTCAGATCGAGCCGTTGCGGGACTGGGACCAGTCCACGAAAGAGCGGTTCGTGCAGCAGGTGGACCCGGTGACGGGGCTACTGGTCTGGGTCGGCACGGTGCTCGACGGTGACCCGGAGGCGCGGGCGGCGGAGAAGACGGTGCAGATCAAGTTCCTGGCTGAGGTGCAGCCGGTGCCGCCGCCGGAGATGCCGGGGACTCCGCTGCGGCCGGTGGAACTGGAGGGCCTGATGGTCACGCCGTATCTCGACGACAAGCGGAATCGGGTGGCTTACAGCATCCGGGCGACCGGCATGAAGGCGCCGACGAAGGGTCCGCGTCCGGCCCCGGCCGAGCAGGGCAAGTCGAATTCCTAGAGCAGGTGATGCGGGGACGGGTCGGAGTTTGGCGGCCCTGTCCCGTCCCCGCACCTGCCGGGTCCATCCATCAGGGCGGATCGGCGTCCCCACGATACGACCAGGACGCCGGTCCCCCACCTTCTGAGCAAGGGGAGAGATCGTGCGTGTCACCACGGGTAGGGCGGCTGTTCGGGCCGCACGGGTAGTGAATCGAGGAGGTGTCGATCCGGTCGACGCCGTGCGGATGGCGTTGCGAGTCGGCCTGTTTGACGGCCACGACATGCCGGACTGGCGCCGCGAGGCGAGGTCCCGAGAGATCCCGGCAGATCTGTTTTTCACAGAGCCGGGCGAGATCTCGAACTACCGCGAGGCGAGGTTGGTCTGTGCGGGGTGCCCGGTGCGCGCCGAGTGCGTCGACGACGTCCTGGCTTGGGAGCGCCCCGGCCAGCGTCACGGCGTGGTCGGCGGGATGTCCCCGGTGCAGCGTGAGCAGGTTGTCCGGGCTCGGCACGGGGGTGCGGCATGAGTGGTTCGAAGTCGCAGAAGTCGTTGTCGCGCTGCGAGATCTGCAATCGGATGATTGAGGTCGGCTCGGGTCCGAGGTTGCACCGCTGCGCGGATCACAAGGAGCAGATGGCGTTGTTTCCGCTCTCGGCGATGGGTGGTCGGCGCCGCAAGTCGAGAGGTGGTCGGTGATGGCAACGCGGGCTGAGGTGCTGGACGCGGCGGTCGAGGCGGTGGCGCTGGCTGATCGTGAGCAGCGGTGTGACGCCGATCCGTGTCATGAGGACTTCTATTCGTGGGGCTGGGCGCTGTCGGATCTGACGGCGCAGCTGGCCGGGATCGCGAACCTTCTGGCTCGGCAGGTTGAGCACTACCCGGACCGGTTCGTGCTGCGCGACGACCAGGGCGCAGACCCCGCCCAGCGGATCGAAGCATGCGTGGGTGCGCTCACCGAGCTGACCGGGACTCTCCGAACGGCGGAGGACTTCGCGCGGCTTTACCACCAGGGCATGTCGCACATCGCGGTCGAGGACGACAGGGAGGACCAGTGATGGAACGCCCCGGAGTGAACCTCGTCGCCGGGGTTCCGCGCTCGGCGGTGAACGCTGCGGGCGCGGTGCTGATGGTGTTCTGGGTCGGCACGCTGGCCGCGCTGTTCGGTCGGTTGGCGTGGCGGTATCCGTTGTTCTGCACCGGGTTCATCGCCCTGGTGGTCTCAGTGTTCTGGATGGGCTTCTGGGGGCCGATCAACCTGATGCTGATCGTCGGCATCCTCGGCCTGTTGTGGTCGGCGCTGCATGACCGCTCGTACCGGTTCGTGATCGGTCGTCGGCTCCGGTCGGAGATCCAGCGGGCGACGGTCTACGGGCCGCGGTGGAACAAGACGATGTTGTTCTCCGGGCTGGCGATGCAGCACAAGGGCCGGGTGTTCTGTCCCAAGCTCAAGTCGGTCCGCTCCACCGAGTTCGGCGACCGCATCGAGGTCGGGATGGTCGTCGGGCAGTCCCCGGCCGACTTCGAGGCGCGCATCCCGGAGTTGGAGACGGCGTTCGCCGCCCGCTCGGTGCGGATCTGGGTGCCCGCTCCTGGGCGCCTGGTGCTCGACGTCGTCCACATCGAACCCCTGGCGGTGCCGTTCGTTCCGCCCCCGATTCCGGAGGTGCCCTATGTGTGATCTGGCTGCGGTCCCGCTCGGATACACCGAACTCGGCGACACCTGGTTCGAGCGGATCTTGTGTAACCACTGGTTGGTGTCCGGGTCGATGGGGGCGGGGAAGTCCTCGATCCCCTGGGCGCTGGTGTACGCGCTGGCTCCCGAGATCCGGGCCGGGCTGGTCGAGGTCTACGGGATCGATCCCAAGGGCGGTATGGAGCTGACCAAGGTCCCGGCGGCGTTCCGACAGTTGATGACCACCAACGGGATCGAGGCCGTCGAGCTGATCGAACACCTGGCCGAGGAGACCCAACGACGTTCGGTCGCACTCGCGGCGACCGGGCACCGGAAGTGGTTCCCCGGCTGCGGGCTGCCCTACGTGATCCTCATCGTCGACGAGCTCGCCGCCGTCGTCGCCTACCAACGGGACAAGAAGCTCAAGGAACGCGCGACCCTGGGCCTGGAACTGATGTGCTCCCAGGGCCGCGCCCCGGCCGTGTCGGTCGTCGGTGAGATCCAGGACCCCCGCAAGGAGATCTTGAGCTTCCGGCACCTGTTTCCGACCCGGATGGCGCTGCGCCTCGACGAGCCGGTCCAGGTCGACATGGTCCTCGGCGACGGCGTCCGCGCACGTGGTGCGTTCGCGCACGAGATCCCGCCCTCGATGCCCGGCACCGCCTGGGTCAAGGTCGACGGCCGCCGCGAACCCCAACGCGTCCGCGCTTTCCACATGGCCGACCCCTACCTCGACTACCTCAACGGCTACCTGTCCCGCCCGACGCAGCTGGAGGTGCAGTGATGACCACGACTGAGAACGTGTTGGGAAAGGTGCCATTAGGCGGTGGTCGGTTGCCATGGTCGGCGACCGGGTCCGGGAGCGAGGCGGCGGGTCATGAGGCCGATCATCGCCCACTTGATCATTGCTTCGGAGTGTTGTGTGAGGCGTTCGTAGTCGCGGTCCAGCCGTCGGCAGCGGACCAGCCAGGACAGTGTGCGCTCGACCACCCAGCGCCGTGGCAGGACCTCGAAGGTGCGTTGCCCCGCAGGCTTTTTCACGACTTCGACCAGGATCCGACAGCGCCGCTGCACCCAGGCGATGAGCTTGCCGGCGTAGCCGCCGTCGGCCCACACCAGCACGATCGAGGGCATCGCCATCTTCGCGCGGGCCAGCACCGGGCGGGCCCCGTCGCGGTCTTGCACACTGGCCGTGGTCACGAGCACGACCACCAGCAGCCCGAGGGTGTCGACCACGACGTGGCGCTTGCGCCCGTTGACTTTCTTCCCGGCGTCGTAGCCGCGGGTCGTCGCACCGACGGTGTCGGCGCCTTTGACCGACTGGGCGTCCACGATCCCGGCACTGGCCATCGGGTCGCGGCCCTCGCGGTCGCGGACCGCCGCGCGCAGCGCGTCGTGGATCCGGTCGGTGATTCCTCGCTCGTTCCAGATCTTGAAATACCAGTACACCGTGTCCCAGGGCGGAAAATCGTGCGGCAGCTGCCGCCACGCACACCCGGTGCGGTTCACGTACAACAGGGCGTCCACGATCCGGCGCCGGGAATGCTTCGCCGGACGCCCACCCGGACGCACCGGCACCATCGGCGCGATCAACTCCCACTGCTGGTCAGTCAGATCCGAGGGATAACGCTGGGGTGAGGAACAGTCCATGAACCACCACCCTGACCCCACCAACCACACCCGTCACGCAGGCGCGCCGCGCGCTTTCCCAACACGTTCTGAGCATCCGACCGCGGAGGTTGCCGAGCAGGTTCGGGCGCTGCTGACCAATGAGGTCGCGGAGTCCCTGGCTCTCGAGCACGGGGTCTGTGTGCGGCCGTTGGCGATGCGGACGATCGACCTCGAGACCGGCGAAGTGCGGATCGTGGCGCGGGCGTGTGAGTCCCGGCAGGAGTCGGTGTGCCCGACGTGCGCGGAGAAGCACCGCCGGTTGCGGGTGGCGCAGTGCCGGGAGGGTTGGCACCTCGACGAGGAACCGGTCTTGCCTGCGCGGGAACCGACCGAGCAGGAGAAGGACCTCATGACCTGCCGGGCCGACCTGGTGGCCGCCTACGCCGAGTCCAAGGCCGACGGCGATGAGGACTCCTGCGAGCACATCCGCGACGCGGTGCGGGTCGTAGACGAGGAGATCCGGGCGGCGGGGATCAAGGGCCACCTGGTGCCGCTGGACCCGATGCCGGCCGTCTCCAAGAGACGCTCGACCCGACGGCGGCAGAACCTCCCTGACCTGCCCCGCAAACCGGTCGACGGCCGGACGGTGGGCAGGGTGTTCGCGGGGAAGTACCGGCCGTCTCAGTTCGTCACGCTGACCCTGCCGTCCTACGGCGCGGTGAGGCGAGAGGACGGGGCGGCGCTGGACCCGGAGCGCTACGACTACCGCCGTGCTGCTCGCGACGCCATCCACTTTCCGAAGCTGCTGGGCCGGTGGATGGAGAACCTACGCCGCTGCGTCGGGTGGGACGTGCAGCACTTCGGGTCGGTCGAACCGCAGAAACGCGGTGCACCGCACGCCCATTACGGGGTGCGCGGCTCGATCCCGCACGAGACCATCCGCCAGGTCACCGCCGCCACCGACTACGCCGTGTGGTGGCCGAAACACGACGAGCTGGTCTACGGCAACGGGCATCTCCCAGTCTGGGACGACCGCGCCAAGGGCTTCGTCGACCCCGACACCCGCGAACCACTGCCGACGTTCGATCAGGCGCGGGAGAAGCTGGACGAACCGGCGCACGTGATCCGGTTCGGCGAGCAGGTGCACTCCAAGGGCATCCTCGGCGGCACCCCGGAAGCCGGGCGCCACATCGGGTACCTGACCAAGTACCTCACCAAGTCGATCACCGAGACAATCGGGCTGGACGACTCGGCCTCGGACGCGAAGCGGGCGCATGTCGACCGGCTGCACACCGAGCTGATGCGCACCCCGTGCAACGAGCGGTGCGCGGTCTGGCTGCTCTACGGCATCGAACCCCGTGGTGCTCGGCTCTCCACCGTGCCGGGCTGCTGCAAAGGCAAGGCGCACACCGCCAAACATCTCGGAATCGGCGGGCGTCGGTGCCAGGTCTCCCGCAAGTGGTCCGGCAAGACCCTCGACCACCACCGCGCGAAACGGGCCGCATTCGTCCGGGAACTGCTCACCGCCGCCGGGATCGAACCGCGCATCCGCGACGACGAGGGCATCGTCTGGGAACGCACTGCACCCGGCGACTCTGACGTGCCACCACGGGCGCACCTACTCCTGCAATCCATCTCCGAACGCCAACGCTGGAACGCCGAAATGCGCGCCGCCCAGCTCCACGCGGAGGGCAGACCACCCGACGACCCGAACAATTCCGCAACTGGCTCGACGGCAAAGAAAGGCAGGCAGTCCCCGTGGATCGGCTGATGGCTCAAGACGTGAATGCGGTGCTGGAACCGCTGCCGCTGCTCCTGTCGGTCCCACGGGCGGCCGAGATCCTCGGCATCAGTCGGGCCTCGGCGTACAAGCTGGCCGATTCCGGGGAGCTGCCCTCGCGTCGGCTGGGCGGGCGGATCTACATCGTGACGGATGGCCTCCGTGACCTGGTGCGTGCGGCATGAGGGGAACCGTTACGCAACGCGGATCATCGTGGTACTACAAGTTTCGTGGTCCAGCTGATCCGTTGACCGGCAAGCGTCCGTGGGTAGGCAAGGGCGGTTTCCGGAACGAAAAGGAGGCGTGGAAAGCCTGCCGTGCGGCGATGAAGGACGTCGACGATGGCCGGTTCGTCCGTTCGACCGGCCGCACGCTGGGCAGCTTTCTGACCGACGAGTGGTTGCCGTCGATCAAGTCCTCGATCAAACCGACCACCTGGGACAACTGGTCGGCCTACACGAGGTCGTACGTCGTCCCGGTGATCGGTGACGTCCGGCTCCAGCAGGTCACAACGCCTCAGCTGATGACCTTCTACGCCCACCTGCTGAGCAAGGGCCGGGTGAAGGTCGACAACAACGCCGCCATGTACGCGTTCTGGGCTGCCAGAGTCCAGCTCAGCGACGAACCCGGCCCGCGTGAGGTGATGGAGGCCTGCGGGGTCTCGATTCACGCTGCACGGGCTGCTGTGCGCCGGTTCAAGGACGGGCAGGTTCCTCGGTCGCTCTCCCCCGGCCTGGCCCCGAAGACGGTCCGCAACGTGCACGTGATGCTTCATCGCGCCCTGACCGATGCAGTGAGCTGGCACTACCTGAGTCACAACCCGGCAGCCGACGCACGGCCGCCGAAAGCAGCGCGGCAACGGCGACCGGTCTGGACCCCGGAGCAGTTGCGGACGTTCCTGCGGCACGCTCGGGAGGACCGGTTCTATGCGCTCTACCTGCTGGCGATCACGACCGGAATGCGGCGAGGTGAGCTGTGCGGGATGCGGTGGTCTGCGGTCAACCTGGCTGAGCGGACGCTCTCGGTGCAGGAGGGCCGGGTGGTCGTGGCCGGGCGTGCGGAGGGCAGCGACGGGAAGTCGGACAGCGCGGGTCGGCAGATCGCGCTCGACCCTGCGACCGTTACGGCGCTGATGGCGTGGCGGCAGCTCCAGGACTCGGAACGTGAGTTCTTCGGGTCAGACTACGCCGATACCGGGTTGATCTTCACGTGGCAGGACGGGCGGCCGGTCCATCCGGACTCGGTCCGGCAGCGGTTCAGTCGGCTGTCGGTGTCGGCCAAGTTGCCGCCGATCCGGTTCCACGACCTCCGACACTCGTATGCGACGGCGGCGCTGCGGGCCGGAGTGAACCCGAAGATCGTGAGCCACCGCATCGGTCACTCGTCGGCCGCGTTCACGATGACGGTCTACTCGCACGTGACGCCGGGCATGGACCGGGACGCCGCCGACGAGGTCGCTTCGCTGGTGCTCGGGACCCCGCCGGAAGAGCCGGCCGAATGAGAAGTGTTCCCAAAAGTGTTCCCATGGAACGCAGAAACGGCCTCGGAGAACTTGTCTCCGAGGCCGTTTTGCCTGGTAGCGGGGGTAGGATTCGAACCTACGACCTCTGGGTTATGAGCCCAGCGAGCTACCGAGCTGCTCCACCCCGCGTTGCATCTATTACTTTACACGCCCCTGAACGGCCCGTGCAGGGGGGTCCCACACGGGCCGTTGGAGGTCAGCCTCCGGCTGGCGGCGCGGGCTGCGCCGCCGGAGAGGAGGGTGCCGGCGACGCCGACGGGGCCGCTGCCGGCCGGGCGCTCTTGGCCGAGTCGAACCGGTCGATCGCCCGGTCCAACTCGGCGAGCGCGTTGCCCTGCCCAGCGAAGTCGCCGGACTGCTGGGCCGCCCGGAGCTTGCCCAGCGCGCTGTTCACCTCACCGAGCGCCGCACTCAACTCCGGAGAGGCACCCACCGCACCGGACGCCCCACCCGCCGCTGGTTGCTGCGTGCCGCCCGCGCTCGGCGACGGCGTGGTCGGCACGACGCCGGCCACCGCGGAACCGAGCGCTTCGTTCAGCGCGACGTCGAGCCGCGCGTCATAGCCGACCTTGCCGCCGAAGCTCACCAGCACCCTGGCCAGCTGCGGGAACGACGATTCCTGGTTGGCCCGCTCGATGTAGATCGGCTCCACGTAGAGCAACCCACCGGCCAGCGGCAACGTCAACAGGTTGCCGTAGTCGATCGTCGTCTGGTTCTGCCGCAGCAGGTTGATCTGCTGGCTCACCTCGGGCAACGACACGAACTGGTTCTGCACCTGTTGCGGGCCGGGTGTCTGGGTATCGGCCGGCAGTTGCAGCACGGTGATCTTGCCGTAGGTCGCTGGATCGGAACTCGCTGAGACGTAGGCCGACAGGAACGGCCGGCGCAGGCTGACCAGGGCGCTGGTCAGCTGGAAACTGGCACCTTGCTGTCCCGGCAGCCCGGCCAGCACGTAGTACGGCGGCTGCGGACTTTGGGTGCCGGTGCCGGCGCTGGCACCACCCTGCACCGTCGGATCCGACGGCACGTCCCAGAATGACACGGTGGAGAAGAACTCACCTGGGTTATCCACGTGGTAGCGGGCCATTAGCTCGCGCTGGATCTTGAACTGGTCCTCGGGGTAGCGGAAGTGAGCGCGCAGG
Organism: Pseudonocardia sp.; assembly: GCA_029263115.1. Taxonomy (GTDB): domain Bacteria; phylum Actinomycetota; class Actinomycetes; order Mycobacteriales; family Pseudonocardiaceae; genus Pseudonocardia. Next base: position 1,154 of record JAJCYC010000186.1, on the reverse strand, counting down.
CTGTCACTGATCTCGCTGGCCGGCTTCACCGTGCCGGGGAACACCTTCGACCAGGTCTTGAGCACCGGGTCGGTCTCGTCGAAGGCATACAACGAGACCGTGCCATCGTAGGCGTCGACGGTCGCCTTCACCGAGTTGCGCAGGTAGCTGACCGTCTCGTTCGGCAGCCGCCGGACCCCGGGCAAGGTGTCTGCCGTGACCTCACCCAGCACCATGCGTTCGGCGTAGGGATAGTTCTCCAACGTGGTGTAGCCGTCGACGATCCAGGTGATCCGACCGTCCACCACCGCTGGGTACGGATCGCCGTCCAACGTCAGCCAGGGCGCGACCTGGCCCACCCGGTCCCTCGGATCACGGACGTACATGATCTTCGAGTTGTCGTTGATCGAGGCGTTGAACAGGATGTTCCGCTCGCCGTAGGCCAACGAGAACGCCAACCGGCTGAACAGGTTGCCGATCGACACTCCGCCCTTGCCCGCGTAGGTGACGCTCGTGGTGTCGGTGTCGTACTCCCGCACCGGACCATCAGGATTCGCACCGACGATCGAGTAGTCGGTGATCAGCTCACCGTAGTAGATCCGCGGCTCAGCGACCGGGATGTCGCCCTGGGTGCTCACGTCGCTGACCGTGAAGTTCGGATAGCCGCCGGTGCCGCCGGCCTCGTCCAGCGCGGAGTTCACCTGGTTCGCCGGCGCGGCCACGATCCCGTTGCCGTGGGTGTAGACCAGATGCCGGTTGATCCAGTCCGTCTGGTTGCCGACCAGCCCGCGGCTGTTCAGCTCGCGAGCCGCGATCACGTAGTCCTGGACTCGACCATCGACGGTGTAGCGGTCTATGTCCAGCTTCTCCGGGAAGCCGTAGAAGTTCCGGCGCTGTTCGAGCTGGGTGAACGTCTTCTGCAACTTGCTCGGGTCGAGCAGCCGCAGGTTGGCCAGCGTCGCCGTGTCACCCCGCACCTGGCCCGGGGTGGCCTCCGAGCGGCCGGAGTAGTCCTGGTAGTCGACCTTGTCCGGGGTGAGACCGTAGGCCTGCTGGGTGGCCGCGATGTTGCGGGTGATCGAGACCGACTCTCGCTCGTTGGCGTTCGGCTTGACCACGAACTGCTCGAGCACCGCGGGCCAGGCCGCGCCGACCAGCACGCTGGACAGCACCAG
>JAJCYC010000185.1 GCA_029263115.1 Pseudonocardia sp. | reverse complement strand
TCGTAGCTGACCGACTTGTGCTCCAGCTCCTCCAGGGCGTGCCAGAGCCACAGCTCGTTCAGGTCGGGGTGGATGTGCCCCTCACCGGCGTCCTCGGCACGCAGCGTCGCCTCGGCCATCACCGCGGTGAAGTGTTCCATGAACGCGGTGCAGGCCAGTTGCTGGCGGGCCGGCAGCAGCTCCAGCAGGGCGAGCGCCACGGCGATCCCGCGCTCGGCGACGTCGAGGTCGAAACCGCGCTCCCGCAGCACCTCGTTGAGCCGCTCGTGCTCCCGGCTGTGGATGACCTCCTGCCCGGTGAACCCGGCGACCCGCGCCTTGAGGACGGGATCGGTGACCCGGGAGGCGTAGCGCTGCACCGAGCGGACGAAGAAGTCCTCGCCCGGCGGGAAGAACGCCGAGAGCACCGTGAGGTAGGTGGTGGCGGTGATGTTGCCGGCGAACAGCCAGCGGGGCATGTCCCCGGACAGCCGGAAGTCCAGCTGGCGGGGCGGAATACCCACGTCGGCACCGCGTAGCCGCCGGCCCCGGGTCGGGTGATCGGTCACCGTCATCGCCGCACCTCATCTAGTCGTCACTGACTTGTTGACACTGTGATTTGAACTGTAAATCTCCACCCGACCTTCGTCAACCGCTACGGTGACAGCGGACCGTGAAGTGTCAACGAGGGGCGACCAACGGTGGACCAGGCGGTGCGGATGCGGGCCCAGGTGCTGGCCGCCGCGGAGAAATGTCTGCTCGAGGGCGGTTTCGCTGCCGGCAGACTGCACTCGGCGATCGCCCGGCGGGCCGGGCTGTCCCGACCGACCGTCTACAAGTACGTCGGCGACCAGGACGCGATCATCGCGGCGGTCATCCAGCGCGAGTTCGAAGGATTCCTCCAACAGCTGCGGCCGGTGCTGGACCAGGAGCTGCCCTTCGCCGAGCACCTGCTCGAGGTGATGACGTTCGTGGTCGGTCAGGCCCGCGAGCACCCGCTGCTGCGCGCCGCCCTGCGCGACACCCCCGACCGGGTGCTGCCGTGGTTCACCACCCACGCCGGAGGACTGATCAGCCAGGTCGAGCCGCTGACGCTGCCGGGGGTGCGCCGGTACATCGCCGCCGGTGAGCTGCCGGACACCGACCCCCGGCTGCTGGTCGACGCCCTGTGCCGGATCGCCCTGTCGCTGGTGTTCACGGAAGGGCTGTTCGACCTGTCCGAACCGGCCGCCCTGCGCGCCTACCTGGCCGCGTTGATGCCCGGTTCGCGCACCGGCGCGGGACCGTTGCCGAACGGTTGTCGATGACGTACCGCCGGTAGCCGTCACCTTGAGCGACAAGGTTCTGGCTGACCGTCCACCGAGCTGCGCGCCCGGGTTCTGGTCCAGTGAACGGTGACGCGCACCGGTGTGCTGCTCCGGGCCCTGCTGGTCGAGCTCTATCGGACCGGGAGCGTGCTTCAGCGTTCGATGTGACCGACGTGGGCCGCGCCCAGGACGTGCACGGCGACCAGGTAGTCGCCCCCGGCGAACGGGTCACCGTCCCAGGTGGCGAACCGGTGCTCGGCCATCAGGCCGGCGTCCGCGCACCAGCCCTCGTACTCCTGTGCCGTGGGCCACCCCGGACGCAGGCTGAACCCGGCCACCAGGCGGCCACCGGGCACCAGTGCCCGGGCGCACGCGGCCACCGCCGCCGACCGCGACCCGGCCGCCACGTAGGGGATCACGTTGCCGGCCAGCACCACCAGGTCGAACCGGTGGTCGGTGCTGAACCCGGCGAGGTCGGCGTGCCACCAGGCCAGCTCCGGCGCCTTCGCCCGGGCGGCGCCGACCATCTCGGCGTCGGCGTCCACCCCGGCCACCGTGATCCCCCGCCGGGCCAGCTCGACCGCGACCCGTCCGGTGCCACACCCGGCGTCCAGCACGCTCGACGGCCGGTAGCGGCACACCAGGTCGGCCTCACCGTGCACGTTCTGCCCGGATGCGGCCATCCGCTGCCAGCGGCGGTCGTAGTCGGTCAGGTCGACCTGGTCGCGCCAGCGCGACCAGTCCTCGGGCAGCCCGGTCAGCTCCGGAACTCCTTCTCCCGCCGGATGCTCGCCTTGCGCCCCTTGAGCATCGTGCCACCGCGAAGCTCGCGCAGCACCGACTCGACGGCCGACTCGGGGACCTCCACCAACGCGTGCCGCTCGTGGATCTGGATGGTGCCGATGTCGCTGCCGGACAACCCGGACTCGTTGGCCAGTGCGCCCACGATGTCCTGCGGGCGCACGCCCGCCGCCCGCCCGGCGGAGACGAACAGCCGGGTGGTGCCGGACTTCGCCGGCCCCAGCCCGGCGCCACGCGCACGGCCGGGGCCCCGCTCCGGCTTGGCCCCGCGCTCATGGCCACCGAACTTGCCGGCGCGGTCCAGCGTGAACGAGCGGGGCCGCTGCTCCCTGGGCTCGATCACCGGGATGTGCTCCTCCTCCGGCGGGGCGCCGGCGGCGGCCTGGGCCAGTCGAATCGCGGCGGCCGCCACCTGCAGCGGGTCGTACTCCTCGGCCAGCCCGGCGATCATCGTCCACACCGCGTCGTCCACCCCGTGGTCGGTGACCGATCCCAGTTGGTCGAGCAGCTCCGATTCGGTGCGGGCGAGCCGGGCGGCCCGCAGGTCGTCGATGCTGGGCACGGCGGCGACGGTGATGGACTGGCCGGTCAGCCGCTCGACGGCGGCCAGGGTGTAGCGCTTGGACGGCGGCACCAGGGTGATCGCGATGCCCTCCCGCCCGGCCCGGCCGACCCGCCCGATCCGGTGCACGTAGGCTTCAGGGGTCTGTGGGACGTCGTGGTTGACCACGTGGGTGAGCAGGTCGATGTCCAGGCCGCGGGCCGCCACGTCGGTGGCCACCAGCAACTCGGTGCGCCCGGAGCGAAGCCGCTCCACCACCCGGGCCCGGTGCTCCTGGTCCATCCCGCCGTGCAGCGCCTCGGCCCGCAGGCCACGACCGGTGAGCGACTCGGTGACCGCGTCGACGTCGGCCCGGGTACGGCAGAACACGATCGCCGAGCGCGGTCGCTCCAGCTCCAGTACCCGGCCCAGCGCGGCGGTGGTGTGGCTGCGGGGCACCAGGTAGGCGTCCTGGCGCACCTGGGGGGTGTCACCGGCGGCGAGCTCCTCACGGGCGATCCGCACGGTGATCGGCTCGCGCAGGTAGCTCTGCGCCAGCTTCTCGATCCGACGCGGCATGGTGGCGGAGAACAGCACGGTCTGGCGGGTGTCCGGGGTGGCGTCCAGGATGGTCTCGATGTCCTCGACGAAGCCCATGTCGAGCATCTCGTCGGCCTCGTCGAGCACCGCGACCTCCAGCCCGTCCAGCTTCAGTCCGCCGCGGTTGATCAGGTCGATGGCCCGTCCGGGGGTGGCCACCACGATGTCCACGCCCTTGCGCAGGGCGCCGAGCTGCGGGCCGATCGGGGCGCCGCCGTAGACGGCCAGGGTGCGCACACCCAGGCCGGCGCCGTAGCGGTTGGCGGCCGTGTTGACCTGCATGGCCAGCTCGCGGGTGGGCGCCAGGATCAGCCCGAACACGCCGCGGCGCTGCTCGGGGCGCTGACCCCGCTGGTCGGCCAGCCGCTGCAGCATCGGCAGCATGAACGCGGCGGTCTTACCGGTGCCGGTGGCGGCCTGACCGAGCAGGTCGTGACCCTCCAGCAGCGGGATGATCGCCTCGGCCTGGATGGGGCTGGGGCGCTCGTAGCCGAGCTCGACGATCGTGGCCTGCAGGGCCTGGTCGAGCGGGAAGTCGTCGAAACTGGTTACGGCAGGGCGGGGCGCAGCATTGCTTGTCACAGGTTGAGGCTCGTCAATTCTTCTCGTGGGCGCACCCGTCACGGATGGACGGACTCGGGGGCGCACACAGCACACATGCTCACAGACTTCGCACAAGATCACACAACACCAGGGCGCCCGCTCCCCCATTGTCGCAGATGATCGAGCGCCTTCGACGTCGAGCCCATCACAGTGCGTCGCAACCCCACCCACCCACCCGCACCCGTCCGGGCTGGCGCGCCCCCACACACCACCGCGCTCACACAGCCCTGGCTGCTCCGCACAGCAGGGTCGACCAGCTGTGTAGAACCGCGCGGGCCGTGCGAGCGCGGAGAGTCGTGGTGGTGCGCCGGGATCAGACCAGTTCGAGGATGGTGGCGTTGGCCTGGCCGCCGCCCTCACACATGGTCTGCAGGCCGTAGCGGATGCCGTTGTCGCGCATGTGGTGCACCAGGGTGGTCATGATCCGGGCGCCGGAGCCGCCCAGCGGGTGGCCCAGGGCGATCGCGCCGCCGTTCGGGTTGACCGCCTCGGCATCCGCGCCCAACTCGTGCAGCCAGGCCATCGGCACCGGCGCGAACGCCTCGTTGACCTCGAACGCGCCGATGTCGTCGATCTTCAGCCCGGAGCGGGCCAGCGCCTTCTGGGTGGCCGGGATCGGCGCGGACAGCATCATCACCGGGTCGGCGCCGGCCAGCACCGCGGTGTGCACCCGGACGATCGGGGTCAGGCCCAGCTCGGCGGCCTTCTCGCTGGTGGTCATCAGCAGCGCGGCGGAGCCGTCGGAGATCTGCGAGGCGTTGCCGGCGTGGATCACGCCGTCCTCCTTGAACACCGTCTTCAACTTGGCCAGGCTCTCGACGCTGCCGCCGGGGCGGATGCCCTCGTCCTGGGCGACGACGGTGCCGTCCGGCAGGGTCACCGGCGCGATCTGGGCCTCGAAGCGACCCTCGGACCGCGCGACGGCCGCCTTCTCGTGGCTGGCGACGGAGAACTCGTCGAGCTGGGTGCGGCTGAAGCCCCACTTCTCGGCCATCATCTCGGCGCCCAGGCCCTGGTTCGGGGCGATGCCGTTGTAGCGGTCGAAGAAGGCCTGGCTGTACGGGTTCTGGTCGGCGACCGACTTGCCCATCGGCACCCGGCTCATCGACTCGACACCGCCGGCGACCACGAAGTCGTAGTGGCCGGCGATCAGTCCGGCGGCGGCGAAGTGCACCGACTGCTGTGACGAACCGCACTGTCGATCAACGGTGACGGCGGTCACCGTCTCCGGCCAGCCGGCCGCCAGCACGGCAGTGCGACCGATGTCCATGGCCTGCTCGCCCACCTGGCCGACGCACCCCCAGATCACGTCGTCGACCCGCGCCGGGTCGACTCCGGAGCGCTCGGCGAGCGACTTCAGCACGTGTGCCGACAGGTCGACCGGGTGCACCCCGGACAACCCGCCGTTCCGCTTGCCGACCGGGGTACGAACCGCCTCTACGATGACCGCGTCCCGCACGTTGAATCCTCTCGTCAGATGCCCGGGTCGAGCCGACCCGTCGGCAGTTGCCACCAGCACGGCCGGTGGCGACGAGGTCACCGCCCGGCCGGGTCCGCCCCCACATTACCGTCAGCCTGGACTGTCACGGCCCAGCTCGCCCGCGCGACCGAGGGACCCTGCGAGCTGCCGATGCCCAGCACCATGCCGATGGACACGACGAGCATCAGCGCCGTGGTGGCGGCCACCCGCGACCGGCCCGCCTCCCGCTCGGGCTCCCGGGGGGACTTCGGCGCCGCCTCGCGCGCCGGCGCCGGGCGGCGGTGGCGGACGCGCCCCATCATCGGCAGGCTCAGCCGGGTGCGGTGCAGCAGAGCACACAGCGCGACCGACCCACCGGCCGTCAGCACGAAGCTGGCCAGCACGAACGCCGGTGACGCAGCGAACAGGCCGACCCGCCGGGCGGCCGACTGGATCAGGTCGAGCAACAGCGGGTGGGCCAGGTAGACCCCGAACGACAGCTGGGCGCCGTAGCCGAACACGCCGCGGGCCAGCGCGCCGCGAAGCCGCGCTAGCCGATCGGCGGCGAGATAGAGCGCGCCCAGCATCGACAGCGACCAGAGCACCATCACCGGCTGCAGCGGGGTGCCCGCCGCCATCGCGCCGCGGCCGGGCACCTGGACCCAGTAGGCCCACAGCAGTAGCGCACCGGTCACCGGCACCGAGGCCAGAACCAGCGCGCCGTGGCCGGTGATCCAGTCGTGCATCCGCTCCAGGTGCAGGCCGGCCAGTGCGCCGGCCACCAGCCATAGCTGGTAGGCGAACAGGCTGGAGTCGCCGAGCAGCATCCGCCAGCCCTCGTCGGGCACCTGCACCCAGTGGTAGACGGCCAGGGTGGCCACCTGAAGGACCGTGGCGACGGCCAGCACCCGGCCGTGCCGACCCTGGGTGCGGGTCAGCAGTGCGAGTACCGCCGGGAAGATCACCGTGAACTGCAGGGTGACCAGCAGGAAGTACATGTGGTAGCTGCCGTTTCCGGTGATCACCAGGTACCAGAAGCGCATCGGCAGCTCGTCCAGCACCCGGAGCATCGGCTCGGTGGCGCGCACGTGCCAGACCCAGACCAGCAGGTAGAGCGCGGTCCACAGCAGGTAGGGGATGCCGATCAGGCGCATCCGCCGGCGCCGGAACCCGGCCACGTCGGCGAGTCTGCCGTCCGGGCCGAGCCGGGGGACGTAGGTGCGCACCAGCACCAACGCGGAGACGAAGAAGAAGATCTCCCGGCTGTAGTGCAGCAACGCGGTGGCCGCGCCCGGCCCGGGAATGTCGGGGGAGTAGGCGCCGATCGAGTGCACGAGCACCACCGACAGGCAGGTGAGCACCCGAAGCGCGTCGAGCTGGCGCAGCCGGCCCGGGGAGGCGTCCGCCGCGAGCGTGAGCCGGCGGTACCCGTCCGACATGTGCGGCAACCCCTCCCCGTCGTGACACCGGTCGCTACTCCGCGACGCAGACCGGGAACTTGAGGTCACCGATCTCCCTCGTCGCCGGGTTCAACGACCGGCAACACGCCCCGGTTACCCGTGGGACCACCGATTCCGCGTCCGGCGGGGGAAACCACCTCATCGAGGCACCCGAGCGCCACATACCGGGTGGGCCGGGGACACCCGGTGACCGCACCCGCTTTCGCTCATCCGAGCCCGACGCGGCCCGCCCACGCGACGGCTGTCGGGAGTAATGTCCGGGAGAGGTCAGCGAACGGACGGAGGACGGGTGAAGGTCGACGCGACGCTGTCGGGCAAGGTGGGCGACTGGGATGCCGGGCGCGAGGCGGAGGACGCCGGCTACGACGCCCTCTGGCTGAGCGAGGTCAAGCACGATCCGTTCCCGATGCTCGCGGTCGTGGCCACCCGCACCGAGCGGGTGGCACTGGGCACGGCGATCGCGCTGGCGTTCGCCCGCAACCCGATGTCGATGGCGGTGCTGGCCAACGACCTCCAGCTCTACTCGGGCGGCAGGTTCATCCTCGGCGTCGGCTCGCAGATCAAGCCGCACATCACCAAGCGGTTCTCCATGCCGTGGTCCGCGCCGGCCGACCGGATGCGGGAATACCTGCTCGCGGTGCGGGCGATCTGGGCGAGCTGGGCCACCGGTGAGCCGTTGCGCTTCCTCGGCGAGCACTACACGCACACCCTGATGACACCGTTCTTCGACCCGGGCCCGAACCCGCACGGCAACCCGCCGATCATCCTGGCCGGCGTCGGACCGCGGATGACCCGGGTGGCCGGCGAGGTGGCCGACGGCTTCTTCGTGCACGGCTTCACCACCGAGCTCTACCTGCGCGAACACTCGGTTCCGGGTCTACTCGAGGGCCGCAAGGCTGCCGGGCATGACGATCTGGACGGCTTCCAGGTCAGCGGCCTGCCGTTCGTGGTGACCGGGGAGACCGACGAGCAGTGGGCCACCGCGCACGCCGCGGTCCGTAAGCAGATCGCGTTCTACGGCTCGACCCCGGCGTACTGGCCGGTCCTGGAGGCGCACGGCTGGGACGACCTGGGCCCGGAGCTGAACCTCCTGTCCAAGCGCGGCGAGTGGGACGAGATGGGTCGGCGGATCTCCGACGAGGTGCTGGACGCGTTCGCAGTGGTGGCGCCGCCCGATCAGGTGGCCGCCGGCGTGCTGGCCCGCTACGGCGACCTGTTCACCCGCTGCGGTCTCTACGCTCCGTACCCGCTGCCGGACGAGTTCTGGCTTCCGGTCGTGCGCGAACTGCAGGCGGCCGGGTGTTCCTAGACCTCCGCGCCGGGACCACGGTCAGGGACCCCGGTCGGCGCGGCCGAATGACTTAGGGTATCCTAAGTCAATGATCGGAGCCGCGATGCCCCAGAGCATCCCCCGGGTCGCGTCCCGCAAAGGTGTGCTCGCCGCCGCTACGCCGCCGGCCGCCCAGGCGGCGACGCGGTCGGCCGCTGCCACCACCACCCGGCTGGTGGTGCGCCGGGCGGACACGATCAACCCGCACCTGGTCCGGATCACCGCGATCCCGACGAACCCGGCGGAGATCTCCCGGTTCGTCGACCTCCCGCACACCGACAGCTACGTCAAGGTCATTTTCAAGCGGCCCGGCGTCCGCTACCCGGAGCCCTTCGACATGGCCCGGGTGCGGACCGAGCTGCCGCGGGCCCAGTGGCCGGCGCTGCGCTCGTACACGGTGCGCGAAGTCGACCCGCACGCGGCGGAGGTCGTCGTCGACTTCGTTTACCACGGCGACTCCGGACTGGCCGGTCCGTGGGCCGCCGCCGCCCGACCGGGTGACGAGCTGCTGGTGCTCGGCCCCTCCGGCAACTATGCCCCCGATCCCGTGGCCGACTGGCACCTGATGATCGGCGACGACGCCGCGCTGCCCGCGATCGCGGCCAGCCTGGCACGGGTCACCGCCGGTGCGCCGGTGCACGCCGTGGTCGAGGTCGAGCACGAGGCCGGCCGGCAGAAGTTGGCGTGCCCCGGCGAGCTGCGGCTGGACTGGCTGCACCGCAGCGACCACCCCGATTCGACGCATCCGCTGGTCGAGTATGTGCGGACGATGGAGTTCCGGCCCGGTCGGGTGCACGCGTTCGTGCACGGCGAGGCGGGCGCGGTGAAGCTACTTCGGCGGCACCTGCTCGACGAGCGCGGGCTGACCATCGACCAGCTGTCGATCTCCGGCTACTGGCGGCGCGGAGTCGACGACGAGACCCACCGGGCGATGAAGGTCGCCGAGCGGGCCGCCGAGGCCACCGCCCCGACGGCGGGCTCGACCAGCGTCGACTGAGCGGGCTCCGCACTGCCCGGCGCCGACGCCAGCGGTCAGCGTCCGGCGTGGTAGAGGTCGCGCAGCACCCCGGTCTCCAGCTCCATCTCGCGCAGCCGGTGCTGCACCGCGTCACCGATGCTGACCAGGCCGACCAGCCGCCCCTCGGAAACCACCGGCACGTGCCGGTAGCGCAACCGGGTCATCTGCGCCATGAGCCGGGAGAGGCTCTCGTCCGGCGGGCAGGTGGGCACGTTGGTCGACATGACCTCCTCGACCGCGCGCTCCAGCAGCGCCGGTCCGAGCCGGCCGAGCGCCGCCACCACGTCCCGCTCGGTGATCATGCCGAGCAGCGGACCTCCGCTGTCCGCGCAGACCACCAGCGCGCCGATCCGCGGCGGGCCGGCCAGCCGGCGGACGGCCTCGGCCACGCTCGTCCACGGCCGTACCGTCTCCACCGAACGGCCCTTCGTCTCGAGAATGTCGCAGACCTTCATCATGCCCTCCGATCTCGGTGGGCTCCCATGGTCCGCCGCCGGGCGCCCGACCGCATCCCCCCTCCGGGTTCACCCCGGCCGCCGGGGGCGGGCGGGGACCGACCGACGGCCTAGTGCACGCCGGCCATCCGGGCCCGGACCCACGGGCTCAACGCCACCATGACCAGCCCGACCAGGATCGTCGCCACACCGCACAGACCGAAGTAGGCGACCTCGCGGGACGCGTCGTAGAAACCGGCCAGCACCCCGGACATCGAGGTGCCCAGGCCTACCGAGAAGAAGTACAGCGCCATCATCTGCGCCCGGAACGCCTCGGGGGCCAGCTTCGTGGTGACCGACAGCCCGATCGGCGACAGCAGCAGCTCGGACACCGCGAACACCGCCAGGATGAACAACACGGCCAGCGCCGGGGTGGTCCGGCCACTGTCTCCGGCGAACGGCAGGAACAGCAGGAACGCCGCCCCCATGCCGATCACCCCGAGAGCGAACTTCATCGGGGTGGACGGCGCGCCGGTACCCCACCGGGTCCACAGCGCGGCGAACACCGGGGACAGCAAGATGATCCACACCGGCTCCGCCGAGCCGATCCAGCTCGACGGCGCGGTCCAGCCGAAGATCCGCCAGTCCATCCGCTCGTCGGAGTACACCGCGAGGACCGTGAAGATCTGCTGGAACAGCGTCCAGAACGCGGCGTTGGCCAGGAACAGCGGGATGAACGCGCGCACCCGGCCGCGCTCCGGAGCGGTCACCATCGCGCTGGTCAGCATCAGCGCGAAGTAGGCGATCGCGGCCACCGCGATGACCCCGGTGGTCACGTAGGCCAACATCGCCAGGGTGAGCACCCCGCTCAGCAGCACCAGTGCGACGACCACCGGTACCCCGGCCGCGACCGCGCCGACCAGCGGGTACGCCGAGCGGGGCAGCGGGTTCGGCGCGCTGCGCCCGTGCTCGCCGAGGTTGCGCCGGAACGCCACGTACTGGGCCAGCCCCAGCGCCATCCCGATCGCGGCGGCACCGAAGCCGTAGTGGAACCCGGCCCGGGTCTGCAGCAGCCCGGTGACCAGCGGGCCGATGAACGCGCCGAGGTTGATGCCCAGGTAGAACAGCGTGAAGCCGCCGTCGCAGCGCGGGTCGCCCTTGTCGTAGAGCGCGCCCAGCAGCGAGGAGGCGTTGGCCTTCAGCGCGCCGCTGCCCAGCGCGACCAGCACCAGCCCGACGCCGACCCCGACCAGCCCGGGCAGCACGGCCAGCGCGATGTGGCCGGCCATCACCACCACGCCGCCGTAGAACACCATCCGTTCCATACCCACCAGCCGGTCGGCGAGCCAGCCGCCGAGCACCGTGGACAGGTAGACCAGGCCGCCGTACGCGCCGACGATGCCGGTGGCGGTGGCCTGGGGCATCGCCAGACCGCCCTGTTCCAGGGAGAAGTAGAGGTAGTAGCCGAGGATGGTGAGCATCCCGTAGAAGGAGAAGCGCTCCCAGAGCTCGACGTTGAACAGGTTCACCAGGCCGAACGGGTGGCCGAGCACCGTCCGTCCGGGGCTGGCCACGGTCTCCGACATCGGGCGGAGGTTACTCCGATTGCCGATGACGGGTCAGCAGCTGAGCGGAGCCATGCCTCACCGACCTGGCCGGCCGGGTGCATGGTCGCACCATCGCCGCGCCTGCCGACAGCCCCGACCGTCCCCTCCCGGCGGCGGGCTCAGTTGTCCACACAGATCAGCGACCAGGGTCGGTCGTCGACCCGGGTCATCACCAGCGTCACTCGCCGCGACCCGCCGCCCAGCGCCGCGCGCAGCCGCCGGTGCAGCACGTCCACGTCGCCGGCCAGACCGCGGCGGCGGACGTCGACCGAACCCGCATCCACCGCCCGCAGCCGGCCGGCCAGCTCCTTCTCCCGCCACGGCGCGGAGTCCAGCACCCGCAGCGTGCGGGCGAACGGAGTGATCAGCGGCCGGTCACCGGACAGGAAAGCGATCATCGGGTCGATCTTCCACAGGCCCAGCCGGCGGGCCAGGTCCTCGACCAGCCCGGCGCGGGTGACCGCCGGGTTCGGGTCGTAGAGGTACTCCCCCGGCGACCGGCAGCCGACCGGCCCGCCCGGCTCCGGCAGCAACTCATGCCCGGCCGATCCGGACCCCGCCGGGCCGACAGCCGCCGGACCGGACCCCGCCGGGCCGAGGCCCGCCGGCAGGACGGTCGCGCGGCTGGACACACCGGGTACGGCCAGGCCCGGCGCCCACAGCACCGCCTCGCGCAGCTCGCGCCCGGCGGCGACGAACTCCACCTCCCAGCCTGGTGGCACGACACTCCGGTCCAGCCCGGGCGCCGCCTTGACCCCGATCGGCACCCGGTGCGCCATCCCGACGCACCAGGGCAGCGGCGGCTCGCTCCGACCGCCGGCCAACCGCCGGGCGCCACCCGCGCCTCCCGGGCCGGTCCGCCGCGCGGGGTCGACGAAGACCGCGGCGACCCCGGACAGGTCCACGGACCGGACGTCGGCGCACAGCGGGTGCACCGCGTCGGCCACGTCGTACGCGGCGGCGTTCAGCCCGGCCAGCCGCAGGTGCACCGGGTCCGAGTCGACCGCGAGCACCTCGGTGACGCCGTCGGCCCCGGCCAGCCCGATCAGGTCACCGCCGATCCCGGTGCACAGGTCGGCGACCCGCCCCAGACCCCGGTAGCGGCGCGCGCGGTGTCGGGCCAGCGGCTCGGCCGAGGACTGCTCCAGACCGTCCCGGGTGAGGTACATGGCGTGGGCCCGGGTGAACTTGGCGGCCGCCCGCCGGCGCAGCTCGTACAGGCCGAGCGCGGCGCTGACCAGCTCGGCCGGGAACTCCCGGCGCAACCGGGCGGCCACCGCCAGCTCGTCACCGGCGGTCGGACCGAGCTCGACCAACCGACGCAGCAACGCCGGCCCCGGCGGGGTGAGCAACGCATCGAGTGGGTCGGCCATGGTCGGAGGAGAGGTTACCGGCCGAGCGCCGCGGGAGGACCTGTGCCGGGGTGGGACGTGGCGGGGCCCGGGCGTTGGCCCGGCACTCGCCGTGGTACCACACCGCTGAGCCGACCCCTGGTCAGCCGGTGGCGTCAGGCGCTATCGCGGCGATCCGGCCGATGTCGCGGGCCACCTCGCGCAGCTCGTCGGCGAAGTCACGGCGGCGCTTGCCGACCTGCGGGGCATCCGCCGTGAGTAGGTCGCGGTGTCGGGCGAGCTTGAGCGCGGTGCGGAACATCTCGCCGGACACCGACTCCTCGCTGGCCAGGTGCTGCTGCAGCGACCACTGCCGGCCCAGCCGCAGGCAGTCCCGCACCACCACCTCTGCGTCGACCGCATGGTCGTCATCGGCCGCCGCAAACTGCTCGCCGACCAGCCGGTAGGCGTCCAGGTAGGGCCGCAGCACCAGGTGCGCCACCAGCGGCCGGGCCCGGGCGAGCCAGGTCCTGGCCTGTCCGGGAGTGATCTCCAGGCCGTTCGGGGTCTCCGGAGCAGCCATGATGGCGATCTCCCGGGTCAGCTCACGGATGAACTGATCTCGCTGCGGGAAGAAGAAGTCGAACTTCAGCAGCTCGCGCAACCGCAGCGCCTCCTGCCAGGCGACCTCGCGCGGCGGCTCGTCCTTGTCATCCTCATCGGAGGGCGGTCCGGACCGCCGCTCGCCGTCCGGGTTCTCGCTGTCGGCGACCGCGAGGAGGCACAGCTCGGCGATGGCCCGCTCCACCAGCACGTGGATCGCGGTGTTGCGGTACACGGCCGCGATCAGGTGCTGGTCGGGTCCGATGCCCCACACGGTCTCCACGCCGCCGCTGTAGCTGGTCAGCACCCCGGAGCGGGTCAGCTCGCGCAGCGCCCACCGCACGGTGGACCGGTCGGTGAGGGTCGCGCCGCCGGCGACCGGTCGGCCGCGTTCGGACAGGTACCCGGCCAGCGGGGCCACCGTGGCCAGCACCTCGTCCAGGGTCAGCGCGCGCCCCGCGCCCAGTAGCGCCACGCACACCGCTGCCGTCGCGGTCACCGGGGTCGCCTCGTTGATCCGGTGGCACACGTCGAGGGCGACCCGCTCGACGAGAATCGACTCCGAGACGTCCTCGGCCCGCAGCTCGGCGAGCCGCTCACGCAGCGGCAGCGGCTCGCCGAAGTCGAGGTAGGCCCGGCCCAGTCGGTGCTGCAGGCCCCGGGCGTACTGCACGAACCAGCGCACGTCCTCCGGCTTCTTGTCCACCCCCCGGGCCTCCGAGACCATCCTGCCCACCTCGTGCGAGGGCAGCTGGTCGTACATGATCGAGACCGGCACCAGCAGGCACTCCGCCCCGGCCGTCGACTCCACGGCATCGGCCACGTAGCGCAGCAGCCCGTAGCGCGGCGGGCGCAGCTTGCCCGTGCGCGAGCGGCCGCCCTCGATCGACCAGAGCAGGTTCGCCCGGTTGCGCACCAGCTGCCCGATGAACGAACGCAGCGCCAACCGGTACACCGGCGCATCCGCGGTAGCTCGCCGCACGTGCACGATCCCGGTGCGCCGGGCCACCGTGCCGAGTGGGAAGAAGTCCAGGTTCGCACCCGCCATGCCGTACACGCCGGACAACCCGCCAGCCTCCATCGCGGGCGGAATGATGAACTCGTCGAGGTAGGAGCGGTGCGAGATGAGCAGAATCAGCGAGTGCTTGCGGTCCAGCCGACGCAGCCGGGCCAGCGCGTCGTCATCGACCAGGGCGTCGTAGCCGCGCAGCATCCAGGCGCTGAACCGGTACCAGTAATCGGTCACCCTCGGGTCGTGCCAGGCGGCCATCTCGCGCAGGCAGCTGCCGGCCTCGGCGAGCACCTCGTCCGCCGGGCGTCCTGACGCCTCTGCCAGCTCACCGAGCGAGGCGATGAACTCCGGCGATGAGAGCAGCTGCGCAACCTCGAGCGGGTCGGAGTCCAGTGCCTGACCGGCCGGCACCGCGCCCGCGATCAACCGGTTCACCGACCGGTTCAGCGGCCTCGGCAGCGGCGTGGTGAACCGGCCCGCGCCACCGGCCAGCCGGCGTCGGACGTCATCGATCTCGACCTTCAAGTCGCATCCCCCGTGGTTGTTGTCGTGATTCATCTCACAGTATGGCCGACCCGGCGTCAGTGGGCCAGTTGTCAAGCGTGTCCAGGTAGAGGTTGCGCACCTCGGCGACGTGCCGGTCGAGGTCGCTGACGTCCCAGCCGTCGGTACTGACCGGCGGGAGCACCGCGACCTGCAACGTCCCCGACCTTGCGGTCTTCGCGTTGCGCCACATGATCTCCCCGGCATTGCGGATCACGATCGGCACGATCGGCACCCCGGCCTGCATGGCCAGGTGGAATCCGCCCTTCTTGAACTGCCCGAGCCGAGGGGTCAGCGAGCGGGTGCCCTCCGGGGCCATCACCATCGAGACCCCGCCGCGCAACATCTCCACCGCGGGCTTGAGCGCATCGATCGCCCGCGCGCGGTTGGCACGGTCGAGGAACGCGACCCCGGCGAGTGAGAACATCTGTCCGAACACCGGCATCTGCTTGATCTCCGCCTTGGCCACCGCGGAGTACCCGGAGCGGATCACTCGGGCGCTGACCAGCAGGTCGATCACCGTGCTCTGGTGGTTGATGAAGAACACCGCAGGGCGGGCCACCCAGGCGTTCTGCTCACCGACCACCTCGAAGTCGACGTCTCCGATCGGCCCGCCGAGGTCGCCGAACAACGTGGTGGCCAGGTCGATGCCCCGGCGCTGG
>JAJCYC010000184.1 GCA_029263115.1 Pseudonocardia sp. | reverse complement strand
CTCCGGCAGCCCGGTCTGCTCGGCCAGCCCAAGCAACGGCACCAAACCCGCGTACGACACGAGATTGTCCTCATCGAAGCGCGCGGAACCAGCGGTGAACCTATGGGAGACTCGCACTGAAAGTGCCTCTCTCGAGCGGGGCTGTTCGGTGCCTAGGAACACCCATCATCCCAGCTCAGAAGGCACTTTCCTCATTCACACGCCGCGCACCAACGCAGCTCGTCTGCGGATCCAGGCTAAACTCCGCACCTGATGATCAGCGAAAGGGGCACGATGTGACGAGTGGCAGCCGGCGGTTGTTCACCAGCGAGTCGGTGACCGAGGGCCACCCCGACAAGATGTGCGACGCCATCAGCGACTCGATCCTGGACGCGATGTTGGCTGGCGACCCGCGCAGCCGGGTGGCCGTCGAGACGTTGGTCACCACCGGTCAGGTGCACGTGGCGGGTGAGGTGACGACGGCCGCGACGCCGGACATCACCAGGCTGGTCCGCGACCGGATCGTGGAGATCGGCTACGACTCCTCGGCCAAGGGCTTCGACGGCCGGTCGTGCGGGGTGAACATCGCGATCGGCGCCCAGTCGGCCGACATCGCCCAGGGTGTGGACACCGCTTACGAGGCCCGGGTCGAAGCGGCGGAGGACCTGATCGCCCGGCAGGGCGCGGGCGACCAGGGGCTGATGTTCGGCTACGCCTGCACCGACACCCCGGAGCTGATGCCGCTGCCGATCGCGCTGGCCCACCGGCTGGCCCGGCGGCTGACCGAGGTGCGCAAGTCCGGCGTGCTCGCCTACCTGCGCCCGGACGGCAAGACCCAGGTCACCATCGAGTACGCCGGTGACCAGGCGGTGCGCCTGGACACCGTGGTCGTCTCCTCGCAGCACGCCGAGGAGATTGACCTGGACGGCCAGTTGGTCGGCGACATCCGCGCCCAGGTGGTCGAGCCCGAGTTGGCGAGCCTGAACCTGGACTGCTCGGACACCCGACTGCTGGTGAACCCGACCGGACGGTTCGTCATCGGCGGCCCGATGGGCGACGCCGGCCTCACCGGCCGCAAGATCATTGTCGACACCTACGGCGGGATGGCCCGGCACGGTGGCGGGGCGTTCTCCGGCAAGGACCCGTCCAAGGTCGACCGCTCTGCGGCCTACGCCATGCGGTGGGTGGCGAAGAACGTGGTCGCGGCGGGGCTGGCCCAGCGGGCCGAGGTGCAGGTCGCCTATGCCATCGGCAAGGCGGCCCCGGTCGGGCTGTTCGTCGAGACCTTCGGGACCGAGACCGTCGACCCGAGCAAGATCCAGGGCGCGATCACCGAGGTGTTCGACCTGCGCCCGGCGGCGTTGATCCGCGACATGGACCTGTTGCGCCCGATCTACGCCCCCACGGCGGCCTACGGCCACTTCGGCCGCACCGACCTCGACCTGCCGTGGGAGACGGTGGACCGGGCCGACGCGTTGAGGTCCGCTGCCGGGGCCTGAACACCGGGCGGTCCCGTCTGATAGACCGGCGCGGTGAGCACCACGGCCGGTCGACGGGGCGAGCAGCGGCCGGCGGCCGAGCTGCCGGTGGCGCGGGTCGCGGTGGACGTGCCGCTGGCGCACCTGGACCGCCCGTTCGACTACCAGGTGCCGGACACGCTGGGCGACCAGGCACGGCCGGGTGTCCGGGTCCGGGTGCGGTTCTCCGGGCGGCTGGTGGACGGGGTCCTGCTCGATCGGGTGCGGCGCACCACGCACGAGGGGCGGCTGGGCTGGTTGGAGCGGGTGGTGTCGGCCGAGCCGGTCCTGTCGGCGGAGCTGATCCAGCTGTGCCGCGCGGTCGCCGACCGGCAGGCCGGTACGTTCGCCGACGTGGTGCGGCTGGCGGTACCGCCCCGGCACGCCCGGGTCGAGGCCGAACCGCCCGGGGGGCCGATCGACGGTGTGCCCACCCGGCCGCCGCCCGCTGGTTGGGCCCGCTACCGGCACGGTCCCGCGCTGCTCGCTGCGGTCGGTGACGGCCGGGGCGCGCACGCGGTGTGGCAGCCGGTACCGGGGGAGGACTGGCCGCACAGGCTGGCCGAGGTCGCCGCCACCGCGCTGGCCGCCGGCCGGGGGGCGCTGATCGTGGTGCCCGACCAGCGGGACGTGAGCCGGGTGTCGGCCGCGGCGACGGCCCTGGTCGGGGAGCACCGGACGATCACGCTCACCGCCGACCTCGGCCCGGCCCGGCGCTACCGCGGCTGGCTGGCGGTCCGACGCGGTCTGGTCAGGCTGGTGGTGGGCACGCGGGCCGCAGCGTTCGCGCCCGTCGCAGACCTGGGCCTGCTCGTGGTCTGGGACGACGGCGACGACCTGCACGCCGAGCCCCGCGCGCCGTATCCACACGCCCGGGACGTGCTGATCCAGCGCGCGCACCAGACCGGGGCCGCATTGCTGGTCGCCGGGTTCGCCCGCACCGCAGAGGCCCAACTGCTGGTGCGCTCCGGCTGGGCCCGCGAGGTGGTCGCCGAGCGCGCCGGGGTACGCGCGGCCGCGCCCCGGATCACCGCGGTGGCCGACTCCGACGTCGCGCTCGCCCGCGACCCGGTGGCCCGGGCCGCCCGGTTGCCGGCCGTCGCATTCGAGGCGGCCCGCGCCGCGCTGGGCCGGGTCGAGCCGGTGCTGGTCCAGGTGCCCAGGGGTGGCTACCTGCCCGGGCTGGCCTGCGCGTCGTGCCGCGAGCCGGCCCGGTGCCGGCGTTGCGCCGGACCGCTCGGCATGCCGTCCGGGCCCGGGGACGGTTCCCGCCGCTCCGGCAACCCCTTCGCCGAGGCCGCCTCGTTGAGCTGCCGGTGGTGTGGGGCACCGGAGACCGCGTTCCGCTGCCCGGCCTGCGGCTCCCGCCGACCCCGGGCCACCGTGGTCGGCGCAGGGCGCACCGCCGAGGAGCTGGGTCGGGCCTTCCCCGGGATCACCGTGCGCGCCTCCGGCGGCGGTGCGCAGGTACACGCCGAGGTGCCGGCGGGGCCCGCGCTGGTGGTCGCCACCCCGGGTGCGGAGCCGTGGGTGACCGGCGTTCCGGGCGGAGCCGGCTACGGCGCGGCGCTGCTGCTGGACGGCTGGGCACTGCTGTCCCGGCCCGACCTGCGGGTCGCCGAGGAGACGCTGCGACGATGGCTGTCCGCAGCCGCCCTGGTCCGTCCGCTGGACTCCGGCGGCCGGGTCGTGGTGGCGGCCGCGCCCGAGCTGGCGGTGGTGCAGGCCCTGGTGCGATGGGATCCGGTCGGACATGCGGACGCGGAGCTGACCGCCCGCGCCGAGGTCGGCTTCCCGCCGGCCGTGCGGATGGCAGCGGTGGACGGCGGCCCGGACGCGGTGGCCGAGCTGGTGGCCGCCGCCGACCTGCCGGCCGCCGCCGAGGTGCTGGGGCCGGTCGAGCTGGCACCCACGACGGCTGGTGAGGTGCGGGAGCGTGCACTCGTGCGGGTGCCGACGGCGCTGGGCCGGGAGCTGGCCGCCGCGCTGGCCGCAGCCCAGGCCGCACGCACCGCCCGCAAGGCCGCCGACCCGGTCCGCGTGCGGCTCGACCCGCCCGAGATCGCCTGAGGGCAGCGGCCAGGCGGATCTGTTTGACGCCGTTCCAGGTGGGCGGTGCTGCTCGCCTCGCTGACCTATTACCCGATCCTGGATGTGCTGATCGGCCACACCCCCGGTGACGTCGACCCGGACCGGTTCGCCGACACCTGGGTGGCCCACGCCACCTCGACCCGCGGTCACTAGACTCGTCATCCGGACGGCGCGCCCATCGCCCCGGCTGGCCGAGTGACGAGGAGACCTGACGCACCATGGCTGTCCAGCCGATCCGGCTCTTCGGCGACCCGGTGCTGCGCGCCCGCGCCACCGAGGTGACCGACTTCGACGCCGAGCTGCGCAAGCTCGTGGCCGACCTGACCGAGACCCTGCACGACCAGGGCGGGGCCGGACTCGCCGCGCCGCAGCTCGGGGTGGGGCTGCGGGTGTTCGTCTACGACTGCGACGACTTCACCGGCCATCTGGTCAACCCGACGTTCGACGTGGTCGGCGACGAGGAACAGGACGGCCCGGAGGGGTGCCTGTCCATCCCCGGTCTCGCCTGGCCCTGCCGGCGGCACCTGCACGTGGTGGCGCGGGGCTGGAACATGCACGGCGACCCGGTCGTTGTCGAGGGCAGCCACCTGCTCGCGCGCTGCATCCAGCACGAGACCGACCACCTCGACGGGGTGCTGTTCGTCGACCGGCTGGACCCCGAGACCCGCAGGCTGGCGATGGCCGAGATCCGCCGCGCCGAGTGGTTCGGTGAGCCCCCGCCGGTGGTCCGGACCAGCCCGCACCCGCTGTTCGGCTCGTCCCGGTGAGGGTGGTCTTCGCCGGCACCCCGGCGGCGGCCCTGCCCTCGCTGACCGCGCTGCTGGACTCACCGCGCCACCAGGTGGTCGCCGTGCTGACCCGGCCGGACGCGCCGACCGGGCGGGGTCGTCGGGTGGCGGCGTCCCCGGTGGCCGAGCTGGCGGTCCGGCACGACATTCCCGTGCTGCGCCCGACCGGGCCGAACACCCCGGACTTCGTGCGGTCGTTGTCGGCGTTCGAGCCGGACTGCTGCCCGGTGGTGGCCTACGGCTCGCTGCTGCACCCACCGGTGCTGGCGGTACCCCGGCACGGCTGGGTGAACCTGCACTTCTCGGTGCTGCCGGCCTGGCGGGGGGCCGCCCCGGTGCAGGCCGGCATCCGGCACGGCGACGACGTGGGCGGGGCCAGCGCGTTCCGGTTGGAGCAGGGGCTGGACACCGGCCCGGTCTACGGCGTGATGACCGAGTCGATCGGTCCCCGGGACACCGCCGGTGCCCTGCTGGAGCGGCTGTCGCGCGCCGGGGCCCGGCTGCTGCTGGCCACCCTGGACGGCATCGAGGACGGCACAATCCGGGCGGTCGCCCAGCCGGAGGACGGGGTATCGGTGGCCTCGAAGGTCACTGTCGCGGACGCCGAGGTCGACTGGTGGGTATCGGCCGCGGCCGTCGACCGGCTGGTGCGCTCGGTCACCCCGGAGCCCGGCGCCTGGACCACACTGTACGGCGAGCGGCTGGGGCTGGGGCCGGTGCTACCGGTGCCGCACGATGGGCTCGCCCCGGGGGAACTGCGGGCGGACAAGCGCCGGGTGCTGGTCGGCACCGGTACCTGCGCGGTGGAGCTGGGTGAGGTGCGGGCGGCCGGCAAGCGGTCCATGTCCGCCGCCGACTGGGCGCGCGGCACCCGACCCGGTCCGGGTGCCCGGCTCGGTACCGACCGCGCGGGCAAGGCCGACTGCCCGTGAACCGCCGGCACACTCAAGGGCAGGCCCGATGACCTCACCACGCCGATCCGACGGCCGCAGCGGGCGGGGCCGCGGGTCCCGCTCGCCCGCCGGGCCACCGCCCCGCCGGGGCGGGGCCGCCGGTCCACCGAGCGCCGATCCTGCGCGGGCAGCCGCCCTGGAGCTGCTCACCGCAGTCCGGGAACGCGACGCCTACGCCAACCTGGCGATGCCGGCCATCCTGCGCAGGTTCCGGCTGTCCGGACGGGACGCCGCGCTGGCCACTGAGCTCGGCTACGGCACCTGCCGGGCGGCCGGCCTGCTCGACTCGGTGATCGAGGCCTGCGCGGACCGGCCGCTGAGCCGGATCGAGACCCCGCTGATCGACGCGATGCGGCTGGGCACCTACCAGCTGCTGCGAACCAGGATCCCGCCGCACGCGGCGGTCGACTCGACGGTGGCGCTGATCCGGGGATCGGCGGGTTCGCGGTCTGCCGGGTTCGCGAACGCCATCCTGCGTCGGGTCGGTGAGCACACCGAACCGGAGTGGGTGGCGCGGCTGGCCCCGGACCTGGCCGACGATCCGGTCGGGCACCTGGCCTTCGCGCACGCGCACCCGCGGTGGATCGCCCAGGCGTTCGAGGACGCACTGCGCGGGGAGATCGGTGAGCTCGCCGAGCTGCTGGCCGCCGACGACGCCCGGCCCACGGTGCACCTGCTGGCCCGGCCGGGGGAGATCACCGCCGAGGAGCTGGCGCTGACCACCGGCGGCGAGCAGTCGCCGTACTCGCCGTTCGGCGTGCGGCTGCAGGCCGGCGCCGGCGATCCGGGCGAGCTCGATGCGGTCACCGAGGGGCTCGCGGTGGTGATGGACGAGGGCAGCCAGCTCGTCGCGCTCGGGCTGGCCGACGCCCCGCTGACCGGCCCGGACTCGGGTCGCTGGCTCGACCTGTGCGCCGGCCCCGGCGGCAAGGCCACCCTGCTCGGTGCCCTGCTCGCGCTGGAGCATCCCGAGCGGGGGCGGCTGGACGCCGTGGAGCCCGCGGCGCACCGTGCGGAACTGGTGCGCCAGGCCACCGCCGGGCTGCCGGTGACGGTGCACGTGGCGGACGGCCGGTCGGCGCCGCTGCCGGACGGCGGCTACGACCGGGTGCTGGTCGATGTACCGTGCACAGGGTTGGGTGCGCTGCGGCGCCGGCCCGAGGCGCGTTGGCGCCGTGAGCCGTCCGATGTGGCCGTGCTGGCCGCACTGCAGCGGGAGTTGCTGGCTGCGGCTCTGCGCCACGTCCGGGTCGGCGGGGTGGTCGGCTACGCCACCTGCTCACCGCATCTGGCAGAGACCCACGGGGTGCTGGCGGCCGTGCTCCGAGGCCGGTCGGACGTCGAGCGGGTGGACGCCACCGCGGTACTGCCGGGGGTGGACGGGCTGGGTGACGGACCCGCCGTGCAGCTCTGGCCGCACCGCCATGGCACCGACGCGATGTTCATGTCGTTGCTGCGTCGCACCGCCTCGGGGGCTGCCCGGACGTGAGTCGGGTCACGGGGCGGCCCAGTGCGGCACCGGTGGTCGGCCGGGTTCCGGAGGGCGGGCGTAATCTGCGGACGTGCCACCGCCGATGATCGCGCCGAGCATCCTGTCTGCGGACTTCGCGCGCCTGGCGGACGAGGCCGCTGCGGTCGCCGGGGCGGACTGGTTGCACGTGGACGTGATGGACGCACATTTCGTGCCGAACCTCACCCTGGGCCTGCCGGTGGTCGAGGCGCTGCTGCGGGCCACCGACATCCCGCTGGACTGCCATCTGATGATCGAGGATCCGGACCGGTGGGCGGTCGGGTACGCCGAGGCAGGGGCCCGCAACGTGACGGTGCACGTCGAGGCTGCGGCCGATCCGGTCGCCCTTGCGGCGAACCTGCGCTCGGCCGGTGCCCTGGCCGGGTTGTCGCTGAAGCCGGAAACCCCGTTGGAGCCCTACCTCGACGTGCTCCGGCACTACGACACGCTGCTGGTGATGAGCGTCGAGCCGGGCTTCGGCGGCCAGGGATTCATCCACCACGTCCTGGACAAGGTGCGCACCGTGCGCCGGCTGGTCGACACCGGGCACCTGAAGCTGCTGGTGGAGATCGACGGCGGGATCAACGACTCGACCATCGAGGCCGCCGCCGAAGCCGGGGTGGACTGCTTCGTGGCGGGATCCGCGGTCTACGGCGCGGAACACCCGGCGATTGCGCTGGAGGCGCTCCGCACGCGGGCCGCCCGGGTGTCGGCGCACCGGTCGACGGAGGGGGCACGCTGATGTTCACCGGTATCGTCGAGGAGGTCGGTGAGGTCCGCGCGGTGCACGGCGGACCGCCGGACGGGACGGATGTCGTGCGGCTGCTGATCGGTGGCCCCGCGGTCACCGACGGCACCCGACACGGCGAGTCGATCGCGGTGAACGGCGTCTGTCTGACCGCGGTGGAGGTGAACGGCGACGTGGTGAGTGTGGAAGTGGTGCCCGAGACGTTGCGCCGCTCCAGCCTGGCCGGGGTCGCCCGGGGCACCAGGGTCAACCTGGAGCGGGCATTGGCCAGCGGCGGGCGGTTCGGCGGGCACATCGTGCAGGGTCACGTCGACGGGGTGGCGACGGTGCATGCCGTGCACGACGGTGACCGCACGGCGGAGCTGGTGTTCGAGCTGCCGGACGGGCTCGCGCGCTACGTGGTGGAGAAGGGCTCCATCACGGTGGATGGGGTGTCACTGACTGTGGCGAATGTCGACGGCGACCGGTTCACCGTCGCGCTGATCCCGACCACACTGGCCGACACGAACCTCGGCGAGCGCAGGCCGGGGGACCGGGTCAACATAGAGGTGGACGTGCTGGCGAAGTACGTAGAGCGGCTGGTGTCCGGCTATCTGTCGGGGCGTCAAGGGGCCGGGCCCGAGGCGGGCCGACCCACCGAGGAAGGCGGGGCGGGGTCGTGAACAACAGCTCAGGGGACGGCCGGTTCACCGGTGTCGAACGGGCCCTGACCGACATCGCGGCAGGCAAGGCCGTCGTGGTGGTGGACGACGAGGACCGGGAGAACGAGGGCGACCTGATCTTCGCCGCCGAGCGGGCGACGCCGGAGCTGGTGTCGTTCATGGTGCGCTACACCTCCGGCTACATCTGTGTGGCGTTGACCGAGGACGACTGTGACCGGTTGGACCTGCCGCCGATGTACCACTCCAACAACGACGCGTTCCGCACCGCGTTCACCGTGACCGTGGACGCGAAGGCGGGGGTGAGCACCGGGATCTCGGCCACCGACCGGGCGCACACCATGCGCCTGCTCGCCGCGCCGGAGGCGGTCGCGGCCGACTTCGTGCGGCCCGGCCACGTGTTGCCGCTGCGGGCCAAGCCGGGTGGGGTGCTGCGTCGTCCCGGGCACACCGAGGCTGCGGTCGATCTGGCCCGGTTGGCCGGATTGCAGCCGGCCGGCGCGCTGTGCGAGATCGTGTCGCAGAAGGAAGACGGGGAGATGGCCCGGGCGGAGGAGCTGGCGGTGTTCGCCGACGACCACGACCTTGCGCTGGTCACCATCGCCGATCTGATCGCCTACCGGCGTCGGTTCGAGAAGCAGGTGGAGCGGGTCGCCGAGGCCCGCATCCCCACCCCGCACGGGGCGTTCACCGCGTTCGGCTACGACAACGTGCTGGACGGGATCGAGCACATCGCGCTGGTCTGCGGGGAGATCGGCGACGGCGAGGACGTGCTGGTGCGGGTGCACTCGGAGTGCCTGACCGGAGACGTCTTCGGCTCGTTGCGCTGCGACTGCGGGCCGCAGCTGGACGCCGCGCTGGCCGCGGTAGCCGAGGAGCAACGCGGGGTGGTGCTGTACGTCCGCGGTCACGAGGGTCGCGGGATCGGGCTGATGCACAAGCTGCAGGCCTACCAGCTACAGGAGTCCGGGGCGGACACGGTAGACGCGAACCTGGCGTTGGGCATGCCGGCCGATGCGCGGGACTACGGCACCGGCGCGCAGATCCTGGTCGATCTCGGGGTGCGTTCGATGCGGCTGCTGACCAACAACCCGGACAAGCGGGCCGGGCTGGAGGGCTACGGTCTGCGGGTCGTGAAGCGGGTGTCGCTACCGATCCGCCCCACCCGGGAGAACCTGCGCTACCTGCGCACCAAGCGGGACCGGATGGGCCACGACCTGTCGGACCTGCCCGAGTTGGAGGGCGTCGGGGAGGCCACCGGCCTCAGCGATCGCGGCAGCGGCGGGGTCATCGCATGAGTGGCAGCGGACGACCGGTCCAGGCCGGACCGAGGGCGGAGGGGCTTCGGCTGGGCATCGCGGCCGCGAGCTGGCACCCGGCCATCTCCGACCGGCTGCTGGAGCGTGCCATCGCGGTGGCCTCCGAGGCCGGTGTGGCGCAGCCGACGGTGGTGCGGGTGCTCGGCTCGCTGGAGCTGCCGGTGGTCTGCCAGGAGCTGGCCCGGAGCCACGATGCGGTGGTGGCGCTCGGGGTCGTGGTGCGCGGCGGGACCCCGCACTTCGACTACGTGTGCGATTCGGTGACCGCCGGCCTGACCCGGATCGCACTGGACCAGTCCACCCCGGTCGGCAACGGGGTGCTCACCTGCGACACCGAGCAGCAGGCGGTCGAGCGCAGCGGTGCCCCGGGCTCGACCGAGGACAAGGGCGCTGAAGCCTGCCGGGCCGCGCTGCACACCGCACTGGCGCTGCGCGGGCTGCGGACCGGTCACCGGGTCGAACCGGCGGCGAGCCGGGCCGGTGGCTGAGGTGCCGGCCGTCGTGGTGCGGCCGAGGCGGCTGATGATGGTCGCCGGAATCAGCGCGGTGCTCATCCTCACGCTGTTCATCGGGGTCGCGGTGACGCTGCGCGATGTCTACACCGGTGTCAACTTCCGGTTCGCCGACCAGGTGGCGATGGTGCTGCTCGGGCTGATGTTCGCCGGCGGTCTGCTGCTACTCGCGTGCAGCCGGGCCCGCGCGGACGAGCGGGGGGTGGAGGTGCGAAATGTCCTGACCACCCGCTACCTGCCCTGGGACAGCGTCGAGCGGCTGTCGTACCCCGAGGGTGGGCGGTGGGCCCGGTTGGAGCTGGCCGACGACGAGTTCGTGTCGGTGATGGCGTTGCAGGCGGTGGACGGTCAGCGGGCGGTCGACGCGATCGAGGCGTTGCGCCGGCTGCACGAGGGCGCGGTCCGGTAGGTGCGGTGATGTCCAGGGTGCGACCGAGGTACGGGGGACCGGGATGGGTGTGACCGACGGCGTGCGGCTGGGTGACATCGAGCTGCGCAACCGGTTGGTCACCTCCTCCAGCCTGCTCGGCTACGGGGTGGCCAACACGGGCTTCTACGGGATGAGCCCGATCGCGATGCTGGTGCCGCTGCGCCGCTTCGGCGCGGTCACCACCCGCACGCTGACCGTCGAACCCCGCGAGGGGCACTTCACCACTCGCGACGACTGGGCGCCCCGCGAGCTGCCCGGCCTGCTGAAACGCTACGCGAGGGTGCTGCGCGGGGTCGACTCCGGGTTCATCAACGCCTTCGGCTGGTGCAACGTCGGCATCCGGGCGTACCTGCGTGACTACTACCCGCGCACCCGCGACCAGCGCACGATCATCTCTCTGGGCGGGTTCTCCGCCGAGGAGTTCGTCACGCTGGTGGACACCGTGAACCAGGCCGTGCCGGTCGACCACATCGCCGCCGTCGAGTTCAACGTGTCCTGCCACAACGTCAACTTCGACTTCTCCCGGATCCTGGACGCGGTGCTCGCCGACGCGGTTCCCCGCAGCAACCACCCGGTGATCCTCAAGCTGTCCCCGGACGTGGACTACCTGGACAACGCCCGCCGGGCCGCCGCCGCCGGCGTGAGCGCGCTGACCGCGATCAACACCGTCAAGGCGCTGCGGATGGACCCGCGCACCGGTCGGCCGCTGCTGGCCAACCGGTTCGGCGGACTGTCCGGGCGGGCGATCAAGCCGATCGGGCTGCGGGTGGTCGCCGAGCTGCGCGACGCCGGGGTGGCGCTGCCGATCATCGCCACCGGTGGCATCCGCACGGTGGACGACTGTCGGGAGTACTTCTGGGCCGGTGCCGACGCGGTCAGCCTGGGCAGCGCCACCTGGCTGGCGTCCTACCCGGGGTACGCGCTCGCACCGCTGCGCGCGCTGGGGGTGCGGCGGGTGCTGCGCGCCGTCGAGCGCATTCCCGACCCGCGGCAGCGGTCCGCTGCGTTACCCTGACCTCCGGCGTTGGCGTGAAAGTTGTGCCTGGTGTGACTGCACGGAGGCGATGAGGTGTCGCGGTGATCGGTGTCCCCGAGCGCACCCGCACGCGGCGGCCCAAGGTCGTGCTGGTCGACGTGTTCGAGACGATGCTGCGGCTGGACGGGCTTCGGCCGCGGTTCGTGGATGTCGGGCGGCCCCAGCACGAGCTGGAGCTGTTCTTCGCCCGCACCATGCGCGACGGCATGGCGCTCACCCTGGCCGGCGGGGCGCCACCGTTCGGTGAGGTGGCCCGCTCCGCGCTGATCACCACCACCGGGCGCACGCTGAGCGAGGAAGCCGTGCGGTACGTGCTCGCGGGCTTCGAGGAGCTGCCGCCGCACCCGGACGTCGAGCCGGCATTGATCACGCTGGCCACCGCCGGAGTGCCGGCCTACGCGTTCACCCACGGGTCCGCCGAGGTCGCGGCCAAGGCGCTGGACAAGGCGCAGCTGCGCAGCTATCTGCGCGGAGTGTTGTCCACCCAGCAGCTCGGATCGTTCAAGCCACCGGCGGCGGTCTACCACTGGGGCTGCCGGCAGGTGCACGCGCAACCGGGCGCGACCGCGCTGGTCGCCGTGCACTCCTGGGACGTGCACGGGGCGGTGCGCGCCGGCCTGCTGGGCGGCTTCGCCACCCGGTACGAGGGCGGTATGTCGGATGTCATGGACGCCCCGCACGTGGTCGCGGAGACCCTCGACGCGGTCGTGGACCGCCTGCTGGCCCTGCGCAGCTGAACTTCCCGGGGGTTGTCCCTACCTCGAGCGGTAGGGAGCACCGCGCCCGGTCGTAGGGCCTGCTCGATCGATGTGCGGCGGCCGTTGGCCCACTCTTGTCCCAGACCCGGACGGCAGGTTCCGGGACCGGACACCGAGGGGCGATGCGGTCATGAGCGAGGACTACGAGGACTACGAGGACGAGGACTACGACGACGACGACGACGACGAAGACGACTACGAGGACGAGGACGAGGACGACGACTACGAGGACGAGTGACCGACTGACCGACCGCCCCCGCGACTCCCGCCCGGGGGCGGTCGGCCGGACCGACCGGCGAGTCAGGAGAGGCCATGACCACCACAGACGGAGCGGACCAGACCCCGGTCGCCCAGGCGATCACCATGGTCGACCAGGTGCTGCGCGCGGCCAAGGCACAGCAGCGGCGCGACCTGCTCGAGCGGCTGCGCAAGGCCAGGGCGTCCCTGGAGACGGTGAACCTCCGGAGTGAGCTGTCGGTGGGCGCGGCGGGCACCGTGGACGAGGCGGTCGGG
Organism: Pseudonocardia sp.; assembly: GCA_029263115.1. GTDB lineage: Bacteria > Actinomycetota > Actinomycetes > Mycobacteriales > Pseudonocardiaceae > Pseudonocardia. The sequence continues at coordinate 2,317 of JAJCYC010000184.1, read as the reverse complement.
CTGACCGTCCGGGCGTTGGCCACCCTGGAGTGCGATCTGCGCCACCGCCGCGCGATGCTCGAGGACCCGGTCCGATCGGCCCGGCTGACGGCCGAGCTGGCCGACGCGCGATCCCGGTCCGGCCGGGTCGCCGCGGTGGCCAAGGAGTGGCAGCACCTGGTGGGCGACGGCTTCGCCGCGCTCAACTCCGACGCCGAGTTCGCGGTGCGCACCCGCCTGCGCGGACTGCAGGCGGACGGCGAGCGGGCGATCGCCGACGGCGACCCCGGCCGGCTTGCCGAGTCCGATGCGGCACTGCGGGCCCGGCTGGTCGAGGAGGCCGACCACGCCTACCGGCGGCTGCACGGCGGGGTGCACGGGGTGGCCGGGCGGGTCGCCTGCCTGTTGGAGCTGCCGCGGCCCTGCCGGGAATCGGCTCTGGCGGTGACACCGCCGGTGGAGCTGGTCGCCCGGCTGTCGCCGCCTCCGGCGCCCCGGGGCCGGCCACCGCTGCCGGCCCGGGTGCTCAAGGTCTTCCGCCCCGGCTGGTCCGGGATCCTGATGATCCTCATCGCCACCCGTCTGCTCGGCGTCCAGGTGCCCGGTTGGGCGCTCGCGACGGGCGCGGTCATCGGCGCGGCCGTGCTGGGCGGCGCGGCCTACTCCGGTGAGCGGGGTCGCGCGCTCGAGCGCCGACGAGCCGACGCGACGGTCGCGCTGCGTCGGGTGCTGGAGGAGTTCCAGCTGGTGCTGATCAAGCAACTGCGTGACGCGTCCCGTGCCGCGCAGCGCGACCTCCGCCGGAGCACGGCGGCGGTCGTGGGTGCCCGCTCGTCGGCACTGACCGAGGAGCTGGACGCGGCCCGCTCGGCCGCCGAGGCCGACCGGCGGGCTCCGACCGAGCTGGCCGCCATCGCCGGTGAGCTTCGGACCTTCGAGCAACTTCGGAAGCGGGCCGCGGGCCTGCGGCGGCGGATCGCGGGTGAGCTGGCCGCAGCCCCGGGCGATCCCCGAACCGCTCCCGCGGTGTCCGGACCCGCGGTGTCCCCACCCGCCACGGGCCCCGGCGAGGACGGCACCGGTCCTCGGACGCTGCACGTGGTCGCCTGAGCCAGCCGGGTCATGTCAGCTCAGCCCTGCGGGGTGAGCAGTGCGATCGGGATCTCGCGGGCGGTCTTGTCCGCGTAGTCGTTGTGCAGCGGGAAGATCTACGCCATCTGGTCTCGAGGACAGGTATGTGCGGGGTCGTCGGAGCCGCTCGGCCAGCGTGATGATGATGCCTGCCGCGTGTGGTGTGACCGCACGGACCGGGCCCGCATCGATCGACTGCGGAAGGGCTCGGCCGTCACCGGGGTGGGGAGCACCCCCGTTCGGATCGGGGGCCTCCCCGGGCGGGCCGGGGGCCAGCTCCATCGCAACGACCTTGTCGCCCGGTCAGACTGGTCACGAGCCGGAACACACCGGACCTGACACCAAGAGCGAGGCTGACGTGGCAAGCATCGAGTTCACGATCGAGGACGAGGACTTCGACGACGAGGACGAGGACGAGGACTTCGACGACGAGGACGACGAGGACGACGAGGACTGAGTTCGTCGACCGAGCCGACGCCCGCCGATGACCGCCCCCGGGGGGACTCCTCCCCGGGGGCGGTCCGTCGTCCGTGGCCGGGGCGCGGCCGGGGGAGAATGAGACGCCTGCCACGGCCTACGCTGGAGCCACCATGGCCGATCCGTCCACGTACCGCCCGGCCGCCGGCACCATCCCGGAGGCCCCGGGGGTGTACCGCTTCGCCGACCCGCACGGTCGGGTGATCTACGTCGGCAAGGCGAAGAACCTACGCAGCCGGCTGAACTCCTACTTCGCCGACCTGTCGAACCTGCACCCGCGCACCCGGCAGATGGTGACCACCGCCGCCGACGTGCGCTGGACCGTGGTCCGCACCGAGGTCGAAGCCCTCCAGCTGGAGTACAACTGGATCAAGGAGTTCGACCCGCGGTTCAACGTCCGCTACCGCGACGACAAGACCTACCCGGTACTGGCGGTCACCCTGCACGAGGAGTACCCCAGGTTGCACGTCTACCGGGGTCCGCGACGCAAGGGGGTGCGGTACTTCGGGCCCTACGCGCATGCCTGGGCCATCCGGGAGACCCTGGACCTGCTGCTGCGGGTGTTCCCCGCACGGACCTGCTCGACCGGGGTGTTCCGCCGGCACACCCAGATGGGCCGTCCGTGCCTGCTCGGCTACATCGACAAGTGCTCCGCGCCGTGCGTCGACCCGGGGGAAGCACCGCGCCACCCCCCGATAGGGGGCGACATAAGCGACATACACGGCGGGCG
>JAJCYC010000183.1 GCA_029263115.1 Pseudonocardia sp. | reverse complement strand
CACCGACTCGGTATGGCGGCGGCTGCTCGTCGACCCCGCCTCCGGGGCGCTGCTCGACTACGGGCGCACCGTGTACCGGCCCCCCGCCGGGCTCGCCGACTTCGTCCGCGGCCGGGACGTCACCTGCCGCACCCCGGGGTGCCGCCGCGCCGCGGCGACCTGCGAACTCGACCACGTCACCCCATGGAACACCGGCGGGCCCACCGACGAGGCCAACCTGTGCACCCTGTGCACCACCCACCATGACATGAAGGAACATCCCGGCTGGCAGGTCGTCCTCCACCACGACCGCCGGGTCGAGTGGATCACCCCCACCGGACACCGGTACTGGACCCAGCCACACGACTACCGCACCGGCTGAACGTTGTCGCACGGCCGCGCGCTGAACGCGTGTAGCCGTGCGGCACCGGCGTGCCGCCACGCCGGTGCACGGCCCGTGCGTGCCCGCGGCAGGGTCGGTCGAGGGGCCGTGTCGGGATCCTCCTCCCGCGGTCAGAGCTTCCAGGAGCGCAGCCAGATGGTGTCCGGCGACCGGAGCAGGTCCGACAGCGCGGCATCGGGCAGGACGGTGTCGGTGTCGGTGACGACGTAGCCCTGCTCACCGCGGGTGGACAGGGACTGGCCGACCACGTTGACGCGGGTGTCGGCGAGCACCTGGTTGATGCCGGCCAGCACGCCGGGCACGCTTCGGTGCAGGTACCCCATGCGGAAGGCGCCCGCGGGCTGGGGCGAATCCACCTGGGGGAGGTTCACCGAGAGCGCGGTGGCGCCCCCCGTGGCGAACCCGATCAGCTTCGAGGCCACGAAGTGGCCGATCTCCTCCTGAGCCTCCTGCGTCGAGCCGCCCACGTGCGGGGTGAGGATGACGTTGTCGAGCCCCCGCAGCGGGGAGTCGAAGGGGTCACCCTGGGCCTTCGGCTCGGCGGGGAAGACGTCGATCGCGGCGCCTGAGATGTGCCCGGACAGGATGTTCTCGCGCAACGCCTCGTCGTCGACGACCATCCCGCGCGAGGCGTTGATGAACATCGACCGGGGCTTCATCCGGGCGAACTGGTCCGCCCCGAACAGTCCCGCGTTGCCGGGCCTGCCGTCGACGTGCAGGCTCACCACGTCCGCCTCGGCGAGCAGCTCGTCGAGCGAGCCGACCCGGCGGGCGTTGCCGTGGGCCAGTCGGTCGGCCGTGTCGTAGAAGATCACGCGCAGGCCGAAGGCCTCGGCGACGTTCGACAGCTGGGTTCCGATGTTGCCGTAGCCGACGATACCCAGGGTCCGGCCGCGGACCTCGTGGCTGCCGCGGGCCGACTTGTCCCAGACCCCCTCGTGCATGCGCTGCGTCTTCTCCGGCAGGCGGCGGGCCAGCGAGATGATCTCGCCCAGCACCAGCTCGACGACGCTGCGGGTGTTGGAGAACGGCGCGTTGAACACCGCGACCCCGCGCTCGGCCGCGTCGGCCAGATCCACCTGATTGGTGCCGATGCAGAAGCACCCCACGGCCAGCAGGTCCGGCGCGGCCCCCAGCACCCGAGGGGTGATCGTGGTGTTGGAGCGGATCCCGAGCAGCGACACCCCGGGCAGCGTGTCGACCAGCTCGTCCTCGCTCAGCGAGCCCGGACGGAGGTCGACCTCGAAGCCCGCGCGGCGGAACGCCTCTGCCGCGACCGGGTGGATGTTCTCCAGCAGAAGTACCTTCACGCGGCCAAGCCTAGATCGGGCGTTCCGGTTCGGGCCGCTCAGGCCACTCCGCGGACCCGGGTCACCGCCGCGGCGCCGGCGAGTGCCAGCAGGCCGGCCGTGACGTAGAGCGCCGGATAGCCGCCGGGGCCGGTCACGAGCAGCGCGGCCAGTACCGGCGTCAGCATCCCGGTCAGCGTCGAGGTGATCGTGACGATACCGAGGTCCTTGGCCCGGTCGCCCGCGGCCGGGAGCACCTCGGTGACCAGCGCCAGATCGACCGACGTGTAGACGCCGAAGGAGACGCCGAGCAGGCACGCACCGACCAGGGCCGCGGTCCAGGTCTGGAAGCCCAGGGTGAACAGCGCGGCGGCGATCCCCGCGCCGGACACCGCCACGAACACCCGGCGCCGGCCCGTCCGGTCCGAGATCCGCCCACCGACGACCGCGGTCGCCACGACGAGCGAGGCGTAGATGGCGGTCAGGAGGAGCACGCCCGCCGCCGGATCCGGGTGGCCGACGGCGTCCTGCAGGTAGAACAGCAGGTAGACGGCACCGGCGCCGTTGCCGAAGTTGATGAGGAACCGCGACAGCCAGGCCCACGCGAAGTCCGGATGGCGGCGCGGGCTGATCCAGTAGCCGCGCAGGATCACCCGCAACCCGCCTGCCGGGCGCCACTGCGGCGGGAGCACCGCGTCGCCGCTGCGGGCGACGTGGGGCGCCATGAACACCAGCACGATCGCCGCGCACGCCAGGTACGCCAGCGTCGGGCGGCCGGTCCCGAACGCCGCGGCCAGTCCGGTGCCCGCCAGGATCCCCACCGTGGTGGCCATCGCGACCACCCCGCCGACGGTGGCGCGCTGACCGGCGGGCACCTGGTCGGGGAGGAACGCCGTCAGCGCGCCGAGCATCGCGTTCAGCCCGATCTGCGTGACGCACCATCCCGCCACGAACACCCCGACCGTCGACGCGGCGGCCAGCACGACGAAGCCGGCCGCGGCCAGCAGGCCCCCGCCGACGATCCACGGCACCCGGCGGCCCCACCTCCCCGTCGTGCGGTCCGACAGCGCTCCGACCAGCGGGTTCGTGACCAGCGAGCACAGGCCGCCGACGGCCGTGGCGATCCCGAACACGAGCTCCTTGGACTCCGGTGCGAGGGCCGCGGCGTGCAGGCCGAGCAGCACCTGCAGGGGGGCGTACCAGGCGATCCACATCCCCACGAGATTGAGCGACAGCCGCCCGATCCATCCCGAGGACACGGGACGCAGCGGCTCGGCCAGTGCGGCGGGGAGCGCCGTACCCGGAGCGGCCTGATCAGCGGTACCCATCCACGGTCCCTCCGGAGGCCCCGGTCGGCGGGAACCCGGTGTCCATCGTGCACCGAACTGACCCCTTGACGTACAACTGATTGGTTGTATGATTCGTGACGTGATCGAGGACGACGAGGACCGGGCGGACGCCCTGTTCCACGCCCTCGCCGACCGCACCCGGCGCGACATCATGCGGCGGGTGCTGGCCGGGGAGTACTCGGTCTCCACGCTCGCGGCGAGCTACGACATGAGCTTCGCCGCGGTGCAGAAACACGTCGCCGTGCTCGAGAGGGCGGGGCTGCTCCGCAAGCGGCGACACGGCCGCGAGCAGCGGGCCAGCGGCGACGTGGCAGCGGTGCGGTCGGTGGCCTCGATGCTCACCGAGCTGGAGCAGGTCTGGCGCGGCCGCATCGCCCGCATCGACGAACTGATAGCCGAACCGGAGGACTGAACCATGCCCGTGACCGACGTCCAGCACGACCTGGACTCCCGCACCCTGACCATCGTCGCCGACTTCGCCGCCCCGCCGGAGCGGATCTGGCAGGTCTACGCCGACCCGCGCCAGCTGGAGAAGGTGTGGGGCCCGCCGACCTACCCGGCCACCGTCGTCGACCACGACCTGCGCCCCGGCGGGAAGATGACCTACTTCATGACCGGGCCCGACGGTGACAAGCACGCCGGCTACTGGTCGATCACCAGCGTGGAGGAGCCGGTGGCCTTCACCTTCGACGACGGCTTCGCGCACCTGGACTTCACCCCCAACGACGAGATGCCGGTGTCGCGCAACGAGTTCCGGTTCGCCGCGCGCGACGGCGGGACCCGCGCCACCTACGTCAGCACCTACGCCACGGCCGAGGGCCTGGCGCAGGTGCTGGAGATGGGCGTCGTCGAGGGGGCGTCGGGGGCGATCAACCAGATCGACGAGCTGATCGCCTCCTGACCCGGCCTCACCCGCGCCTGCGGCGGATCTCCTCGCTGATGGCGGGCACGATCTCGTGCATGTCGCCGATCACGGCGTAGGTCGCCCGGGTCACCATCGGGGCGTCCGGGTCGGTGTTGATCGCGACGATCGTCTTGGAGCTCTCGCAGCCCGCCCAGTGCTGGATCGCGCCGCTGATCCCGCACGGGAGGTAGACGTCGGGGGAGATGCGGCTGCCGGTCTGGCCGACCTGCTCGTGATGGGGCCGCCAGCCCAGGCTGGTGACCACCCGGGAGACGCCGAGCGCGCCGTCGAGCAGGCCGGCCAGCTCGAGCACCGCGTCGAAGCCGTCCGCGCTGCCCGCCCCGCGCCCGGCACCGACGACGACCCGGGCCGAACGCAGGCTCCCCGAGCGGTCGGGTTCGCCGGGCTCGGTCGACACCACGCGGGCCACCAGGTCGGCGTCGGTCACCTCGGGGGTGAGTTCTCGCACCTCCACCGGCGCGGCGGTCGCGGCGGGGTGCGCCTCGACGGCGTGCCCGGCCACGCTGAACACCGCGGGGCGGTCGTCGAGCCGCATCCGTTCCAGCACGGCCCCGCCGACCACCTGCCGTGACACGACGAGCGACGCCGCATCGCCCGAGGTGGCGACGACGTTCGCCGCCATCGGCACGCCGAGACGGGCCGCGAGGTGGGCCAGCACCTCGTTGCCCCGCGGCGTTCCGGCGGCGGTCACGGCCGTCGCTCCGGTGGCCGCCTGCGCGGCCCGGACGGCCGTGGCCCACACCGCGCCACCGTAGGCCGAGAACGCCTCCCCGACGGCGTGGTGCACCGCGGTCACCCCGTACGCGCCGAGCTCGGCCGCGGCCCCGTCGGGAGCGGTCCCGACCAGCACGGCGTGGACCTCGTCGAGTGCACGGGCGAAGGTGAGCGTCTCGCGCGACACCTCGGTGACGCCGCCCGCGTCGGTCTCCGCCATCACCAGGATCATCGGGACACCCCCAGGCTGTGCAGCAGGTCGACCACGGCGGGCGCCGCGGCCGGGCCCTCGCCGAGCACCTCGACGGAACTCGGCTGCGCCGGGGGCAGGGTGAGCCGCACCCGTCCGGGACCGTCCGGGGCGCGGTGCGGTGCGACCGTCTCCACCGCGACCTTCTTCGCCTTCATCCGGCCGGTGATCGTGGGGTAGCGCGGCTCGACGCCGCCCTCCAGCACGGTCACCACGGCCGGCAGCGGCACCCGGAAGGTCTCGACGCCGCCGTCGGGACCGTCGCCCCGCGCGGTCACGACGCCGTCGGCCACCTCCACCGCCTTCACCCCGTTCACCACCGGGCGTCCCAGCTCGTGGGCCAGCCGGATGCCGACCTGGAAGTCGCCGGTGTCGGCGGCGTCGTTGCCCAGCAGGATCAGGTCGTGGCGGCGCCCGGCCGCCTCGTGGTCGGCCACGACGGCCGCGATCTCCCGGGCCACGTCGGCCGGGCCGTACCCGGCGGTGTCGGCCTCCACCAGCGTCGCCGCCGTGCACCCCACGCCCAGCGCCGAGCGCAGCTGCTCGACCGCCTCGGCGGGGCCGAGTGTCAGCACCGTCGCGCCGTCACCCGCGGCGACCCGCACGGCCAGCTCCACCGCGCAGCTCTCGTGCGCGCTCACGGTGAACCCGACGTAGCGCGCGTCGACCGCCTGCGCGTCGGCGGTCAGCAGGACCTCCCCGGACACGTCGGGCACCCGCTTGACGCAGACCAGCACGCTGGTCATCGGACGCGCTCGTTGGCCGGGTCGAACAGGGCGGTGGCGTCGACCGAGCCGACGGTCACCGGGTACAGCTCCTCCATGTAGGACACCGCGAGCCCGTTGCCCACCGTCGCCTGGTCCGGGGGCAGGTAGGCCAGCAGCACGTGCCTGCCCAGCGAGGGCGCCGACCCGGCGGAGGTGACGTAGGGGTGGTGGCCGTGCCCGTCGGTCAGGGTCGCGCCGTCGCGGGTGAGAATCGGCTCGCCGCCGAGCATGTAGCGCTTCACGCCGCTGGCCGAGACGTGGTCGTCGACGGTCAGCGTGCAGAGCACCGCCTGCGGCGCGGCCGTCCGTTGCGCCAGGTAGGCGTCGCGGCCCACGAAGTCGGCCGCCTTGACCTTCGGGCGCGCCATCCCGGCCTCGACGATCGTGCGCTCGGCGTCGAGCTCGGACCCGTAGGCGCGGTAGCCCTTCTCCAGGCGGCCGGTGGTGCCGTACACCCCGATGCCGACGGGCACCGCGCCGTGCGGGCGCCCGGCCTCGTGCAGCAGCCGCCACAGCCGGGCGCCCTGCTCCATCGGCACGTACAGCTCCCAGCCGAGCTCGCCGACGTAGGAGATCCGGGAGGCGAGCACGGACGTCGAGTCGATCTCGACGCCGCGGCAGGTGAGGAAACCGAACCCGGAGTCGCTGACGTCGTCGTCGGTGAGGGCGCCGAGGACGTCGCGGGCGCGCGGGCCCCAGAGGCCGATCGTGGTGTAGGCGGAGGTGAGGTCGACGACCTGAGCGCGGTCTCCCGCCCGGTCGGTGAACCACTTCAGGTCGGCCATTCCGTGCGCGCCGCCGGTGACGACGCGGTAGCGGTCGTGGGCCAGCCGCATCACCGTGAGATCGGAGCGGAAGCCCCCCTTGGCGTCGAGGACGGGCGTGTAGATCACGCGGCCCTCGGCGACGTCGGCCTGGGCCACGACGGTGCTCTGCACGGCGTCGCACGCGCCGGGTCCGACGACGTCGAACATCGCGAAGGCCGACAGGTCGACGATGCCGGCGCGCTCGCGCATCGCGAGGTGCTCGGCATTGATGATCGGTGACCACCAGCGCGCGTCCCACTCGTGCTCGCGCGGCATCACGGCGTCGCCGTACTCGCCGAGCAGGGCCTCGTTGGAGGCGTACCAGAACGGCCGCTCCCAGCCCGCGGTCTCGAAGAAGACCGCGCCGGCCTCGGCCTCGGCGGCGTGCATCGGGGCGAGCCGCTTGCCGCGGTCGCCCGCCCACTGCTCGCCGGGGTGCACGATCCCGTAGGTCTTGTTGAACGCCTCCGACGTGCGCGAGCGCACGTGCGCGCGGGTGCGCTGGTGCGGGTGGAAGCGTGCGATGTCGGAGTGGTGGACGTCGATCTCGGAGTGGCCGTGGGTCATCCACTCGGCGACCGCACGCCCGACACCGGGACCCTCCTTGATCCACACTGCGGCGGCGGACCAGAGGCCCTTCACCTCCGGGGTCTCGCCCAGGATCGGCGCCCCGTCGGGGGTCAGCGAGAGCAGCCCGTTGATGGCGTAGCGGATCTCCGCGCCGTCGGCGCCGAGCGCGTCGGGCATGAGCTCCAGGGCCTGTTCGAGCTGGGGGTCGAAGTCGTCGGAGGTGAACGGCATCTCGGTGGGGGAGAGCTTCGCCTGCTCGATCGACGGGATCTCGCTCGGATCGTGCAGGATCGCGCGGTGGGCGTAGGAGCCCACCTCCATGTCGGCGCCGTGCTGGCGCTCGTAGCAGAACGTGTCCATGTCCCGGATGATCGGGAACGAGATCTCGCCCTCCCTCTCGGCGAGCTGCGGCACCGGCCCGACGGAGATCATCTGGTGCACGGCCGGGGTCAGCGGGATCGCCGCACCGGCCATGGCCGCGATGCGCGGGCTCCACACGCCGCAGGCGATCACGACGGTGTCGGCCTCGATGTCCCCGCCGGAGGTGCGGACCCGCCGGATCCGACCGTGCTCGACGTCGAGCCCGGTGACCTCGACGGTCGGCACGACGGTGAGCGCGTCCAGCGCCATCGCCGCCTCGCGCATCAGCGTGCCCGCGCGCAACGAGTCGACGACGCCGACCGACGGCGTCCAGAACGCACCCAGGATCTTGTTCTTGTCCAGGAACGGCACCTTCACCACGACGTGGTCGGGGCTGACCAGCTCGGCCTCGATGCCCCACGCCCGCGCCGAGGACATGCGCCTGCGCAGCTCCTCCATGCGCTCGGGTGTGCGGGCGATCTCGTAGCCGCCGGACTCGGTGAACACGCCCATCTCCCGGTACTGGCGCATCGAGTCGAGCGTGAGGTCGGCCAGCTCGCGCGAGTGGTCGACCGGGAAGATGAAGTTCGACGCGTGCCCGGTGGAGCCGCCCGGGTTGGGCAGCGGCCCCTTGTCGATCTGGACGATGTCGCGCCATCCGAGGCGGGCGAGATGGTGCACGAGGCTGTTGCCGACGATGCCGGCGCCGATCACCACGACGCGTGCGCTGGGCGGAACGCTGGCCATTGCTTCCCTCCGGTCCTCTCGCGTGTCTCAGTCGCCGAGCTCGGCGCGCCGGCGCGTCACGTACGCCTCCAGCTCCTCGCGGACGGCGTCGTCGAGCGGCGGCTGCTCGTACTCCGCCAACTTCCTCGTCGCGTACTCGCCCGCACGGGCGGCCGCGTCCTTCGCCCCGCCGCGCATCCACCGGTCGTAGTTGTCCGAACTGGACACGAACGGCCGGTAGAAGCAGGTCCGGAAGCGCTCCATGGTGTGCGCGGCCCCGAGGAAGTGGCCGCCGTGGCGCACCTCGTCGTGCGCGCCGAACGCCAGCGACGCCTCGTCGATCTCCAGTGGCGTGAACTCGTGCTGCAGCATCTCCAGCACCTGGACGTCGAGCACGAACTTCTCGTAGGACGCCACCAGGCCGCCCTCCAGCCAGCCCGCGGTGTGCATGACCCAGTTGATCCCCGCGAGGAACGTGGGCAGCATCGTCATCAGGCTCTCGTAGCCGGCCTGCGCGTCGGCCGTCTGGCTCGACGTCAAACCGCCTCCGGAACGCACCGGTAGGCCGAACCGCCGAGCGATCTGACCCGTGCAGAGCAGCCCTATTCCCGATTCGGGGGTGCCGAAACAGGGCGAACCGGACTGCATGTCGATATTCGACAGGAACGAACCGAAGATCACCGGTGCGCCGGGCCTGATCAATTGGGAGAGCGCGATTCCGCTGAGGGCCTCGGCGATCTGCTGGGCGAGTGTCGCGGGAATGGATACCGGGGACATCGCACCCATGAGCAGGAACGGGGTGAGCACCACGGCCTGGTTGGCCGCGGAGTACTCGAACTGCGCCTCCAGCATGCGGTCGTCCCAGCGCAGCGGCGAGTTGCAGTTGATCAGTGAGATGGTGGCGGGCGTGGTCTCGATGGCCTCGCGGCCGCCGAAGAGGATCTCGGTCATGGCGAGGGTGTCGCGGGCGTTCGCCCCGGACACGACGTTGCCCATGTAGATCTTGTCGGTGAGCGTCTGCAGCGCGTGGGTCATGTCGAGGTGCCGCGAGTCCAGCGGGGTGTTCTCGGGCTCGCAGACGATCCCACCTGCGGAGTCGAGGGCGGAGAAGCCCTGGGCGAGCTTGGCGAAGTTGTGGAAGTCGTCGATCGAGGCGTCGCGGCGCACGCCGCCCTCGCGGACGAACGGCGGCCCGTAGACGCTGCCGAAGACCATCGAGTCGTCGCCGATGTGGACCGAGTTCGCCGGGTTGCGCGCCTGCACGTCGAACGAGCGGGGCGCCATGGCCACCTGCTCGAGGAGGAACTCCGGGTCGAACCGCACGCACTGGTCCTCGACCTTCTGGCCGGCGGCCCGGAACAGTTCCAGGGCGCGTTCGTCGAGGAACTCGACGCCGATCTCGCTGACGATCCGCTTCCACCCGCGGTCGAGGATCTCCATGGCGTCGGGGGAAAGGATCTCGTAGCGAGGCATGGCGTTGCGGAACATGTGCACTCCACGAGATCGGGCTTGACGCGAACCGGCGTGGGCAGGACAGTAACCGCATTCCTCGGAACACAGGTCCCATATCATGGAACTCTTTCCGGGCTCACAGATCTTCCGGATCAGGAAAGCGGGATGCCGCGATGCCGACACAGGTGGGCAGTCAGGCCGTGGACCGCGCGAGCGCGTTGCTCGCGCTGATCGTGGAGTCCGACCGGCCGCGCAGCTTCACCTCGCTCGTCGACGAGCTCGGCCTCGCGAAGTCGACCACCTCCCGGCTGCTGCAGGCCCTGGAGCGCAGCCGACTGGTGCAGCGCGACCAGAGCGGTTCGTTCCGCCCCGGCGCGCTGTTCTCGATCTACGCCGCCCGGCCCAGCGCGCTGCACGACCTCGCCGAGCTCGCCCGGCCGACGCTGACCCGGATCGGCGAGCTGAGCGAGGAGACGGTCAACCTGTCCGTCCCGCGTGGTAACGAGGTCGTGCAGATCGCGCAGATCGACAGCCGCTACCTGCTGGGCTCCACGGACTGGGTCGGCGTCGACGTGCCCGCCACCTGCACGGCGCTGGGGAAGGTGCTCTACGCGTGGGGGGCGCTGCCGCTACCTCGGGGCAGCCTCGAACGCCGCACCGCGCACTCACCGGCCGACCGGGCGGAGCTCGACCGCGTCCTGTCCGAGGTGCGTCGCCGCGGCTGGGCGGTGTCGCTCGACGAGCTCGAGGTCGGGCTGGGAGCGGTCGCGGCCCCCGTGCGCTCGGTCGACGGCTCCGTCGTCGCCGCCGTCTCGGTCTCCGGGCCGACCACCCGGGTCAACGGCCACGGCATCACCCGGCTCGCCGAGCTGCTGGTCAGCGAGACCCGCGGGCTGTCCGCTCAGCTGGGCCACCACCAGGGGAGAGAAGGGGTCGCATGACCGACGACGCAATCAGTCCCGCCGAGGAGCCGACATGACCGATCAGGAGATCCTCACCGCGCTCTACGACGAGACGCTCGTCGGCAACGGCCCGCGCGTGCTGGAGCTGACCCGCGAGGGGCTCGACCGGGGCCTGACGCCCGAGTCGCTGCTCTTCGACGCCCTCATCCCGTCGCTGGAGGAGGTCGGCGCGCGGTTCGAGCGCGGCGACTTCTTCGTGCCGGAGATGCTGGTGGCGGGGCGCGCGATGGCCGGGGCGCTCGACGTGCTGCGCCCGCTGCTGGCCGAGACCGGCGCGCAGACCGTCGGCACGTTCCTGATGAGCACGGTCAAGGGCGACGTGCACGACATCGGAAAGAACCTGGTGAACATCATGCTCGAGGGCGCCGGCTTCCACGTGATCGACCTCGGCGTGCAGGTCTCGCCGGAGAAGGTGATCGCCGGGGTGCTGGAGCACAAGCCCGACATCGTCGGCTTCTCGGCGTTCCTCACCACGACCATGCCGATGTTCAAGGCCAACATCAACGCGCTGCAGAAGGCGGGCCTGCGCGACTCGGTGATCGTCATGGTCGGCGGGGCCCCGGTCACGCAGGAGTACGCCGACGCCGTGGGCGCCGACGGGTTCGCCGCCGACGCCTCCACCGCGGTCCGCCGGGCCAAGGAGCTGCTCGCCGTGCGCCGCGCCGCCGTGACGGTCTGACGTGCACACCACCGTCTCCTCGGCCACGCGCGAGGTCGTCATCGGCTCGGACCGGCCGTTCTGCCTCATCGGCGAGCGGCTCAACCCGACCGGGCGGCGGATCTTCGCCGAGCAGCTGCGCGCGGGCGACCTGTCCCGCATCGCGGTCGACGTCGAGCAGCAGGTGGCGGCGGGCGCCACGATGCTCGACGTCAACATGGGTGTGCCGCTCACCGACGAGGCCGAGCTGCTCGCCAGGGCCGTCACCATGGTCCAGCAGCTCACCGACCTGCCGCTGTGCATCGACTCGTCGGTGGTGGAGGCACTGGAGGCCGGGCTGGCCGTGTACCGCGGAAAGGCGCTGGTCAACTCCGTCACCGGCGAGCGGGAACGGCTCGACGCGATCCTGCCGATCGTCAAGCGACACGGGGCGGCGGTGATCGCGCTGCCCAACGAGGAGGACGAGATCCCCGACGACCCGCACAAGCGGCTGGAGATCACCCGCAAGATCCTCGACATCGCGGTGGGGGAGTACGAGATCCCGCTGGCCGACATCGTGATCGACCCGCTCGCGATGCCGATCGGGGCCGACTCCACGCTGGTGTCCAAGACGCTGGACACGATCGCGCTGATCCACGACGAGTTCGACCTGAACATGACCCTCGGCGCGTCCAACGTCTCGTTCGGGATGCCGGGTCGCGCCGCGCTCGGGGCGGCGTTCCTGCCGATGGCGATGCGGTGCGGGCTGACCAGCGCCGTCATGGACGTCCGTACCCCGCAGATCGTGGAGGCGGTCAAGGCCGCCGACCTCCTGCTCGGCAACGACGAGTGGGGGGCGGCGTGGATCGCGGCGTACCGGGCCCAGCAGGCGGCCCGGGCCGGGTCGGCACACGCTGCGGCGAGCGTGTCATGACCGAGCCCGTGGCCGAGCGGGTCCTCGTCTCCTTCGAGCCCGACGGCGCCCCGGCCCGGCAGGTACGGGTCCCGGCCGGGGTCACCCTGTTCGACGCCGCGAGCTGGAACGGGATCGCCGTCGACTCCACCTGCGGCGGGCACGGCACCTGCCGCAAGTGCGTGGTGCGGGTGGTCGAGGGCGACGTGCCGGTCTCCCGGCTCGACCCGAGGGCGTTCGGCGCCGACGAGCTCCGCGCGGGCTGGCGCCTGGCCTGCATGGCCCCCGCCCGCGCGGACGTCCGGGTGGCCGTGCCGCCGCTGGTCACCCGGCCCAAGGCGGCCACCGTCGGCGTCGGCCGGCAGGTGATCCTGCGCCCGGCCGTGCAGAAGCGGTGCGTGCAGCTCACCGAGGCCACGCTGGCCGACCAGCGCACCGACCTCGAACGGCTGCTCGCCGTGCTCGACGACCTGGAGGTCCGTGCCGACCTGCACGCGCTGCGCAACCTGCCGCGCGCGCTGCGGTCGGCCGACCACCGCGTCACCGCCGTGCTCGTCGACGACGTGCTCGTCGACGTCGAGCCGGGCGACACGAGCGACCGGCGCTTCGGCGTCGCGTTCGACCTCGGCACCACCACCGTGGTGGCCACGCTGCTCGACCTGGGCACCGGCACGCCCGTGGCGGTGAGCTCGATGCTCAACCCGCAGCAGCCCTTCGGCGGGGACGTGATCACCCGCATCAGCGCCACGATGATGGACCCGGACGCGCTGGGCCGGCTCACCGCGCTCGCCCACTCCTGCCTCGACCAGCTCGTGGGCGAGGTCTGCGCGACCGGGGAGGTGCGGCGCCACGAGGTCTACGAGATCGCGCTCGCCGGGAACGCGACGATGACCCACATCGCGCTCGGCATCGACCCGGAGCCGCTGGGTGTGGCGCCGTTCGTCATGGCCAGCCGGTCCTTCGACGGGATGCGCGCCGCCGACCTGGGCGTGGCGGTGCACCCCGGTGCCGCGGCGTACGCGTTCCCGGCGCTGGGCGCCTACGTCGGCGGCGACATCGTGGCCGGCGCGCTCGCGTCGGGGATGGACCGGGACAAGCGCGTCCGGCTCTTCGTCGACGTCGGCACGAACTGCGAGATCGTGCTCTCCGACGGCGACCGCATCCTCGCGACGGCGGCCCCGGCGGGCCCGGCGTTCGAGGGCGCCCAGATCCGGTGCGGGATGCGGGCGGCGCCGGGCGCGATCGAGAGCGTCAAGATCAGCGACGACGACGTGGCGCTGCAGGTGATCGGCGACGTCGCGCCGGTCGGGCTGTGCGGCTCCGGGCTCGTCGACGCCGTCGCCGCGCTGGTGCAGGCCGGGCTGCTGGACGCGTCGGGCCGGCTGCTGGCCGCCGACGTCGCGGCGACCGTCGCGCCGGGCCTGGCCGGGCGGCTGCGGCAGGTGGGCCAGGAGCGGGTGTTCGTCCTGCACGGCGACATCTACCTGTCCCAGCGCGACGTGCGCGAGCTGCAGTTCGCGAAGGCCGCCATCGCCACCGGGTGGCGGCTGCTGGCCGGTGAACTGGGGATCGAACCGGCCGACATCCAGCAGGTGCTGCTGGCCGGGTCGTTCGGCAGCTACCTCTCCCCGACCAGCGCCGTGCGGATCGGGCTGGTGCCCGGGGTCCCGGTGACCCGGATCGTCAGTGCGGGCAACGTGGCGGGCGAGGGCGCGAAGATGGCGCTGCTGTCGCTGCGCGAGCGGGCCGCCGCGCAGGCGCTGCTGGAGGAGGTGCGCTACGTCGAGCTCTCCGACCGTCCCGACTTCAACGACCGGTTCATCGACGAACTCTCCTTCCCCACCTGAGCGGCTCGCGGTCGTCGCCTGCGGGGCGATCGCGGGGCACGTCACCGAGATCGCGGGGCGCCGCGGGTGGCCCGTCGACGTCCACCCGCTGCCGCCGCTGCTGCACAACCGGCCCGGGCGGATAGCGGCCGAGGTGGAGTCCGCGGTCGGGGAGCTGCGCCGCCGGTACCGGACCGTGGCGGTCGGGTACGCCGACTGCGGGACCTACGGCGCACTCGACGAGGTGTGCGCCCGGCTCGGGGTGCACAGGCTGCGCGGCGACCACTGCTACGACGTGTTCGCCGGTGCGGCACGCCTGCGCGGGCTGCTCGACGCGGAGCCGGGCACCTACGTGCTGACCGACTACCTGGCGCTGTCGTTCGAGCGGTCGGTGATCGCCGGGCTGGGCCTGGACCGGTACCCCGAGCTGCACGCCGACTACTTCCGCCACTACCGCCGCGTCGTCTGGCTCGCCCAGCGCGACACCCCCCGTGTACGCGCCGCCGCCGAGCGCGCGGCGGCGTACCTCCGGCTGCCGCTGGAGGTCACGGTGGTGGGCGACCGACGGCTGGAGAGCGCGCTCGCCGACCTGCTGCCCTGACCTCGCCCCGCCATTCGCCCGGGCTGCGCATGCTCCGGTCACCAGCGCATGTCCGGCCGTGCGCCGATGACCGGCACGTGCGCGGCGCGGGTCAGGCCCGGCCCACGCAACCTTGCGAAGACCTGACGATGCCGCGGGCGACCGCACCGGCCGGGTAGCGTGCAGGTGCCCGCCAGTGGCCGCCGCCCGGATGAGTCCCGACGACCACCCGCCGGCGTCGGCCGCCCTCCCGTGGTCGCGTGATCGCCACCGCCGATCGGCCCGGGACCGCTGAGACGACGCAGGGATGATGACGAGATGACGGTGTTCGAGGACCTGGAGTCCGAGGTCCGTAGTTACTGCCGGAACTGGCCCGTGGTGTTCGACACCGCGCGTGGTTCGCGGCTCACCGATGTGGATGGTCGGTCGTATCTGGACTTCTTCGCCGGGGCGGGGGCGTTGAACTACGGGCACAACCCGCCGGTGCTCAAGGGGCCGTTGTTGGAGTATCTGGGCCGGGACGGGATCACCCATGGTCTG
>JAJCYC010000182.1 GCA_029263115.1 Pseudonocardia sp. | reverse complement strand
AGCTGCCAGCGCACCCGGTCGACCGTGCCGGACGGCGTCAACGGCTCGGCGCACCGCCAGACCCGGGCCAGCTCCGACCCGTCGAGCCCGCGGGCCTGGATCCCCAGCCGGGTGCAGGCCAGACCGCGGCCGGCGAGCATGGCATGCAACCGGTCGGCTAGGGCCCGGGAGGCGAAGGCCGCCGCGTCGACCCGGGTGACCGGGGGATCGAGCTCCACCGAGACCACCAGCTCCTCGGCCAGCCGCCGGCGCGCCGGCGGGCGCGGGTCCCGCCCCCGAGCCAGCCGGTGGGCCAGCACTGCGTCCGGGCCGAACCGGGAGGCCACGTCGGTCGCCGGCAACGCCGCGAAGGCCCCCAGGGTGAGCAGCCCGAGCCGGTGCAGGAGGCTGACCAGCTCGGCCCGATCCGCATCCGGCTCCCGGTCCAGCTCGTCGATGGGCAACCTGGACAGGAACCGCGCGGTGGCCCCGCGCTCCACCACCACACCCCGGCGGGCGGCCAGGGCGGCCGCGAAGAGCCCGTCCGCCACCCCGACCTGGCACTCCGCGCCGACCCGCGCGGCGACCTGGTCGACCAGCCGCTCGGCGGCCACCCGCTCGCCGCCGAAGTAACCCGCCGGTCCCCGGGCGGGCAGCGCGAGCAGCCCCGGGCGGAGCAGCTCCACCCCCGGGGCCAGCTCCTCCACCGCGAGCGCGACCGACTCGAACGCCCGCGCGTCACGTCCCCGGTCCACCGCCAGTACCACCAGTTCCGGGCAACGCGCCTGCGCCTCCCTCCGGCGCAGGCCACGCCGCACCCCGTAGGCCCGGGCCGGCGCCGAACAGGCCTGCACCTGGTTGGCGGCGAACACCGCCGCCGGCCGGTGCACGGGTACCCCCTCGGCCGCCGCGGCGGCCCCCACCGGCCAGTCCGGGCACCACAGCGCCAGCACCCGCGGCGCGGGCTCCTCCCGGCCGGTCATCCGGCCTCCCGGGCGGGGGCGACCGCCGGCCGTTCCCCATCGGCGCGCCACGGGCCAGGACCCCCGACCCCGGCGGGCCCGGCCAGCACACCCCGCGCACCCGGCCCACCGACCTCGACGACCGCTCCCTCGGGACCGGGCAGCAGCGCGGTGACCGACCGGCCCCGGCCCGCCGCTCCGCGACCGTCGCCCCGTAGACGCACCTCACGCAGGCGCAGACGACCGGCCCCGCCGCCGACCAGCCCGTGCCACCGACCGTGCTCGACCCCCAGCCGCACATCGGCCCCCGGCCAGGGCCCGACCGGCAGCAGCACCGACCCCCGGTGCCGGGCCCGGGCCGCGAGCCGCTGCCGGGCGCCCGCCGGGAGCCCCTGCCCGCCGGCCAGCACCACCAGATCCAGCCCGTCCAGCAACGCGGCGGCGACCGACACCAGATCAGGACCCGGCCGGGGCACCAGCGCCAACCGGGACAGCTCCACCCCGGCCTCCGCCGCGGCGACCAGCCCGACCTCGGGCAGCCCGACCAGGGCGCACCAGGAGCCCGCCGCCGACGCCTCGGCCAGCACCGCGAACACCAGCGCCGTCGAACGTCCGAGCTCGATCGTGCTCCCCCGGCGCAACCCGCCACCGGGCAGCAGCGCCCGCAGCGGCGCGGCCAGCGGCAGCATCCGCTCGTCGACCCCGGGAGCCGAGCGTGCCGGCGCCGGTCCGCCGACCAGGGAGGATCGCTCGAGCAGCGCCCGGGCCCGGCTCAGCCGGACCGCCAACTCCTCCACCGCCGACCCGGCCAGCCCGACCACGACCACCTCGCACAGGAGCAGCCGGTCGACAGGCCGGCCTCGTTCGGATAGAATCGAACGTATGTTCGATGACTATTCGAGCCCATCCCCCGGCCCCCGTCAAGGGCCATCGACGGGCGGCTCAGTGCGCGAAGTGCCGGGTGCCGGTGAGGTAGAGCGGAACCCCGGCGACGGCCGCGGCGGCCACCACCAGCTCATCGCGCACCGAACCACCAGGCTGGACGACCGCCCGCACCCCTGCCTCGAGCAGCACCTCCAGCCCGTCCGAGAACGGGAAGAACGCATCCGACGCGGCCACCGAGCCGGCCGCCCGGACGCCGGCCCGCGCGACCGCGAGGCGTGCCGCGTCCACCCGGTTGACCTGCCCCATCCCCACCCCGACGCACGCGCCACCGGTGGCCAGCAGGATCGCGTTGGACTTCACCGCCCGGCAGGCCCGCCAGGCGAACGCCAGGTCAGCCAGGGTCTCCGGGTCGACCGGCGCGCCGGTGGCCAGCGTCCACTTCGCCGGGTCATCGCCGGGGGCGTCCACCAGATCGCGCCGCTGGACCAGCAGACCGCCGCTGATCTGGCGCGTCTCGGCGCCCGCCCCGGGCACCCCGGCCGCCCGCAGCACCCGCACGTTCTTCTTGCGGGCCAGCACCTCCAGCGCGCCGTCGGCGTAGCCGGGTGCCACCACCACCTCGGTGAACACCTCGGCGATCTGCTCGGCCATCGCCACGCCGACCTCCCGGTTCGCCGCGATCACCCCGCCGAACGCGCTCACCGGGTCGCAGGCATGCGCCTTGCGGTGCGCCTCGGCGATCGCGGCACCCCCGGCCCGGCCACCCCCGTCGGCTCCGACACCCCCGTCGGGCAGCGCCGACACCGCGATGCCGCACGGGTTGGCGTGCTTGATGATCGCCACACACGCCGCCTCGTGGTCGTGCGCCGCCCGCCACGCCGCATCGGCGTCGACGTAGTTGTTGTAGGACATCTCCTTGCCGTGCAGCTGCTCGGCGCCGGCCAACCCGCCGTGGTCCCCGGAACCGACGTACAGCGCCGCCGTCTGGTGCGGGTTCTCCCCGTAGCGCAGGGTGGCGCGCCGCCGCCAGGTGGCGCCCATCCAGGACGGGAACCCGGCCGCCTCACCCGCGCCGGCCTGGCCGGTCGCGGACACGGCGTCGGCCCCGGGGGCCAGCACGTTGCCCATCCAGGACGCGACCGCGACGTCGTAGCTCGCGGTGTGCCGGTAGGCCTCGGCGGCCAGCCGCTGCCGGTCGGCCAGGGTGAACCCGCCGGCCATGATCTGTTCCAGCGCCCAGCCGTACCGGGTGGGGTCGACCAGCACCGCCACACTCGCGTGGTTCTTCGCGGACGCCCGGACCATCGCCGGCCCACCGATGTCGATCTGCTCCACGCACTCCTCGGCGTCCGCCCCGGAGGCCACCGTCTCGGTGAACGGGTACAGGTTGCTGACCAGCAGGTCGAACGGGGCGACGTCCAGCTGGGCGAGCTGGGCCAGGTGCTCGGGCTTGCGGGTGTCGGCGAGCAGCCCGGCGTGGATGCGCGGGTGCAGCGTCTTGACCCGGCCGTCCAGGCACTCCGGGAACGAGGTGACCTCCTCCACCCGGGTCACCGGCACCCCGGCGTCGGCGATCCGTTGGGCGGTCGACCCGGTGGACACGATCTCCACCCCGGCCGCGTGCAGGCCGGTGGCCAGGTCCAACAGCCCCGCCTTGTCGTAGACGCTGATCAGCGCACGTCGAATCGCACGCCGCCCGCCTGCCGTGTCCACCGACGCAGTCACCTAGAACTCCACCTCTCGTCCGGTCACCGTGGCACCCCGACCGACCAGTTCGGCCACCGTACGCACCAACAGCTCCCGCTCCTCGGTCTTGATCCGCTCGTGCAGCGTGTGCTCGGTGTCGCGCGCGTGGACCGGCACCGCCCGCTGGGCCAGCACCGGCCCGGTGTCCACCCGCTCGTCGACCAGGTGCACCGTGCAGCCGGTGACCTTGACCCCGTAGGCCAGCGCGTCGCGCACCGCGTGCGCGCCGGGGAACGCCGGCAGCAACGCCGGATGCGTGTTGATCACCGGGCAGTCGACGTCGGACAGGAACGCGGGAGACAGCACCTTCATGAACCCCGCGCTGACCACCAGGTCCGGCCGGTGTTCCCGGACCGCGGCGGTGAGCGCCTTGTTCCAGGCCTCCCGGTCGGGGTGCTCGCGCAACGCGACCGCGAACGTGGGCAGGCCGACCCGCTCGGCGCGGGCCAGGCCCTCGATGCCGGCCCGGTCGGCCCCGACCGCGACCACCCGGGCCGGGTAGTCCGGTCCGGCGACGTCCAACAGCGCCTGCAACAGGGTGCCCGAGCTGGACACCAGTACCACCACCCGACTGGGTACCGGCAGTTCGAGCCGGTGCGAAGCGATCGGCGTGCTCAGCTCTGGCTCCTCGGCATCCTGGTCAGGCTCGACGACCACCCTACTGTCGCGAGCGCCCTCGGTATCGAGGACGTGACGCCCCCGACCCGTCGGGGGCGACACCCGGACCCACTCGTACGGAGGCAGTCGCCGCACCCGAGGGACGCCTACCGTGATAACTGTCACATTTCAGCGGTGGAAGGAATGCCATGACCCGCAAGATGCTGGACTGCCGCGCGATGCCGAGCGAGTCCGGCTGCACCGTCACTCTGTATGGCGAGGAGGACGAACTGGTCCGGGCCGGCGCCGCGCACGCGGTCGACGCGCACGGCCACACCGACGGGCCCGAACTACAGGACATGCTGCGCAGCGGCCTGACCGACGCGGTCGAGCCACCCACCCGGGCGGGCGCGTTCGTGCAGTTGATCGAGGTCCGGACCCGGAGGGTGGACGACGTGATCGCGTTGGACCAACGGTGGGCGCAGAGCATCGGGGACGCCCGCACGGCCCGCTGGATGATCCGCGCCGCAGACCGTGACCGCCCCGACACCTACGTCGCGATCGTCGAGTTCCCCAGCCGCGAGGCCGCGATGGCCAACAGCGACCACCCCGCTACGACGGAGCTCGCCGGGCAAATGGCGAAGCTGTGTGACGAGGAGCCGGTGTTCCGCAATCTCGACGTGCTGGCCACCGGGGTCTGACCGGGCGGGTGGGAGGGGCCGGGCCTCACCGAGCGCCGCCCGGCCCATCCCCGGCTCGGCCACCGGGGTCGCGGCGGTCGGGGTCGGCCTCGTCGACGTCAGCCCCATCAGGCCCGGCCCCATCAGGCCCGGCCCCATCAGGCCCGGCCCCATCAGGCCCGGCCCCATCAGGTGAGCGCCGCCGCAGATCCGTCCAACGGCGGGTCAGCCGTGCGAGGCGGCGCTCGCCAGCGGGCAGCACCGCGATCATCAGGGCCGGCAGACCCACCCACCCGAGCAACGCCAGCGCCCCGCCCAGCGCGGGCAGCTCCACCGGATCGAACGGGCCGCCGCCGAGACGCCCGCTGACCGTCGTCGCCAGCACCCAGAAGACCACCGCGACCACCACCCCCGCCAGCGCGGCCGACCGCAACCGGGACGCCGGTTCCCACTGGTCGCGGCAGCACCGCCGACCGGCCAGCACCCCCGCGAACACCGGCACCGCGAACACCACGCCGGCCCACCCCGGGGGTTGGCCGGTGGGCATCGCGGCCAGCAACGGCAGCGGCGGCAACGGCCCGACCGCCACCGCCAGCGGCGAGGCGGCCGCCGTCCCGATCACCACGCCCGGCCCGGCCAGCCAACTCACCGCCGCCAGCACCGCGTTCGGCAGGTAGCACACGGTGAGCACACCCACCCCGAGCCAGGCCCCCAGCCCCGGGCGCAGCGCGAACCAGTCGATCACCGTGCCGGCCGAGGCGAGCAGCGCGGCGAGCAACAACAGCGTGGCCGCGACCACCAGCACGACCACGCCGGTGAGCGCGCCGGCCCACCCGGTGCGCACCCAGGCCGGCGCCGTCGACCACCGCACCGGCGCACCGGCGCACCGGAACACACCCACCCCGGCACCAACGGCCGCGACCAGGCCGGCGCCCGCCAGCGCCTGCCACGGTTGCACCTGCGCGGGATTCGCCGGCAGCGCGGTCGACAGCACGGCGAGGCAGCCGTGTCCACCGGCCAGCGACGCGGTCAGCCAAGCCGCATCCCCACCCCAGCGCCCACCGAGCTTGCCGATCGCCGACCCGGCGAAGCGGCCGACCAGCACCGCGAGGCCCACCGTGGGCAGCAGCGGCAGCACCCCCAGCGGGGCACCGGCCATGGTCAGCGGCACCTGGTGGGCGGCCAGCCAGAGCGGGATCGCGCTGGTCAGCAGGCCGGCGACGTCCGGCCCGATACCGGCGGTGAGCCCTGCGGCCGAGGCCACCACGACGGCCAGCAGATAGCTGCCGAGCACACTGCCCAGCACCGCGCCCAGCAGCACGCGTATCCGGACCCCGGCTGCGACCGTCGCGGTGTCTCCCGGTCCCGGGCGGGTCGAGGTCTCGCGCATGGTCAGCGCGGTGTCCCCGGCGGGTGGTCGGGCCCGGTGGGCGGACCGTGGCCCGGCTCTCGCGGACCGGGGTCGTCCGGCCGGTCCGCGGGTGACGGGACCGCCGCATGCCGCTCGGTGGGCTGGTCGACCGGCCGGGACACACCACCAGGCCGCGGGTCCGCGGCCGGCGGCACGCAACCTGGCTGCGCCGCACCTGCCTGCTCCGGTGGAGGCACGGCCCCGGGCGGTGGCGGGTAGCCCGGATACCCCTGCGGCGGGCCGTAACCCGGCGGGCCGTAACCCGGGTATCCCGGGGGCGGATACCCGGCGGGTGGATAGCCCGGGTAGCCACCGCCCGGACCCCCTCCCCGTCCGGCCCGCCCGCGCGGGACGAACCGGCCGGGGAAGCCCGGCACCCCGCCCAGCACACCCTGGTCGAACAGCAGCGCGGCGATCGCGGCAACCATCTGCAGCACCGCCACCACCATCGACACGATCGCCGCCCCGGACAGCCGCACCAGATCGGTGCTCACCAGCAGCAGCAGGTCCAGCGCACCGAGCACCACCAGCACCGTCGCCGGCAACAGGTACCGGGCGGCCCTGGGCAGCACCGAGATCCCGGCCAGCAGGCCGCCACCGACCAGCAGCAACCCGGATTGGCTGGTCACCAGCGTGGCGACCTCCCCGGAGAACCCGAGGAGGTACCCGATCGCGGCCAACCCGGCGACCGCGATCGCCAGCACCCGGGCCGGGCCGTCCAATGGCGGGTGCTCGGGCCGCTCGTCGGTCGGGTCGCTCATGGCTGGTGACGCTCCCTCGCTGTGGCCTACCGACGGTCACCGGCTCCGGCCGGTGTGTCGGCCGGAGCCCGGTCGTCAGCCCGCGCGGAGATGATCTCCTTCATCAGCGCCGCGGTCTCGCTGGGCGTCTTGCCGACCTTGACCCCGGCGGCCTCCAGGGCCTCCTTCTTGGCCTGCGCGGTGCCGGCCGAGCCGGACACGATGGCGCCGGCGTGGCCCATCGTCTTGCCCTCCGGCGCGGTGAACCCGGCGACGTAGCCGACGACCGGCTTGGTCACGTGGTCCTTGATGTAGGCCGCCGCGCGCTCCTCCGCGTCGCCGCCGATCTCACCGATCATCACGATCGCGGTGGTCTCGGGGTCGGCCTCGAAGGCCTCGAGCGCGTCGATGTGCGTGGTGCCGATGATCGGGTCGCCGCCGATGCCGATCGCGCTGGAGAAGCCGATCTCCCGCAGCTCGTACATCATCTGGTAGGTCAGCGTGCCGGACTTCGACACCAGCCCGATCGGGCCGGCGCCGGCGATGTCGGCCGGGATGATGCCGGCGTTCGACTTCCCGGGGCTGATGATGCCGGGGCAGTTCGGGCCGATGATCCGGGTCCTCGGGGTCCGGGGCGCCCCCGGTGTTGTCTCAGTGCCCTTGGCCACGGCGTGCGCCCAGAAGTAGGCGGAGTCGTGCACCGGGACACCCTCAGTGATGATCACCAGCAACGGGATCTCGGCGTCGATCGCCTCGATCACCGCGTCCTTGGTGAACTTCGGCGGCACGAAGGCGACGCTGACGTCGGCGCCGGTCTCCTTCATCGCCTCCTCGACGCTGGCGAACACCGGGAGGTCCTTGCCGCCGATCGATACCGTCGTGCCGGCCTTGCGGGCGTTCACTCCGCCGACGATGTTGGTCCCGGCGGCGATCATCTTGGTGGAGTGCTTGGTGCCCTCACCACCGGTGATGCCCTGGACGATGACTTTGCTGTTCTCGTTGAGGAAGATCGACATGTCAGGCCCCTGCCGTCTCGGCGGCTAGTGACGCTGCTCTGTCCGCCGCGTTGTCCATGGTGTCCACCTGGGTGACCAGGGGATGGTTGGCGTCGTCGAGGATCCGCCGGCCCTCGAGCACGTTGTTCCCGTCCAGCCGCACGACCAGCGGCTTGGTGGCCGAGTCGCCGAGCAGTTCCAGCGCGCCGACGATGCCGTTGGCCACCGCGTCGCACGCGGTGATGCCGCCGAAGACGTTCACGAACACGCTCTTGACGTCGGGGTCCCCGAGGATGACGTCCAGGCCGTCGGCCATCACCTGGGCCGAGGCGCCGCCGCCGATGTCCAGGAAGTTGGCCGGCTTGACCCCGCCGTGCTTCTCCCCGGCGTAGGCGACCACGTCCAGGGTGCTCATCACCAGTCCGGCGCCGTTGCCGATGATCCCGACCTGGCCGTCGTCCAGCTTGACGTAGTTGAGGCCCTTGGCCTTGGCCTTGGCCTCCAGCGGGTTCTCGGTGCGCTCGTCGACCAGCGCGGCGTGGCCCGGGTGCCGGAAGTCGGCGTTGCCGTCCAGCGTGACCTTGCCGTCCAGCGCGACGATCTTGTCCTGCGGGTCGCGGACCAGCGGGTTCACCTCGACCAGCGTGGCGTCCTCCCCGACGAAGGTCTCCCACAGCTTGACGATCACGTCGGCGGCCTGGTCGGCGACGGCGGCGGGGATCTTCGCCTGAGCGACGATCTCGGCGGCCTTGGCCGTGTCGACTCCCGCGATGGCATCGACGGGCACCCGGGCCAGCGCCTCCGGGCGCTCCACCGCCAGCTGCTCGATCTCCATGCCGCCCTCGGCGCTGGCCATGGCCAGGAAGGTGCGGTTGGACCGGTCGAGCAGGAACGAGAAGTAGTACTCCTCGGCGATGTCGCTGGCCTCGGTCACCAGCACCTGGTGCACGATGTGGCCCTTGATGTCCAGGCCCAGGATGGCCTCGGCCTTCTCCCGGGCCTCGTCGGCGTCGTTCGCCAGCTTCACCCCGCCGGCCTTGCCGCGGCCGCCCGTCTTCACCTGCGCCTTGACCACGACCATGCCGCCGATCTCGGCGGCGGCGGCGGCCGCGTCCTCCGCGGTGGTGACGGTCCGGCCCCGCAACACCGGGACGTCGTGCGCGGCGAAGAGATCTTTCGCCTGGTACTCATACAGGTCCACTGTTGTGCCTCTCCCGGCCTCTCGCTGCCATCGCAGGTCGTGTCCCGACCCGGATCTGACGTCTAGCGCCCGGCTCGGCGCGGGTCCGCCCCGCGAGCCGTGAGCTGCGGGGACGACCCTATCGGCGGCACGACAACCCGGCGCGGCCCGCCCCGGTGAGACCCCTCACGTCACCTGACCGGGGAACCTCAGGCGTCGGCCGGCTCCGCGTTCGTCACGTTCTCCCGCACCCACGACACGATGTCCGAGGTCTTCGCACCCGGGGTGAAGATCTTGGCCACCCCCAGCTCGGTGAGCGTGGCGATGTCCTCCTCCGGGATGATCCCGCCGCCGAAGACCTTGATGTCCTGCGCAGAGCTCTCTTCGAGCAGCTCCAGCACCCGCTTGAACAGCGTCATGTGCGCGCCGGACAGTACGGACAGCCCGACGATGTCGGCGTCCTCCTGCAGCGCGGTCTCCACGATCTGCTCGGGCGTCTGGTGCAGGCCGGTGTAGACGACCTCCATGCCGGCGTCGCGCAGGGCCCGGGCCACCACCTTCACGCCCCGGTCGTGACCGTCCAGCCCGGGTTTGGCCACCACGACCCGAATGCGCTCGCCCATGCTCACAACCTCCTCGTACCGCCCGCTACCGGCGCCCGCGAGCTTAGAGTGCCTCGGCCGCCCTGGGCACCCGCCAGTCCGACACGCGTCGCCGTGCTTGCCGACACGGTGGCCGCCACCAGCATCAACACCAGGCACAGCGCGCTGGCCACCGCGCCCTCGGCCAGCCCGGCGCTGGGCAGCGGGCGCGGCCCGAACACGGTCCGGGCCAGCCGCAGCACCAGCACCAGGCAGGCCCCGGTGTAGAGCACCGCAGCCCGTTCCGGGCGGCACCGGGGCCCGAGCAGGCCTACTCCGACGACCGTCGCCATCGCGGCCAGCAACGCCCATGACGGCAGGCCGTACGGCGCCTGGAACACGCCGGTGACCCCGCGGCCGGCCCCGTCGACCAGCGGCAACACGAAACCCGCCACCGCGAGCACCGCGGCCGAGGCAGCCGGCGCGGCGGTCGGGCCGTGGAACGAGCTGTCGGTCAGGTCGACCTCGTCGCGTTCGAACCCGCCGGCCAGCGCGCAGGCGAACGCACCGGCCAGCGCGGCGGTCACGGCGGCCATCGCCAGCCACCAGCCCCACCCGGCGTCCACCCCGGGCAGCTCCAGCACACCGAGCACGGCGGTGACGTACTCGGCGGCCGCCATCGGCATGGCCAACGCGACCACCGCGAGCCCGGGGCGCACCAGCCGGCCGATCCGGCTGAACGCGGTGACCGCCCCCACCGCGGCCAGCACCAGACCGGTGGACAGCAGCAGACCCTCCGTCGGCAACCGGGGTTGCGCGGCGCCCCCCGGCAGCTGCTCGACCAGGCGCACCGGATCAGCGACGAACGCCGCCACCGCGCAGCCGCCGGCCAGCACGCACAGCGCGCCACCGATCCGCCGGTAGTCGTCGGCCAGCACCGCGCGCGGGATGCCCGCGGCCGGGCGCGGCGCGCGTTCCGGTGACCGGTCGCGCGGCTGCCCGGCCCAGGCCGCGCGCACCACCGACCGGGCCAGCGCGGCCAGCCCGAACGCGCCGAGCACCGCCACCATCGGACCCGGGGTGGACCGGAAGCCCGGGGCCAGGGCGGCCACCACCAGCGGCGGCACGGCCACCGCGAGCACTCCCAGCGCGACCCCGACCAGGCCGCCGGCCACCACCCGGTGATCCGGGGCGGACGCGGCCAGCGCGGTGGCCAGCACGATCCCCGCGGCCAGCAGCAGCCGGCCGGCAGCCACCGCCGGGGGCGCGTCGAACACCGAGTGGGCGGCCAGGAACGGCAACCCGGTGCCGAAGGGCGCGGCCAGCAGGCCGGCGGCGGCCACCAGCGCGATACCGATCGCGACCGGCGGCACCAGGGACGCCATCCGGGCGGCCCCGGGCGGCGCGGCGAGGCCGTGCTCGCCCCGGCAGCGGCCCACCTCGGCGGCGGCCAGCAGCCCGGCCAGCACCGTGCACAGCTGCCCGGCCACCAGCAGCCACCCGGCCGGTCCGCCACGCAGCGCCTCGATCCCGGCCGGCGCCACCAGCTCCGGGCGGGCCGCGACCAGCGGCCGCAGCGCCAGCGCCAGGTCGAGCACCACCTGCCCGACGGCCACCGCTCCGACCGCCGCGACCAGGGCCAACGCGGCGGCCCGCTGCCGGACCAGCATCAGCATCACGACCAGCACAGCGGGCGTCACCGCCAGCACCACCAGCACCGGCCACACCCCGAACGCCGGCGCCGCAACGGCCTGCGCCGCACCCGTCCCGGGCCCAGCCGAGGGGCGGGCCACCGGCAACCGGGGCCCGACGGCCGACAACCCAGCGCCGACCACCAGCATCGCCACCGACAGCGCCACCAGCGCTCCGGCCCGCACCGCCCCCGCCCACCACCGGGCCAGCCGGCCGGACCACCGGGCCACCGACCCGCGTGCTCCCGCACCGCGCCGGGGTCGGCGACGCGCGACTGCGGTGCGCCCGGCAGCCCGGACCGGCGCCGCCGCGGCCTTCGCGGGTGTGCGCGGGACCGCGTCTGGTGGAACTGCACCGGTCCCGCGCTTCACCGCCCGGACGGTAGAACACATGACCCTGATCGCACAGTCCGGCGCCCGGTGTGCCGGTGACGTACCGTCGGTCCATGGTCGACCGGGGCAGCTCGGATGACGGCGGGCACGACAGCGCGCCCGATGGCGGGCATCCGCCGCCCGGCATCGGGCCGACCGTCCGCTCGGCCGCCGACGCGGTGCGCTCGGCCGCCGACGCGGTGCGCTCGGCCGCCGACGCGGTGCGCTCGGCCGTCGACGCGGTGCGCTCGGCCGTCGACGCGGTGCGCTCAGCCGTCGCACCGGTGGCCTGCTCCGTGCGTTCGGCGCTGGACCCGAGCGGCCTGCCCGGGATCGCGGCCGACTCCGCGCACTGCTGCGGCTGGATGGCCGCGTACCCGCTGGTACTGGCCCGTCGCGCACCGGACGCGACCCGGGCCGGATGCCGCACCGAGTCCCTGCCGTTGGCCCGGCGCAGCCTCGTGGTGACCGACATGTCCACCCAGGAAGCCGCCCCGGTGCTGCTGGTGCACGGATTGCCGGGCGAGCGTTCGATGCTGCACCTCTACCGCCGTGCGCTGCGCCGCCGGGGCCTCGGCGCGGTGCACGCGGTGAACTACCGGAGCCTGACCGGCGACATCCGGGTCGCCGCGCACGAACTGCGCGAGCACGTCCGGCGGCTGAGGGAGGCCGCCGGGGTGCCCCACGTGCACGTGGTGGCCCACTCGGCGGGCGGGGTGATCGCCCGTTACCTGGTGCAACGCCTCGACGGCGATCGCATGGTGCGCACGCTGACCACCCTGGGCAGCCCGCACGCCGGCTCGGCCACCGCCCACGTGGTGCCCACCGCGCTGGCCCGCCAGCTGACCCCGGGGGCCGAGCTGATCACCGAGCTGGCCGAGCCGGCCCGGGGCTGTGGCACCCGGTTCCTGGTGGTGTGGAGCAGGTCCGACCAGTTCATGGTGCCCCGGGACCACGCCCGGCTGGACCACCCGGACCTGCGGTCGCAGACGCTGGAGGTGGACGGGGTCGGCCACCTCTCGCTCCCGGTACACCCGCCGACCGCGCACTGGGTGGCCGACCGGATCGCCCGCTCGGAGACCGAGCCCCGACCGCCGAGCCCCACCGCTCGTCGTCGATCCGGACCGTTGAGCGCGGTCCGCACCGTCGGCCGACGGGTCTCGATGACCGTTCGCTGACCGGTTCCGCGGCACGCCGCCCCCGGTGTTGCCTCCCCGGCCCGGGTTGGCTACCTTCCACCGGTCCGTATCACAGACAGATCACGACGGCTGACAGGTTGACGACCGACCCCGAATCGGCCGCTCAGCTCCCCAGAGTCCGCCGCCCGCTGGCTGTCCTGAGTACGAAACAGGCAGGTCTTGGCGCTCGACCGCTCCCCCAGCGGCGTCGAACCGGCCCCCGGCCCGCACCGGGACGTCAACCACGTCCCGGTGCCGCGCCGGGGCCACCACCGGTCCCCGGCGCCTGGCACACCGTGGCACGGCCGCGCGACGCTCGCGGCCGTCGCCGCCGGCGCCACGATGGCCGGCGGGCACAGCCTGGCCTCCTGGACGCCCGGCCCCGAGACGTACGACGTCACCACGCTCGCCACCGGCGCGGTGATCCAGAGCACCACCGGCGATACCGAGTTCAAGTCGGCGATGCTGCGCGGCCAGCCCACCCGGCGGACCACCGAGCTGTCCGAGATGGACTACGACACCGATGTCGCCGACGCGCAGAGCCTGACCAAGGCCGTCCAGGTGGGTGAGC
This sequence comes from Pseudonocardia sp., assembly GCA_029263115.1. Lineage (GTDB taxonomy): Bacteria > Actinomycetota > Actinomycetes > Mycobacteriales > Pseudonocardiaceae > Pseudonocardia. Next base: position 9,436 of record JAJCYC010000182.1, on the reverse strand, counting down.
AGCTGGCCAAGGGCGCCGCCAGTGTGCGCGCGGCGCTCGGCCGGGCCACCCCCGGGGCGTCGCTGTTCCGCGGCCATGAGTTCGTCCGGCCGACCTCGGGCACCTTCACCTCCGGCTTCGGCGCCCGCTGGGGCACCACCCACTACGGCATCGACATCGCCAACCGGATCGGCACCGCCATCTACGCGGTCAGCGACGGCACCGTGGTCGAGTCCGGGCCGGCGTCCGGCTTCGGGCTCTGGGTGAAGGTGCTGCACACCGGGGGCTGGACCAGCGTCTACGGGCACATCAACCGCTCGCTGGTCCGCGAGGGCCAGAAGGTGAAGGCCGGCCAGAAGATCGCCGAGATGGGCAACCGGGGCCAGTCCACCGGCCCGCACCTGCACTTCGAGGTCTGGGACGCGAACGACCGCAAGGTCAACCCGCTGGCCTGGTTGGCCACCCGGGGTGTGCGGGTCGTCGGCTCGGCCGCCGACCCCCGCTGAGCCGCGCCTTACAGTTTGGTCAGCGGAACGCCGCCGATCAACATCAGCCGCACAGTACCCGCGCTGCCGAAGTCGATGGTGGCGTTCGCCCTCGGGCCGACGCCCTCGCAGGCCACCACGGTGCCCAGCCCGTACTTGTCGTGGCTGACCCGGTCGCCCACCTCGAGGCTGATCGTGGGGCTGAGCGGCCTGCGTTCGGGCTTCCAACCGCCCCGGTCCACGCCGCCCCCGGCACCGGAGCCACCCGGCCCGGACCCGCCCCGGCGCCCGAACCCCAGCGCGCCGACCGGGGCCGAGCGCTCCGGTGCCGAGCGACGCCAGTCGACCAGGTCGGCCGGGATCTCGTCGAGGAACCGCGACGGCGGGTTGGTCGAGGGGGCACCGAACGCCGAACGGACGATCGCCCGGGACAGGTACAGCCGCTCCCGGGCCCGGGTGATGCCCACGTAGGCCAGCCGGCGCTCCTCGGCCAGCTCCTTCGGATCACCCAGCGCCCGCTGGTGCGGGAACACCCCGTCCTCCCAGCCGGTGCAGAACACCACCGGGAACTCCAGGCCCTTCGCGGTGTGCAGGGTCATCAGGGTGACCACACCCTCGCCGCCGTCGGGCACCGAGTCGGCGTCGGCGACCAGCGCCACCCGCTCCAGGAACGCGGCCAGCGAACCCGGCGCCGGCAGTCCCTGCTCGCGGGCCGCCTCCGCCGCCTCCGGATCCGCCGCCGCGTCGGTGCCGATGCTCGCCTCGACAAGCTCGGCTTCGGAAGCGAATTCCCTGGCGACCGTCACCAGCTCGGCCAGGTTCTCCCGCCGGGACTCGTCCTGCGGGTCCTCGCTGTCCTCGAGTTCCGCCGCGTAGCCGGTGCGCAGCAGCACCGACTCCAGCAGATCGGCCACCGACTCGCCGGCCACCACCCGCTCGCGCAGCTCGTCGAGCAGGTCGACGAACCCGGCGATGGCCCGCTGGGAGCGGGTGGCCAGCCCGACGACCTCGCCCTCGCCGGCCCGGCGCAGCGCGGCGGCGAAGGAGATCCGGTGCTTCTCGGCGGCCAGCGCGACCGCGTCCTCGGCCCGGTCGCCGATGCCCCGGCGCGGGGTGTTGAGGATCCGGCGCAGGCTGACCGTGTCCTCGGGGTTGGACAGCACCCGCAGGTAGGCCAGCGCGTCGCGGACCTCCTTGCGCTCGTAGAACCGCACCCCGCCGACGACCTTGTACGGCAGGCCGACCCGCATGAACACGTCTTCGAACACCCGCGACTGCGAGTTCGTCCGGTAGAACACCGCCACGTGGCCGCGCGTCGCGTCGCGGGAGTCGCAGAGCCGGTCGATCTCCCGGGCCACGAACCCCGCCTCGTCGTGCTCGTTGTCGGCCACGTAGCCGACGACCTTCTCTCCGTCGCCCTGGTCGGACCACAGCCGCTTGTCCCGGCGGTCGGTGTTGCGGGCGATCACCGCGTTCGCCGCCGAGAGGATGGTCTGGGTGGAGCGGTAGTTCTGCTCCAGCAGGATGGTGCGGGCGTCCGGGTAGTCCCGCTCGAACTCCACGATGTTGCGGATGCTCGCGCCGCGGAAGGCGTAGATCGACTGGTCCGCGTCGCCCACCACGCACAGCTCGGCCGGACCGATACCGCCGGCCGCGCCGTGTCCCCCGACGAGCTCCTTGATCAGCATGTACTGGGCGTGGTTGGTGTCCTGGTACTCGTCGACCAGCACGTGCCGGAACCGCCGCCGGTAGTACTCGGCCACGTCCGGGAACGCCTGCAGCATGCTGACCGTCGTCATGATCAGGTCGTCGAAGTCCAGCGCGTTGGCCTGCTTCAGCCGCCGCTGGTAGGACGCGTAGACCTCGGCCACCCGCCGCTCGTAGTCGTTGCCCGCGCGGTCGGTCGCGACGGTCGGGTCGAGCAGCTCGTTCTTCAGGTTGGAGATCTGCGCGGCCAGCCCGCGCGGCGGGTAGCGCTTGATGTCCAGGTCGAGGTCGCGGGCCACCTGGGTGATCAGCCGGCGCGAGTCGTCGGCGTCGTAGATGGAGAAGCTGGATCCCATCTCCAGCGTCTTGTACTCCCGGCGCAGCACCCGCACGCACATCGAGTGGAACGTGGAGACCCACATGACCGCGCCGCGCCGGCCCACCAGGGAGCCGACCCGCTCGGCCATCTCCTTGGCCGCCTTGTTGGTGAAGGTGATGGCCATCACCTGGCCGGGGTGGGTGTCCCGGGCGGCCAGCAGGTAGGCGATCCGGTGGGTCAGCACCCGGGTCTTTCCGGACCCGGCGCCGGCCACGATGAGCAGCGGCGAACCGGCGTGCACCACCGCGTCGCGCTGGCTGGGGTTCAGCCCCTCCAGCAGCACCGCGCCCTTCTCGGGGTCGCGCCCGGGGCGCTTTGCCGGCGCCTCAGCACCGGCACCGGTCATTCCTGCGGGTAGTTCGAACAACGCACTCATCGTGCCGGTCACGGTACCGGCCGCGACCGACAGCGATGACCGCCCACGGGGAAGGCCGACCTGGCGCGGTCGGCACGGATCCGCGGCATGCTCGCCCAGCGTGGGCACGACGTCTCCGCGACTCGGCTGCTGGTGTTCTCCCGTACCGGTTTCGAACCAGGCCTGATCGCGGCGGCTCGGCTTCAACCCGGGGTGCAGCTGGTCGATCTGGAACGGCTCCATCTCGGGAGCCGAGATCGGCTGGCCCCTGGCGATCAGGCCGGTCGGGCGGGTTCACCTGTGTGGCACAATTCCGGAGCCGCCACCAGCCCGGACACCGGGAGCGCAAAGCCGGCCACCAGCGGGTCACCACACGATGAGCGGGACGAAACCCATGACGAACAGCGGGCGCAGCGTCGAGCCCACCACCGACGTCTCGGCGCTGCGCGAGGAGATCGACGCGCTGGACGGCCAGATCCTCGGCCTGATCAAACGCCGCTCCGAGGTGTCCCAGCGGATCGGCGCCATCCGGCGCGCGGAGGGCGGGCCGCGCATTGTGCTCAGCCGCGAGCAGGCGGTGCTGGCCCGGTTCCGAGACCTGGGCCCGGAGGGCCGTGAGCTCGGCATGCTGCTGCTGCGCCTGGGCCGGGGCCGACTCGGCTGGCGCTGAACCCGGGTCGGCTCGGTCCGGCCGAACCGCGAGCCGGCCGTCATGGATCACCACTCGGCTCGCCGCGTTCCAGCGCCGTCAGCCCCTCACGGCGCGACCGGGGGATCCCGACCTCCACCGTCGGCAGCGTCGAGATCGAGACGAGCCGATCCAGACACGGCACTGCGAGGACACGGCGCTGCGAGGACACGGCACTGCGAGGACATGGCACTGTGGTGACCATGGCCGCCCTGTTCGGAGTCCTCGCCTTCCTGGTCGCGCTCGGTGGCGTGATCGTCACGCTGCTCAACGCCGCCTACCTCGCCATGCTCGGGTCCGCCGCCGCCAAGCGCGGCATGTCCGGCGAGCCCGTCACCACCTACGTCCGGGGCCAACGCACCCCGGCCGCCATCCTGCTCGCGGTGGCGGTGCTCGGCCTGGTGTTCGCCGCCGCCCGCGGGTCCGTCCCCGACCTGGTGGGGCTGGTCCTCGGCGCGGGCACCGGGGTGGCCGCCTACCGCGCGCTCGGCGTCACCCGGCGCCGGTTCCGGGGCGCGTGACCGCGGGCGGGCCGGCCCCCGGAGGGGTGACCCGCGCTCTGGTGGTGACCGCGCATCCGGACGACGTCGACTTCGGCGCCGGCGGCACCGTCGCGTCCTGGACCGCATCGGGGATCGAGGTCGCCTACTGCGTATGCACCTCGGGTGACGCGGGCGGCTTCGACGACACCCCGCGTGCGCGGATGGCCGGGCTGCGTGAGGACGAGCAGCGCGCGGCCGCCGAGCGGCTGGGCGTGCGCGACGTGGTGTTCCTCGGCTACCCCGACGGCCGGGTGAGCGCGAGCATCGAACTACGCCGCGACATCAGCCGGCAGATCCGCCGGTTCCGACCCGAGCGGGTGCTGGCCCCCTCACCGGAGATCTGGTGGAGCAGGGTCGGAGCCTCGCACCCGGACCACCGCGCGGTCGGCGAGGCCACCCTGGCCGCGGTCTACCCGGATGCGCGCAACCCGTTCGCCCACCCGGAACTGCTCGAGCAGGAAGGACTCACCGCCTGGGAGGTGCGGGAGCTGTGGTTGATGGCCGCGCCGGAGGAACGGCGCAACCACGTGGTGGACATCACCGGGACGCTGCCCGACAAGGTCGCGGCGCTGCGCGCGCACCGCACGCAGACCGCGCACATGACCGACCTGGACGAGCGGATGCGCACCTCGGCGAGCGCGACGGGTCGGATGCACGGGCTGGCCGAAGGCCGCTGTGCGGAGGTGTTCCAGGTGGTCGAACTGTAACCGGGGCACGAACGAGTGGACCCGTTGGGGCGAACGGTCGGTCACCGTCGACGAACGGAGGTTGGGCCACCCGGGTGAGTGAAGGTGAGCGGGCGAGTAGCACTTGGCCGATCCAGTGACGGTCGGGTACACATTTGGAGTCCGTTCACCATTCAGGAGGACTCACGACCGTGACCGACGTAGCTCCCCAGCGTGCACGCCACCCCTTCCGGCCGGTGATGACCGTCGGCCAGCTGCTCGGTCGGCCCAGTGACCCTCTCCCCGGCACCCCGAACGGACGAACGGGCGGTTCCCCCGAGGTTCCGAACGGCCCCATCTCGGTCAGCACGCTGATCCGTCGTGCGGGTTACGACTGTGAGCTCGCCGACCAGTCCGTCGAGCCCCGCTTCGACCGCACGTTCACCGGGCTCACCACCCCCCACCGGCGGCTGCTCACCTCGGCCGGCGCGGTGCTCGCGGTCGGCTCGCTGGCCGGCGCGGCCATCATGCTCGGCGACGTCCGGCCCGGACCGGCCACCGCCGGGGCCACCGACGCCGGCTACCCGGGCCAGCGGCTCCCCCAGCGGGCCGGCGCCCCCGCCGACCAGACTCCCTTCGGCGGGCTCACCCTGGACCTGGCCACCGTGGCCAGCGCCAGCCCGCTCGCCCCGGCCGGGGTCGGGTTGCCGGCGGCGGCGCTGAGCAGCGGTGTGCTGCCCAGCCTCCCCGCGGGTACCGGGGTGGTACCAGCCCCCCGGGCCGGCGGATTCGGGCCCAGCTCGGGCGGGGTCGTCGGCGCCGCAGGTGGTGTGGTGGGCGGGGTGGTCCGCTCCGGAGGTGGGCTGGTCGGCGGCACGGTGGACGGCGTCGGACGGTCCCTCGGCTCCGTGGGCACCCCGGTGCGGGCCCTCGGCGACACCGTCACCCGCACCACCGTCGCGCTCGACGACACCGTCACCGGCGCCACCGGCTCCCTCGGCGTCACCGTCGCCAGCACCCTCGACGGGGTGGCCGACGTCGGCGGCGAACGGCGCGCCGCCGACGGCCCGTCCACCGCGACCGGCCCGGCGCTGAGCAGCCTGACGGCGCCGATCACCGCCAGGGACGCGATCGAAGGCCCGGTCAACAAGCTGGTCGGGGGCTCCGGCTCGTCGGACGCCCCCTCCTCGCACGCCCGCTCCTCGCGCGACCACTCCCCGGCCGACCGGGCCGAGGTCGGCTCGACCAGCCCGAAGCAGGCCCTGCGCGGCCTCGGCGGGTTGGCCGCCCTCGGCTCGGCCGGGAGCGACGACGCACGGTCCGGAACCCGCGCCAAGGCTCGCGGCGAACGGCGCTCGGTCGACGGACTGCTGTCCGCGGCGTCCTCCCCGCTGTCCAAGAAGCGCTCCACCTCGTCCGAGAAGCGCTCCGGGGCGTCCGAGAAGCGCTCGTCCGGGAAGCGCTCGTCGACCAAGCGATCCGGCTCGCTGGTCGATCGCCTCACCAAGGCGACCGAGCGCGGCGACAAGTCGGAGAAGCGGTCCGGCATCTCGAAGAAGCGCACCAAGGACTCGAAGAAGCGCTCCGGAAGCTCGAAGAGCTCCACGAAGAAGTCCAGCAAGAAGTCCACGAGCAAGCGCTCGGGCGGGCTTCGCTCCGCGCTGTCCGGCCGGGACTGACCGCCGTCCACCTGGCGAGGAGAGGACTGAGCGCCATGAAGGACGTGGTCTGGCCGAGCTGGCCCCTTTCGACCGTGCCACTGGCGACCCCGGGGCTGTTGGTGGCCGACCGCTACCAGCTGCGTACCCAGGTCGGCGTCGGTGCGATGGGTGCGGTCTGGCTCGCGCAGGACCAGCGACTCAACCGGTCCGTCGCCCTCAAACAGGTGGTCCTGGCGGCGGGGCTGGACCACCGGCAGGCCACCGAGGCCCGCCAGCGGATCCTCCGGGAGGGCCGGATCGCCGCCCGGCTACAGCACCCGCACGCCGTCTCGATCTACGACGTCACCATGCACGAGGGCGAGCCGTGGCTGGTGATGGAGTACGTACCGTCGCGCAGCCTGGCCACCGTGCTGACCGACGAGGGCCTGCTCTCCGACCGGGAGGCCGCGCGGATCGGCATGCAGCTGGCCGACGCGCTCAGCGCGGCCCACCAGGCCGGGATCGTGCACCGGGACGTGAAGCCGGGCAACGTGCTGATCACCGAGGACCGCACCGCGAAGCTGGTCGACTTCGGCATCGCCCGGGCCGCCGGCGACATCACCGTCACCCAGACCGGGGTGCTCACCGGCACCCCCGACTACTTCGCCCCGGAGATCGCCCGCGGCGCACAGCCGACCCCCGAGGCCGACATCTTCGCCCTCGGCGCGACGCTCTACATCTGCGTCGAGGGCCAGCCGCCATTCGGCACCAGCAAGAACCCGATGACGCACCTGCTGACGATCGCGGACGGCGCGGTCCGTCCGCCCCGGCAAGCCGGCCGGTTGGCCCCGGTGCTCGATCGGCTGCTCGCCGTCGATCCGGCGACCCGGCCCTCGGCGTCGGTCAGCGGTGCCCTGCTGCGCGGCGTCGCCCAGGCCTCGCCGACCGGCGGACCCGGACCGGTCCCGGGCCCGATCCCGGGGCCGCGCCCGGCGAGCAGCGGCTCCGCCGATCCCGAACCTCGCACCACCCACATCCCGCCGCCCCGCTCGGCGCCGGACTCCTGGCTGCCACCCGGGCGAGCATTGCCGCCGACGCCGCGCGAGCTGGCGGCGGCCGCCACCGGGTCGACCACCGGTCGTGCCGCGCAGCGACAGCGGGCCATCGAACGGCGCCGGCGGCTGACCGCGATGGCCCTGGTGGCGGTGGCCGGGCTGGTCCTGATCGGGGTCTCCGCCGGGCTGAGCGACCGGACGGGCGGCGACCGGACGGGCGGCGACCGCTCGGCCGCCTCCGCCCAGCTGTCCGGAGCCCCGGGCGAGGTGGTCGCCGGGGCACAGGGCCGTACCGCATCGGACGCCGAGCTCGCGGAGACCGTGCGCGGTTACTTCGCGTCGCTGCCCGGCGAACCGGCCGACGCCTGGGCCCGGCTGACCGACCGGGCACGGGTCCAGCTCGGCGGGGCGGGCACGTACGACGACTACTGGGCCGACGTCGCCGCGCTGCGGCTGATCAGCACCAGCACCTCCGCCGCCGAGCAGGTGGTCCGTGCCCAGCTCCGGCTGGAGACCGACGACGGTCAGAGCCGCACGACCACCCAGCGGCTGGCCGTGGTCCCGGGGCCGGACGGCGGGTGGCTGATCGACGCCATCGGCGGCTGAGCCGGACTCAGACCAGTCGGCGGTCGGCGGCCCAACGGGACAACTCGTGCCGGTTGGACAGCTGCGTCTTGCGCAGCACGCTGGACACGTGCGTCTCCACGGTCTTGACCGAGATGAACAGCTCCGCCGCGATCTCCTTGTACGCGTAGCCGCGGGCCAGTAGCCGCAGCACATCGCGCTCCCGGGGGGTGAGCAGGTCGAGCTCCGGGTCGACCGGCGGCGCCGCGCCCGGGCGCTCGGAGAACGCGTCCAGCACAAACCCGGCCAGCCTCGGGGAGAACACCGCGTCCCCGTCGTGCACCCGACGTACCGCGTCCGCCAGCTCCGCCCCGGAGATCGTCTTCGTGACGTAGCCCCGGGCACCGGCCCGGATCACCGCGATGACGTCCTCGGCGGCGTCCGAGACGCTCAGCGCCAGGAACACCAGCCCGGACAGCTCGGTACGAACCCGGCGCAGCACCTCGGCGCCGCCGCCGTCGGGCATGTGCACGTCCAGCAGCACCACGTCGGGGCGGTAGTGCCGGGCCCCGGCGACCGCCTCGGCCACCGAACCCGCCTCGCCGACCACCTCCAGGTCGTCGGCGGCCACGGTCTCCAGCTCGGCCCGCACCCCACGGCGGAACAAGGCGTGGTCGTCGACCAGGTACACCCGGATCCGGCGGTCGCCACTCATTCGCTGCCCACCTCCTGAGCCCGCTCCCGCATCTGTCTCGTGGCCTGCCCCACGGCACGCTGCTCGGGCGCGCGCTCGGTCACATCCGGGCGGACGTCCCGGCGGGGCATCTCGAGGTGCACCTCGGTGCCCTCACCCGGGGCGGTACGCAGCACGACCGAGCCGCCGTGCCGCCGCATCCTGCCCCGCACCGAGTCCGCCAGACCGTGCCGGTGACCGACGACCTCGTCCGGGTCGAAGCCGATCCCCCGGTCGCGGACGAACACGTGCACGGAGTCCGCCTCCACCTCGGCGTACACGCTGACCTCGCCGACCCCGGCGTGCTTGGCCGCGTTGACCATGGCCTCCCGGCCGGCCGCGAGCAGCGCCGCGAGCCGGTCGTCCAGCTCGCAGTCGCCGACCACCACCGGGCGGACGGCCACCGCGTAGGTGTCCTCCACCTCCGCCGCGGCCCGGCTGATCCCGTCGGCCACCGCGCGCACCGGGGTGTCCCCCGGCGGGCCGCCCGGGTGACCGTAACCGGCCGGGCCGAAAAGCCAGGTGCGCAGCTCCCGCTCCTGCCCCCGGGCCAGCCGCCGGACCTCACGGGGCTGCTCGGCCTGCCGCTGGATCAGGGCCAGCGTCTGCAGCACCGAGTCGTGCAGGTGCGCGGCGATCTCGGC
>JAJCYC010000181.1 GCA_029263115.1 Pseudonocardia sp. | reverse complement strand
AACCTATGGGAGACTCGCACTGAAAGTGCCTCTCTCGAGCGGGGTTGTTCGGTGCCTAGGAACACCCATCATCCCAGCTCAGAAGGCACTTTCCTCATTCACACGCCGCGCACCAACGCAGCTCGTCTGCGGATCCAGGCTTAGATACGCGAGCGCAGCGGACAACTGCTCATCGGCCCGGGAGTACGGAACGCTACCGCTGGATCGACTTGACCTCAAGGAACTCCTCCAGCCCGAACCGGCCCAGCTCGCGGCCGTTGCCGGACTGCTTGTACCCGCCGAACGGGGCACTGAGGTTGAAGGCGCCGCCGTTGACGTCGACCTGGCCCGCGCGCAGCCGGCGGGCCACCGCCATCGCATGCTCCTGCTCGCCGAACACCGCGCCGGCCAACCCGTAGACCGTGCTGTTCACGATCTCGACCGCCTGCTCCTCGTCGGCGTACGGAATCACCGACAGCACCGGGCCGAAGATCTCCTCCTGGGCGATCACCGCGTTCGGGACGACGCCCACGAACATCGTCGGTCGGACGTAGGCGCCCTGTTCGAGCCCCTCGACCGGGCCCCGACCGCCGAATGCCGGGGTGGCGCCGTCGACGATACCCCGCTCGATGTAGTCGGTCATCCGCGACTGCTGGGCCGCCGAGGACATCGGACCGATCCGGGTGGCCTCGTCGGCGGGTCACCCACGGTGTACCTGGCCGCCACGGCCCCGGTCCACGTCGGCGGCGGTGCCGGCCGGGACGGTGGCGATCGCCCGCCCGGTGGCCGGATCGACCACGTCGATCCAGTGCTCGGTCACTGCCTTGCCCGTCGATGTCACTGCCTTGCTCGTCGATGAGGTCACGGGTGCAGCCATGTCCCGCACCCTACGCATCCCGGCTACCTCCGGCGACCTGCCCGCCCAACCCGTGCCGGGAGGCCGTCAGCTGAAGTCGGGGCTCTCCTGGCGGGTGCGCTTGAGCTCGTAGAAGTGCGGGTAGGAGGCAAGCAGCCGGGCGCCGTCGAACACCCGACCGGCATCTTCCCCGCGCGGGATCCTCGACAGCACCGGCCCGAAGAAGGCCACCCCGTCGACGTGGATCGTCGGGGTTCCCACATCCAGCCCGACCGGGTCCATCCCGCGATGGTGGCTGGCCTTCAGCTCGTCGTCGAAGTCCGCGACGTGCGCGGCGTCGGCCAACGACTCGGGCAGGTCGAGGGACACCAGCGACTCCTTGATCACCACGTCGAGGTCCCGGTTGTTCTCGTCGTGGATCAGGGTGCCCATCGCGGTGTACAGCGCGGGCAGCACCCCGGCGCCGTGCTCGCGGGCGGCCGCGATGCACACCCGCACCGGACCCCACGCCCGGTCCATGAGTTCGCGGTACTGCTCCGGCAGGTCCCGGTCGGCGTTGAGCACGGCCAGGCTCATCACGTGGAACTCGAGCTCGATGTCGCGGACCTTCCCGACCTCGAGGATCCACCGCGAGGTGATCCAGGCCCACGGACACAGCGGGTCGAACCAGAAGTCGACCTTCGCGGCACTGGCGGTGTTGGTGGTGTCGTTCACGAGGCTCCCCACGTCGTCGGTGCGCTGTCGTTCAAGTTTCAACCACCGGTGGTCGGGGCTTGTTCCCCTCGGGCGGGTGAATCCGCCGGACCCGGGCCAGGACCTCGGCGGTGATCGATGGTTGGATCGGGGCCGGCACGACCACCGCTGACCCCCGGGCACCGCGCACAGACCCGGCGAGCACCGAGAGGGAGATCCAGGCACCGACATGGCCGCCCCGAACCTGACCCGCACCGCGGCCGAGCAGCGCGCCGCCCTGCTCACCGCCGGCACCACGATCACCTACGACATCGCGCTCGACCTCACCGACGGCGCCGGCCGGCCCGGCGAGACCGAGTTCGACATGGTCACCACCGCCCGGTTCGGCTGCGCCGAGCCCGGCGCGTCGAGCTGGATCGACCTGGTGGCGGCGTCGGTGGCCGGCGCCCGGCTCAACGGCGTCGAGCTGGACGTCTCGGGCTACCGCGAGGACGACGGGATCGCGCTGCCCGGGCTGGCCGCCGAGAACGAGCTGACGGTCACCGCCCGGGGCCGGTTCATGAACACCGGCGAGGGGCTGCACCGATTCGTCGACCCGGTCGACCAGGGTGTCTACCTGTACTCGCAGTTCGAGACCGCCGACGCCAAGCGGATGTTCGCCTGCTTCGACCAGCCCGACCTGAAGGCCCGCTACACGCTCACGGTGACCGCGCCGGCCGACTGGCAGGTCATCTCCAACGCGGGTATCGAGGCGAGCGGGACCGACGGGACGACCGGCGCGGTCACCCACCGGTTCGCGACCAGCGAGATCTTCAGCACCTACCTGGTCGCGCTGATCGCCGGGCCCTACGCCGGCTGGCACGACGAGCACCGCGACGAGTTCGGCACCATCCCGCTGGGCATCTACTGCCGGGCCTCGCTGGCCGAGCACATGGACGCCGACCGGCTCTTCCACGAGACCAAGCAGGGCTTCGACTTCTACCACCGCAACTTCGGCGTGACCTACCCCTTCGGCAAATACGACCAGCTGTTCGTGCCGGAGTTCAACGCCGGGGCGATGGAGAACGTCGGCGCGGTGACCTTCCTGGAGGACTACGTCTTCCGCTCCCGGGTGACGAAGGCGCTCTACGAGCGGCGCGCGGAGACCGTGCTGCACGAGATGGCGCACATGTGGTTCGGCGACCTGGTCACCATGCGCTGGTGGGACGACCTGTGGCTGAACGAGTCGTTCGCCACCTGGGCGTCGGTGCTCTGCCAGGCCGG
>JAJCYC010000180.1 GCA_029263115.1 Pseudonocardia sp. | reverse complement strand
CGAGGCGGTGCCGGTCGAGGCGGTGCCGGTCGAGGCGGTGCCGGTCGAGGCGGTGCCGGTCGAGGCGGTGCCGGTCGAGGCGGTGCCGGTCGAGGCGGTGCCGGTCGAGGCGGAGGCGGTGTCGGCAGCGGTGCTCACCGTCCCAGCTTAGGACCCGTCGCACCCGGATTGCCCGGCCCAGGCGAGTGTCAGGCTGCTGTGCTGCTTGCCCAGCCGAACGGTGGCCCCCGGCGGTTCCTCCGACGCAGCCTGTGCCGCCGTCGCGCCCGGTTGCCCGGCGCAGCTCGACGGTGGGGCGGGCTGGACGGTGAGCCGCAAACCGGACGCGGCGGGCCGACCGGCGTCCAACCACTCCCCCGCGGCGGTGGCCAGCCGGTCGGCGAGCAGCGCGCCGCCGGGGCCGTAGGGGCGCACCGCTACCGGGACCCGACGGCCCCGCGCGTGCGGATCGCGCGCCACCAGCGCCGCGAGCCCGTCGGGACCGGCCAGTGCCATCGTCCCGCCGTCCGCGCCGGCCGGGAGCAGGGACAGCGACCGGTAGCGCTCACTGGCCGCGCTGACCAGCAGCCGGCACGCCCCGGGTTCGCGCACGGCCAGCCACAGCCCCAGCCCGTCCCACAGGTCGGCGGCGGCCACCCGCACGCGCGTCGGCCGGTCGAGGCCGGGGCGGGCCAGTAGATCCACCAGCCGATCGGCGTCGATCACGTGGTCGTCCCCGGTCTGCACCGCCAGGCCGTCGGTGACCGGACTGCTCGGCTCCGGGCCGGCGCCCCGGCCACGCAACCGGACGAACGCGCAGCTGCGCACGGATGCGCTGCACAGTGTCGGCGGCGAGCCGTCGACCAGGTCCAGAGCCACGGAGAGCTGACTGCCGCGCACCGACAGCGGCAGCAGCAGCCGCCCACCCGGCGCGAGCTGTCGCCACCACGCCGGTTGCACGTCCCAACTGCCGACGGTCAGCACGATCCGGTCGTACGGCGCCGCCTCGGCATACCCCAGGGCTCCGTCCCGGGTGACCAGCGTGACCCCGGCACCACCGCACCCGGCGCCGGCCCCGGCCAGCGCGCCCGCACCGGCCGCCGCATCGACACCGGTCCGCGCGTCGACACCGGCCGCGAGCAGGTGTTCGGCGGCGCCGCGGGTCAGGTCGTCGTCGATGTCCACCGCGACCACCGAACCGGTCGGCCCGACCAGCCGGGCCATCAGCGCGGCGTTGTACCCGGTGCCGGTCCCGATCTCCAGCACCCGGTGACCGGGCTGGGCGCCGAGCTGCTCGAGCATGATCGCCATCATCGAGGGCTGCGAGGCCGAGCTGATCGCCACGCCGTCCCGCCACTTGGTGGCCACGGCCTCGTCCCGGTAGGCCTGTTCGACGGGCGTGTCCGGCAGGAAGACGTGCCGGGGCACCCGGCGGAACGCCCGCTCGACGGCAGGTGTGCGGATCCGGCCGCCGGCCAGCAGGCCGTCGACCATCGCCGCCCGGAGCCGGTCCACCCCCGGGTCACCCACCGTCGGCCCCTCGCACCCCCATCAGTGTTGACCTACGCGGGCGCTCCGTCCAGGGTGCACGCCAGGTCGCCGCCACTGCCCGGCTCCGGCGGCCGGGATAGATTGCCGGCGCGGGCCAGAGCGGATCGGACCACCGGGAGGGCAGCTGTGACACCGACCGTCGACGGTGACGCGCTGCTGCGTGCGGTGAGCGACCTGCACGTCGGGCACCGGGACAACCGGACGATCGCCGAGAGCCTGAGCCCCGGCCACCCCGGCGACTGGCTGATCGTCGCCGGGGACGTGGCGGAGAAGGTCGAGGACGTCGTACGCACGCTCTGGCGGCTGCGCGAACGGTTCGCCGAGGTGATCTGGGTGCCGGGCAACCACGAGCTGTGGACCCGGAGCAAGGATCGGGTGCCGCTGCGTGGGGTGGCGCGCTACGAGCACCTGGTGTCGGAGTGCCGCGCGATCGGCGTGCGCACCCCGGAGGACCCGTGGCCGGTGTGGACCGGTCGTGGCGGGCCGGTGCGGGTGGCGCCGCTGTTCCTGCTCTACGACTACACCTTCACCGCGCCCGGGACCTCGACCAAGGACCAGTCGCTGGCCTACGCCTACCGCACCGGGGTGGTGTGCACCGACGAGCACCTCCTGCACCCCGAGCCCTACGGGTCGCGGGAGCAGTGGTGCCGGGCCCGGGTCGCATCGACCGCCGAGCGGCTGGCCGCCGACGCCGACCCGGAGATCCCCTACGTGCTGGTCAACCACTGGCCGCTGGTCCGCCGGCCGACGCGGGTGCTGCACTATCCGGAGTTCGCGCAGTGGTGCGGCACCGAGCTCACCGCCGACTGGCACGTCCGGTTCCCCACCGCCGCCGTGGTCTACGGCCACCTGCACATCCCGCGCTCCACGGTCTACGACGGCGTGCCGTTCGAGGAGGTCTCCCTCGGCTACCCACGCGAGTGGCGCCGCCGCGGCCTGCGCCGTGACCTGGCCCGGGTGGTGCCCCTGCGCGGACTGTGAGCGCACAGTCGCGCCAGAACGGTATTACGCACTCACGGACCGTGCAGGGGGACGAGGTCGTCGGCGTGCACGAGCTCGCGGCGGAACTCCGGCGGCAGGTCCCGGGTGCGGCGGCCGATCAGCGCGGGTAGCTCGGCGGCGTCGAAGGCGACCACCCCGCGGGCCACGACCACCCCGTACGGGCCGACCAGGTCCACCACGTCGCCGGCCAGGAAGTCACCCTCGACGCCGTGCACCCCGGCGGCCAGCAGCGATCGGCGACGCTCGATCACCGCCGCCACCGCCCCGGCGTCCAGGTCCAGCCGGCCGGCGCTGTCGGCGGCGTGCCGCAGCCAGAACCGGCGGGCCGAGAGCCGCTGCCCGACCGCCCGGAACGCGGTACCCACCTTGGCGCCGTGCTCCCCGCTGTCCAGCGCGGCCGCCGCCTCGGCCGCGGCCGCGAGCAGCACCGGGATACCGGCGCCGGCGGCCAGGGTGGCCGCGTCCAGCTTGCTGGCCATCCCGCCCCGGCCCAGCCCGGACGACCCCGGCCTGGCCACGTCCAGGCCCGACAGCGCTTCCGGGTCGGCGACCTCGGCGACCAGGGTGGAGGCCGGGTCCCGCGGGTCGCCGTCGTAGACTCCGTCCACATCGGACAGCAGCACCAGCGCGTCGGCGCCGACCAGGTGCGCCACCAGCGCGGCCAGCCGGTCGTTGTCGCCGACCCGGATCTCGTCGGTGGCCACCGTGTCGTTCTCGTTCACCACCGGCAGCGCTCCGAGCGCGAGCAGCCGGCCGAAGGTCCGCTGGGCGTTGCGGTAGTGCGCGCGGCGGATCACGTCGTCGGCGGTGAGCAACACTTGCCCGACCGTCACCCCGTGCCGGGCGAAGGACGCCGAGTACGCGTGCGCCAGCTGCAGTTGCCCGACGCTGGCCGCCGCCTGCTGGGTGGCCAGGTCGCGGGGGCGCCGGGCCAGGCCCAGTGGCGCCAGCCCGGCCGAGATCGCGCCCGAGGACACCAGCACCACCCGGGTACCGGTCGCGCGGCGGGTTGCCAGCGCATCGACCAGCGCGTCCAGCCGGTCGGCGTCCAGGCCACCGTCCAGGCTGGTCAGCGACGACGAGCCGACCTTGACCACCAGGATCGCGGCCGCGGCGACCAGCTGCCGAGCGGTCATCGCCCGTCCTCGTCTCCAGGGTCGTCATCCCAGACGCTGTCGTCGAAGGTGTAGACCTCGGTCTCGCCCTCGGCGTCCCCGGAGATGTCGGCCTCCCCGGAGTCGGGGCCCCCGGAGGTGTCGGGTTCGGCGAACTCCCCGGTGCCTTCCCGGCGGGCGATCTTGGTGGCCTTCCGCTCGGCGGCGCCGACCCGGCTGCTCTGGGAGAGCCGGATATCAGTGCCCCGCCCGGTCATGGTGATCGCCACCCCGGACGGCGTGGACGGTTCCCAGTCGAACGTCATGTCGCCGATGGTCACCGGGTCGCCGGGCACCGCTCCGGCCCGGGCCAGCGCGTCCTCCACACCGAGCCGGGCCAGCCGGTCGGCCAGGAATCCGACGGCCTCGTCGTTGTCGAACTGCGTCTGGCGGACCCACCGCTCCGGACGGTCGCCGCGCACGACGAAACCGCCGTCGGAGTCCCGGTCCGCCTCGACGGTGAAGCCGACCTCCCCGGTGGCGTGCGGCCGCAGCACGACCCGGGTCGGTTCGGCGGGCGGCAGCGACGCCCGGTAGGCCGCCACCTCCTCGGCCATCCGGAAGCTCAGCTCGCGCAGCCCGGTCCGGCTGGCCGTGGAGATGGCCAGCACCGGCCAACCGCGCTCGGCGATCTC
This sequence comes from Pseudonocardia sp., assembly GCA_029263115.1. Classification (GTDB taxonomy): domain Bacteria; phylum Actinomycetota; class Actinomycetes; order Mycobacteriales; family Pseudonocardiaceae; genus Pseudonocardia. Next base: position 25,118 of record JAJCYC010000180.1, on the reverse strand, counting down.
GTCGTGCACCATCTCGGCCAATTCGGCCGCGTCCGGAATGTCGATCTTGTTCAACGCCACGATCCGCGGCCGGTTCGCCAGGTCGCCACCCAGCCCCGGGATGTAGCGGGCCAGCTCGGCTTCCAGGGCGTCGAGGTCGGACACCGGGTCGCGGCCCGGTTCGAGGGTCGCGCAGTCGATGACGTGCACCAGCACCGCGCAGCGCTCGATGTGCCGCAGGAAGTCCAGCCCGAGCCCCCGGCCCTCGGCGGCGCCGGGGATGAGTCCGGGAACGTCGGCCACGGTGAACGTGTGCTCCCCCGCGCTGACCACGCCGAGCTGCGGCACCAGCGTGGTGAAGGGGTAGTCGGCGATCTTCGGGCGGGCCTCGGACAGCGCCGCCACCAGCGAGGACTTGCCCGCCGAGGGGAAACCGACCAGCCCGACGTCGGCCAGCGACCGCAGCTCCAGGGTGAGCTCGCGCTCGTCGCCGAGCTCACCGAGCAGCGCGAAACCGGGGGCCTTGCGCGCCTTGGAGGCCAGCGCGGCGTTGCCCAGCCCGCCGCGACCACCGGCGGCCGCGACCCAGCGGGTGCCGGCCCCGACCAGGTCGACCAGCTGCGCACCGTGCTCGTCGAGCACCACCGTGCCGTCCGGAACCAGGAGTACCACGTCGTCGCCGTTCGCGCCGTTGCGGTTGTCCCCCATGCCCTGCTTGCCGTTGCTGGCCTTCGCCTGGCGCCGGTGGTGGAAGTCCAGCAGGGTGTGTACGCCGAGGTCCACCTCGAAGATCACGTCACCGCCGCGGCCACCGTTGCCGCCGTCCGGCCCGCCGAGCGGTTTGAACTTCTCGCGGTGCACCGAGGCGCAGCCGTTGCCGCCGTTGCCGGCCATCACCCGCAGCACGGTGCGGTCGACGAACCGGGACACGGGGACCACCTTCTGAACGGTTCGGACGGCTGGGACGACTCGGACGGACATGCGGGAGGGGCGGGCCGGTGATCCGACCCGCCCCTCGCGCGGATGAACTCGGCGACCGGCGGATCGCCCGGGCAGTGCTGCCGGGACGGGTACCCGCGCGGTCGGACGGTGGGACTACGCGGAGTCCGCGCCCGGAACCACGTTGACCAGCTTGCGACCGCGCCGGGAGGCGAACTCCACGGCGCCGGCGACCAGCGCGAAAAGCGTGTCGTCCTTGCCGCGGCCGACCCCGACGCCGGGGTGGAACTTGGTGCCGCGCTGGCGGATGAGGATCTCGCCGGCATTCACGCTCTGCCCACCGAACCGCTTGACGCCGAGGCGCTGGGCGTTCGAATCGCGCCCGTTGCGGGAGCTGGAGGCGCCCTTCTTGTGTGCCATGGTGTGCTTGCCCTCCGGGGCCTCGCTGCTACTTGGAGATTCCGGTGACCTCGACGCGGGTCAGCGGCTGACGGTGCCCCTGCCGCTTGTGGTACCCGGTCTTGTTCTTGAACTTGTGGATGCGGATCTTCGGACCCTTGGTCTGCTCGACCACGGTGCCGGTGACCGCGAACCCGGCCAGGGCGGCCGCGTCGGTGGTCAGGTTCTCGCCGTCCACCACGAGGACGGCCGGCAGGCTCACCGTGGCGCCGGGCTCGAGATTGAGCTTCTCGACGGTGAGCACGTCACCGACCGCGACCTTGTACTGCTTGCCGCCGGTTTTCACGATCGCGTACATCGTTGACGCACTACTCCTAGGCATTCGTGGGACCCACCGTGACACGCGTCGCCCGAACCGAACGGTTGCGTGCGATTGCCTGCATCAGATGTGCTGAGAGGCTGCGTTGATGGTCGACTCCGGGCGCGCTCCGCTCCGAGCTCGCTCGCGCTCGCTGGGGATGCTCACGCGCCCTTCGTCTCCGTCGAGGTCCCAGGGTACGGGCCGCTGATTCAGGGGGTCAAACCGGGTCCTCGCCGACGGGCGGGCCGGCCGGCCGGGAGACCGCCCGTCGCCGCCGGCGCGGCCGCGCTGGGCCGTCGGATCCGACACCGGCCGGTAGCGGGGCGGCCGGGGTGTCGTGGTCGGTCACGGCGGACGGCGCGGACCCATCGGTCCGGGCCGGGCCGGGGTCGACCGACACCGCGCCGGTCACCGGCCGGCTGGGTACCGCACCGGTCACCGGGGCCGGGGCCGCACCGCTCACCGGAGCAGGCTCCGGCTCGACCGCGGGTGCGGGGGCCTGGGGCGTGGGCGGCTGGGGCCTGGCCACGTCGCCGGTGACCGCCCGGCCGTTCGGGACGGCCGGAGCTTGCGCGTCGTCACGGCCGTTGCCCGACTCCGCGCGTCCACCCCCGCCGTCACCGCCGGCCTGCGCGCCGTTGCCACCGCCGTTGCCGTTGGCGCCCATGCCGTTGCCGTCGTTGCCACCGCTCTGGCCGCCGTTGCCGACGCCGCGCCGGCGCCCACCGTTGCCCTCGTCGCCGCGGCCGCGGCGCCGGCCGGAACCAGCACCACCACCACCACCGGCGGCGGGCCCGGGGTCGGACTTCACCTCGACCGGGTCGGAGGAGACCATCACGCCGCGACCGCGGCAGTGCTCGCACGGGGTGGAGAACGCCTCGAGGAGCCCGACACCGACCCGCTTGCGGGTCATCTGCACCAGACCCAGCGAGGTGACCTCGGCAACCTGGTGGCGGGTGCGGTCACGGCCCAGGCACTCGGTGAGCCGGCGCATCACCAGGTCACGGTTGGACTCCAGCACCATGTCGATGAAGTCGATCACGATGATGCCGCCGATGTCGCGCAGCCGCAGCTGGCGGACGATCTCCTCCGCCGCCTCCAGGTTGTTGCGGGTGACCGTCTCCTCGAGGTTGCCACCGGAGCCGGTGAACTTGCCGGTGTTGACGTCCACCACGGTCATCGCCTCGGTGCGGTCGATGACCAGGGTGCCGCCGGAGGGCAGCCAGACCTTGCGGTCCAGCGCCTTGGTCAGCTGCTCGTCGATCCGGAACTCGGAGAACACGTCGCTGGTGCCCACGTGCCGGTGCAGCCGCTCGGTCAGCTCCGGGGCCACGTGGCCGACGTAGGCCTGCAGGGTGTCCCAGGCGTCGTCACCGGAGACCACCAGCTTGCCGAAGTCCTCGTTGAACTGGTCCCGGACCACCTTGATCATCAGGTCCGGCTCCTCGTAGAGCAGCTCGGGTGCCTTCGACCGGCCGGACTTGGCCGCGGTCGCCTTCGCGCTGACGACCTCCCACTGGGCCTGCAGCCGGCGCACGTCACGTTCCAGGGACTCCTGGCTGACGCCCTCCGAGGCGGTACGGATGATCACACCCGCGTCGTCCGGGACGATCTCCTTGAGCAGGTCCTTGAGCCGCTTGCGCTCGGTGTCGGCCAGCTTGCGGCTGATCCCGTGGGTGCCGCCCGCCGGCACGTAGACCAGGAACCGGCCGGGCAGGCTGATCTGGGTGGTCAGCCGGGCGCCCTTGTGCCCGACCGGATCCTTGGTGACCTGCACCAGGATCGAGTCGCCGCTGGACAGCGCCTGCTCGATCCGGCGCGCCTTGCCGGCCAGGCCGGCGGCGTCCCAGTCGACCTCACCGGCGTAGAGCACCGCGTTGCGACCCCGTCCGATGTCGACGAACGCCGCCTCCATGCTGGGCAGCACGTTCTGCACCCGACCCAGGTACACGTTGCCGACCAGGGAGGACCCTCCGGAGCTGGTGACGAAGTGCTCGACCAGCACCCCGTCCTCGAGCACCCCGATCTCCGAGCGCTCACCGTGCTGGCGCACCACCATCGTGCGCTCCACGGATTCGCGCCGGGCCAGGAACTCGGCCTCGGACAGCACCGGGGTACGACGCCGGCCCGCGTCGCGGCCGTCGCGGCGGCGCTGCCGCTTGGCCTCCAGCCGGGTGGAGCCGCGCACCCCCTGGATGCCGTCGCTGTCGCCCTCGGAGCGGGTCCGCGGTTCCCGGACCCGGGTGACGGTGTTCGGCGGGTCGTTGTCCTCCTCCGGGCCCGCGTCACCGTCCGAGTCCTTGCGCCGCCGGCGACGCCGGCGGCGACGCGAGCCGGCTCCCGACTCACCCTCGCCTTCCGCGCCGTCGCTGTCGTCCTCACCTTCCGCGACGTCGTCCTGAGCGTCGTCGGACTCGCCATCGGTCTCCTCGCCCTCGCCCGCGGGCCCGTCCTCGTCGGTGCCCCGACCACGGCCCCGGCCACGGCGGCCACGACGCCGGCGACGGCGGGTGTCGGCGGAGTCGTCGTCCCCCCCGTCCTGGTCCGGCTGGTCCTCCACCTCGGCGCTCTCGTCGTCGGCGCTCTCGTCGTCGGCGCTCCCGCCGTCCGCCGGCGCGGATGTAGGACGCGGTGCCGGACGGGCGGCGACCGGCTCGGGCGGCAGGAACATCGGGCTGGGCGCGGCGAACAGCGGCAGTGGCGCGCCCGGCGCGCTCTCCTCGTCACGCGAGGTGACCAGGATCAACGGTTCGGCCGTGGCCTGCTCGGTGTCGGGCTCGTCGGTGTCGGGCTCGTCGGCGCCGGCCTCCAGCGGCACGCCGAGCGAGTCGACCACGCGCAGCGCGGTCTCCCGGTCGATGCTGGACTGGGCACCCTTGGCCGGGGCGCCCAGTTCGGCGAGGGTGTCGAGCACCCGGCGGCTGGTCACCGAGATGCGCTTGGCCAGCGCGTGCACCCGCAGCTTCGTCGGGAGTTCGGCGGACGCGGGTACGGGGCTCGGCCCGCCGGGCTGGCCGGCGGGCTCGTCGATATCGGACATGCAGCTCCTTCGCCCCCGGGCGCCCTCTGGGAGGAAGGCGGCCGCTCAGGGACCTAGCCTGTCTGCCTCCCCCGATGTCCGGAGGGACAGCAATCCTGTGACCACGAACAGCTCGGACGTCGAGAGCCGTGACCCGCGTCCGGACTGACTGAATCCCGACGACCCGCAGACCAGCCCACCAGCGGTGCACACCGTGCACCGGACCCTTCCGGCACCGACGATGTGGTCACACCCGAGCGGTGCCGAACGGATCAGCCAGATTCCCCCGGTCGTCGAGCAGACCCTGGGCCAGCCGGGTCGCCATCGGGGGCACCGGAGGTCTCAGGTCCGCGACGGCCTGGAGAGCAGCCAACACGTCGTCGGGTCGAACGGCAGGTGTCATCTGTCGAACGACCGCGGTCAGTATCGCACAGGGCGGCTCCTCCGGTCGCCAATCGACACCGTCAACGCCCGGTTGAAGGTCCACTGGGTGCCCGTCGACCTCGGCGGTGACCAGCGCCGCCCGCACGTCCACCGGTCGCCGGCCGTTCTTGGTCGCGCGTTCCACCGTCAGCGATTCGGTGGCCATCAGCCGATCCACCGCCTCGACCAGCACCGCCCGGTCCACCCCGGGCAGGGTCAGCCGCCAGCGGTTCGCGTCGATGAGGTCGGCCAGCGAAGTGGCTCCCAGGGCGCTCGGGACGGCCTCCAGCACGTCCACCCCGTCGGGGAGCGCGGCGTCCAGCGCGGCGGCCAGCTCCGCGGCCGGCACCGGACGGGTCAGCCCGATCTCCAGGTACTCGGCCTCACTGGCCACCCCGGTCGGCGCCGCGCTGACCCAGGACAGCCTCGGGTGCGGGCTGAACCCGTGCGAGTGCGAGACCGGTACACCCGCCCGGCGCACCGCCCGCTCGAACGCCCGGGCCAGGTCGCGGTGCGATGCGAAGCGCAGCCTCCCCCGCTTGGCGAACCGCACCCGCACCCTGGCCACCGTGGGGGGCGCCGGGTTGGCCGCCACCCCCCGCTCAACGGTTCCCGCCATCAGCCCTCCCCCCGTCCGTCGGCCGGGTCCCGGCCGTTCGACCACCGCGTCGCTTCGGTCGTCCCGACCCGACCCGGCAGGTACATCAGCATCCCGTCGCCGGCCGGACCGAACCCGTGGCGCAGGTAGAAGGGTGCGCTGCTCGGCGTCGGGCGCAGCACCAGTCGCTGGTACCGCCGTGCCGTGGCCTGCTCGATCGCGGCGGTCAGCAGCGCGGCGGCCACCCCCCGGTCGGCGTAGGACGCCACCACGAAGGCGTTGCCGACGTAACCCCAGCGTCCCGGGCGGCCACCGGGACGGGGCATGTTGGTGATCTCCACGACGTTGATCGAGCCGACGGCGGTGTAGCCGGTGCCGTCGGTGCCCGCCTCGGCCAGCCAGAACGTCCGTCGCGGCAGCTCGGTGCGCCACCACGCCTCGAAGGAGCGCTCGAAGCCGGCGCCGTCCGCTGCCGGATCGCCGGTGCGTTCGGCCGCCCAGTCACGGCGCAACCTGGCCAGCACCGGCAGGTCCCGGTCGTCGGCGACCCGCACCGAGATCGGCGTGTTGGACTCAGCCACCGGCCGCGGGCACCGGGGTCAGCGGGATCAGCGTGGCGCCGGTGGGGCCGATCTGGATGTCGGTGCCGGTGGCCGGGCAGACCCCGCAGTCGAAGCACGGCGTCCAGCGGCAGTCGTCCTGCTCGCGGGAGTCCAGCGCATCCTGCCAGTCGTCCCAGAGCCAGTCCGGGTCCAGCCCGGAGTCGAGGTGCGCCCAGGGCAGCACCTCCTCGCGGGTGCGCTCCCGGGTGGTGAACCAGTCGATGTCGACGCCCTGCGGTGGCAGTTCGGCGGCGGCCGCCTCGGTCCAGCGCTGGTAGGAGAAGTGCTCGGACCAGCCGTCGAAGCGACCACCCTCGCGCCAGACCCGCTCGATCACCCGGCCGACCCGCCGGTCCCCCCGGGACAGCAGGCCCTCGATCAGCGAGGGCTGGCCGTCGTGGTATCGCATGCCGATGTTCCGGCCGAGCCGCCGGTCGGAGTTGATGGCCGCGCGGAGCTTGCGCAGCCGGCCGTCGATGGTGTCCGGGTCGGCCTGTGCGGCCCACTGGAACGGGGTGTGCGGCTTGGGCACGAACCCGCCGATGGAGATCGTGCAGCGCACATCGTTGCGCCCGCTGGCCTCCCGGCCGGCCTTGATCACCCGGTGCGCCATGCCGGCGATCTCCAGCACGTCCTCGTCGGTCTCGGTGGGCAGGCCACACATGAAGTACAGCTTCACCTGCCGCCAGCCCTGCGCGAACGCCGCGCTGACCGTGCGGATCAGGTCCTCCTCGGACACCATCTTGTTGATCACCCGACGGATCCGCTCGGAGCCGCCCTCCGGGGCGAAGGTCAGCCCGGAGCGGCGGCCGTTTCGGGAGATCTCGTTCGCCAGGTCGATGTTGAACGCGTCCACCCGGGTGGAGGGCAGGCTGAGGGTGGTGTTGGTGCCCTCGTACCGGTCGGCCAGGCCCTTGGTGATCTCGGCGATCTCCGAGTGGTCCGCGCTGGACAGGCTGAGCAGCCCGACCTCGGTGAACCCGCTCGCCTGCAGCCCCCGCTCGACCATCTCGCCGATGCCCTGGAGCGACCGCTCCCGCACCGGGCGGGTGATCATCCCGGCCTGGCAGAACCGGCAGCCCCGGGTGCAGCCGCGGAAGATCTCCACGCTCATCCGCTCGTGCACGGTCTCGGCCAGCGGCACCAGCGGCTGCTTGGGGTAGGGCCACTCGTCGAGGTCGACGGTGGTGCGCTTGGTGACCCGCTTCGGCGCCCGAGGGTCGTTCGGCGTGACGCTCTCGATGCCGCCGCCGTCGCCGTAGCGCACGTCGTAGAGGCTCGGGACGTACACGCCCTCGGTCTCGGCCAGCCGTTTGAGCAGCTCCGAGCGGCCCACCTCGCGCTGGGTACCCCGGCGCAGCACCGCGGTGATGTCCAGCACGGCCTGCTCACCGTCGCCCAGGACGGCGGCGTCGACGAAGTCGGCGATCGGCTCCGGGTTGAACGCGGCGTGCCCGCCGGCGAGCACGATCGGGTGCTCATCGGTGCGCTCGGCGGCCAGCAGCGGGATGCCGGCCAGGTCGAGCGCGGTGAGCAGGTTGGTGTAGCCCAGCTCGGTGGCGAAGCTGACCCCGATCACGTCGAAGGCGCCCAGCGGCCGGTGGCTGTCGACCGTGAAGTGCGGCACCCGGTGCTCGCGCATCAACGCCTCGAGATCCGGCCACACCGCGTAGGCCCGCTCGGCGAGCACGTCCGGCTGCTCGTTGAGCAGCTCGTAGAGGATCATCACGCCCTGGTTGGGCAGGCCGACCTCGTAGGCATCCGGGTACATCAGCGCCCAGTGCACGTTGACCGCGTCCCAGTCCTTCACGGTGCTGTTCAGCTCACCGCCGATGTACTGCACGGGTTTGGCCACCCTGGGCAGCAACGATTCCAGGGCCGGGAAGACCGATTGCACGCTCACGGCGCCCCAGGGTAGACGCCTCCCGGAGATGCAGGGCGAGCGAGCATCGACCGAGCCCCGGCGAGGGAGGAGCGCAACGAGCCCGGAATCGACCATCAACGCGAGATGCAGGGCGAGCGAGCATCGACCGAGCCCCGGCGAGGGAGGAGCGCAACGAGCCCGGAATCGACCATCAATGCGCGAGGATGGTCGGTGTGCATCTCGTCGTGGACGCCGCGAACGTGGTCGGCTCCCGTCCGGACGGCTGGTGGCGCGACCGGCCCGGAGCAGCCGCCCGCCTGGTGAACGGGCTCGTCGCCGCGCTGCGGGCCGGCGCACTGGACGGCCCGGTGACCGTCGTGCTGGAGGGCGCCGCGCGGGCCGGAGTGACGGCCGGAGCCGGACCGCTCCCCGGGCTCGCGGTGCGGCACGCAGAACGCGACGGGGACTCTGTCATCGCCGCGCTGGCTGCGGACCTGGCAGCCGGCGGCACCGAGGTCGTCGTGGTCACCGCCGACCACGGCCTGCGGGACCGGGTCCGGGCCGCCGGCGCCCGGGTTGTCGGGCCCACGTGGCTGCGCGACCGCATCTGACCGAAACGCGCGACTCGCCGACACGAAACGCGGCACTCGCCGACGCGGAGTGCGCGACTCGCCGACGCGGTGCCGGCCGCTCAGCGCAGCAGCAAGGTGCCCAGTCGGCGGATCGCGACGACCCCGCCCAGCACCGCCATCACCACGAGGTAGGCCACGTGGGCCCACAGGCCCGCGCTCACCGCGCCGGTGGTCAGCCCCCGCATCAGCTCCACGGCGTGGAACAGCGGCAGGCACTCGACCAGCAGCTGAACCGGCCGCGGGTAGACCTCCAGGGGGAAGAACGTGGTGGCGAACAGGAACATCGGCATGATCGCCAGCTGGATCAGGTCGAAGTCCTGCCAGGACCGCATGAACGAGGTGGCCGCCATGCCCACCGCGCCGAAGGCGAGCGCCACCAGCAGCGCGGCCGGCAACGCCAGCACCGCCCACGGTGAGGTGAGCAGGCCGAACGCCCCCATCACCGCGAGGAAACCGGCCGAGTACAGCCCTCCACGCAGCAGCGCCCAGCCGATCTCGCCGAGCGCGATGTCGACCGGGCCCAACGGGGTGGCCAGCATCGCGTCGTACAACTTCGAGTACTTGAGCTTGAAGAACACGTTGTAGGTGGAGTCGAACACCGCGCCGTTCATCGCCGACGCGGCCAGCAGCCCGGGTGCGATGAACGCGGCGTAGCCGAGCGGGGCACCGTCCGGTCCGGGCAGCTGACCGACCAGCGACCCGAGGCCCTGACCCATCGCCAGCAGGTAGAACACCGGCTCGAAGAACCCGGACACGAACGCCAGCCACGCCCGGCGGTAGGCCAGCGCCGAGCGCAGTACCAGCGTCCGCGCCCGGCCGGCGTAGGAGCCCACCGGGATCACCCGCAGCAGCGGCGCCGACGGCACGAGCGACGGCTCCGGCGTCCGTTCGGAGTGGCCGCTCATATCGCCAACCTGCGGCGGAACAGCCGACGGACCAGGCCGACACCGAGCGCGAGCAGCGCGACGAGGTAGACCAGGTGGCCGAGCGCGGGCCACCAGCCCAGCGTGCCCAGCGCCGCCCCTCGGCTGAGCTCGGTGCCGTGCCACAGCGGGGTGGCCCAGGCGATCGGGCGGACCCACTCCGGAAGCCGCTCGACCGGGAAGAAGGTGCCGGCGAACAACGTCATCGGGATGAGCACGAACCGGAAGAACGCGCTGAACGCGGCCCCCTCGTTGCGCACCACCGAGGCGAACGCCATCACCAGCGCCGCGAACGCCGTGCCGCAGAGCGTGGCGCAGAGCAGCGACAGCACGATGCCGAACCCGACCACCCCGCCGAGCAGGCCGATGATCAGCACGTACACCGCGCCGGCGGACAGCATCCTGGCGGAGATCCAGCACAGGTGCCCGACCGCGATCTGGCCAGGGGTCAGGGGTGACGCGGCCATTCCCCAGTAGATCTGCTGCCACTTGAACCCGGACATCACCGGGTAGGTCGACTCGAACGCGGCGGTCTGCACCGCGGACATGGCCAGCAGCCCCGGCGCCAGGTACACCAGGTACGACACTCCCCCGGTGACCTGGGACGCGCCGCCGCCGGCATCCACCAGCGACCCGAAGCCCACCCCGAAGGCCAGCAGGAACAGCAGCGGCTGGACGACGCTGGACACCACGGTGGCCCGCCAGCCGCGCCGGTACCAGATCCAGAAGTGCTCCATCACCACGAGCACCGCCCGCCAACCGGGCAGCACCCGCCCGCCCCCCTCGGGCGCCGTCACGGTCCGCATCAGTCCGCCAGACTCCGGCCGGTCAGCCTGAGGAACACGTCCTCCAGGGTGGCCCGGCGGACCAGGCTGGCCCGAGGGCGCACCCCCGACCGGTGCACCGCGCCCAGCACCGCCTCGCCGTCCGCGGCGTAGAGCAGCCACCGGTCGGGCAGCTCCTCCACCCGCTCGGCCACCCCGGCGAACGCCTCGGCGCCGGGGCGGGACGCGTCCGGGGCGAAACGCAGCTCGACCACCTCGCGGGTGCAGTAGCGGGCGATCAGCTCGCCGGGCGAGCCCTCGGCGGAGATCACCCCACCGTCCATCACCACCAGCCGGTCGCACAGCTGCTCGGCCTCGTCCATGTAGTGCGTGGTGATCAGCTGGGTGACCCCGCGTTGCTTGAGCCGGTAGAGCCGGTCCCAGAGCAGGTGGCGGGCCTGCGGATCCAGCCCCGTGGTCGGTTCGTCGAGCAGCAGCAGCTCCGGGTCGTTGACCAGCGACCGGGCGATGGTGAGCCGGCGTTTCATGCCGCCGGACAACTGCTCCACCGGGCTCTCCGCCCGGTCGGTGAGCTGGGCGAACTCCAGCAGCTCGGCCGCCCGTCGGCGCACCCGGGCCCGGGACAGCCCGAAGTACCGGCCGTAGACCTCCAGGTTCTGCCGGACCGAGAGTTCCGCGTCGAGGTTGTCCTGCTGCGGAACCACCCCGATGCGGGCCCGGATGGCCGGACCGTCGACATCCGGATCCAACCCCAGCACCCGCAGTGACCCGGAGCTGCGCGGGGACACGCAGGCGATCATGCGCATGGCCGAGGACTTGCCGGCGCCGTTCGGACCGAGGAAGCCGAAGACCTCGCCGGGGGCGACGTCCAGCTCGATCCCGCGCACCGCCTCCAGACCGCCGAACCGCTTGGTCAGCCCGGTGGCCCGGACCATGGCGGCGCCCGTCATCGAACCCCGGACCGGGACCTGTACCGGGAGACCGTCATCGGACACCACTCGACGGTAACCGCCGGCCCCGACAGAACGCACCCGAGATCCGGGCGCCGCGGTGGCCCCCGCCGGACTCTGTGAGCCCGCCCACCTAAACTCGCCGGGTGGCCTCCCCCGCCAAGATCGCTCCCCTGGTCCTGCTACTCGCGCTGATCTCCGGTCTGGCCGGTTGCGGCGGTGCCCCGGCCCCGTCCGGCCCGGCGGCGCCGGCCGCCCCGGTACCCGAGCCGCTGCCGGCCGCGGCGGAGCTGCTGACCCGGTCGGCGGACGCGATGGCGAAGGTCAAGACCGTCGCGCTGGACGTCCGGGCCGACCCGGCGCTGCGCGCGATGCCGATCCGCTCGGCCACCGGCAGGCTCACCTCGACCGGTGAGGCGGTCGGCTCGGCGGTGCTCAGCGAGGGCGGCTCGCCGGTCGAGTTCCAGTTCGTGGTCACCCGTGGCGTGCTTTACCTCAAGGGCGCCACCGGCGGCTACCAGGCGCTGCCGCTCGAGCTCGCGGCCGGCATCTACGACCCGACGGCGCTGCTGCGGCCGGACACCGGGGTGGCCACGCTGCTGCGCACGGCCACCGGCGGCACCACCGAGGCGGTCGAGGACGTCGACGGGGTATCCGCGTACCGGGTCCGCGCCACGCTCGACCAGCAGGTGGTGTCCCGGGTGGTGCCCGGGATCAGCGGCGCCACCAGCGGCCTGGTGTGGCTGGACAAGGCCAGCTCCCGCACGCTCAAGGCCCAGGTGGATGCCCCGGTCAACCCGCCCGCCCAGCCCGGCGCGCCGACCGGGCCGACCGCGCCGGTGGTCGTCACGCTGTCCGACTTCGACGCCCCGGTGACGGTCACCGCACCGGGTCCGTCCTGACCGGTCCGGTGCGCGCCGGTACGGCGGTCGAGGCGCCCGCCGGACGCGGCCCGCCCCGACCCGCGCTGGCCATCGGTGCCGGCGCGCTGGCGGTGCTGCTGGCCGCCCTGGACGGCTACGTCGTCGTCACCGTCCTGATCGACATCGTGCGGGATCTGGCCATCCCGCTCAACCGGCTGGAACGGGCCACCCCGCTGGTCACCGGCTACCTGCTCGGCTACGTGGCGGCAATGCCGCTGCTGGGCCAGAGCTCCGACCGGTTCGGCCGCCGCGCGGTGATCCAGGTCTGTCTGGTCGGGTTCGCGATGGGTTCGGTGGTCACCGCGCTGGGCACCGACCTGACCACCGTGGTCGCCGGCCGATTCGTACAGGGCGTCTGCGGCGGGGCGCTGCTGCCGGTGACGATGGCACTGGTCAGCGACCTGGTTCCCGGGGCCCGGCGGGCGACGGCGCTGGGCGCGGTGAGCGCGGCGGAGCAGCTGGGCAGCGTACTCGGGCCGCTCTACGGTGCCGGGTTGGCCGCGCTGGTCGGCTGGCGCGGGCTGTTCTGGGTCAACGTGCCGCTGGCTGCGGCGGCGCTGCTGGTGGTGCGCCTGGCGCTGCCGCCCGGGCGGACCGGGCGGGCCGGGCGGGCCGCCGCCGGAGACCGCCCACGCACCCGGGTGGACGTGGTCGGCGGGGCGCTGCTCGCGCTGGCCCTGGCGCTCGGGGTGGTCGGGTTGTACAACCCCGACCCGAAGCGCGCGGTGCTGCCGCCCTGGGGCGCCGGCACGCTGGTGGCGGCCGGGCTGGTGCTGGCGGTCTTCGTCGGGTGGGAGGTGCGCGCCCGCACCCGGCTGCTCGATCCGGCCGGGGTCCGCGGCCGACCGGTGCTGGCCGGGCTGGCCACCAGCTTCGTGGTCGGCGCCGCGCTGATGGTCACCCTGGTCGACGTGCAACTGTTCGCCGAGACCGTGCTGCGCCGCGATGCGACCGGCGGAGCGCTGCTGCTGGTCCGGTTCCTGATCGCCCTGCCGGTCGGCGCCCTGCTCGGTGGGCTGCTCGCGCCCCGGCTGGGCGACGCGGTGGTGGCGGTGGCCGGGATGCTGCTCGCCGCCGGCGGGTTCACCCTGATGTCGCACTGGCCGGCCGGGCTGGAGTCCGCGCGCCACACCCTGGGGCCGTTCACCCTGCCGACCGCCGAGGTGGACCTGGCGCTGACCGGGCTGGGGCTGGGGCTGGTGGTGGCGCCGATCGCCGCGGCGGTGCTGCGCGCGGTGCCGGCCGACCGGCACGGGATCGCCTCGGCGGCCACCGTGGTCGCGCGCACCGCCGGCATGCTGATCGGGATCGCCGCGCTGTCGGCCTGGGGACTGCACCGCTTCACCGAACTCACCGCCGGGCTGAACACGCCGCTGCCGTTCGGGGTGGACGCGGCGACCCGGGCCACCCAGATGGCGACCTACATCCGGGCGGTGGACGCCGCGCTGCTGACCCAGTACCAGGAGATCTTCGGGATCACCGGTCTGCTGTGCGTGCTCGGTGCCGCCGCGGCGGCGCTGCTCGGCGGAACCGGTCGCGGCGCCGACCGGGCGGGGTGAGATCTCTTCGTCGCGGTCCTCAGAGGGTGCTGAGCGTGAGCGTCGCGGCACCGAAGGAGACGTTGAAGCGGTCGCACCAGATGCTGACGCTGGTGAGCTCGGCCAGGTCCACCGTGACGGGCAGGACATAGTTGGAGCTGCCGACGTTGCCCTTCAGCTCACCCAGGTCGAGGTGCCTGCCGTCGTCGAAGACGTGCCACCCGGCGCGCCCCGTGAGCACCGGCGCATCGGTGATCCAGACCTTGAGCACCATCAGGCGACGCACGTCGGCCCGGTGCCGGCTGACCGCGACGGTCCCGGGCACCACGAACACCGTGCCCACCACCGCGCTGCCCTGCCCGAGTGCCAGCAGATGCGCGCGTCCGACCCGGACCTCGGCCACCGCCAGGTTGGCGGCCACCCGGACGTCCAGCTCCGGGGCGTCCGGCACGAAATCGACCGCCCCACCGGCCGGGTCACCGCCAGCCAGAGGTTGCCCAACTGGTAGGCCAGGTCCCGGTGCGCGTCACGCACCAGGTGCGGTCCGGTGACCGCCGACGCCGGGTCGGTCGTGTCGACCACCGGTGGGCTCTGTCGTCTAGAGGTCGGGGAACCAGAGCTTGATCTCGCGGGAGGCCGACTCCGGGGAGTCCGAGCCGTGCACCAGGTTGAACTGGGTCTCCAGGCCGAAGTCGCCCCGGATGGTGCCGGGGGTGGCCTTCTCCACCGGGTCGGTGCCGCCGGCGAGCTGGCGGAACGCGGCGATCGCCCTCGGGCCCTCGACCACGGCGGCCAGCACCGGACCGGAGGTGATGAACTCCAGCAGGTCACCGAAGAACGGCTTGCCGTCATGCTCGGCGTAGTGCTGACCGGCCAGCTCGCGGTCCACGGTGCGCAGCCGCAGGGCGACCAGACTCAGCCCCTTGCGCTCGATCCGGGAGATGACTTCGCCCACCAGCCGGCGCTGCACACCGTCGGGCTTGACCAGAACCAACGTCCGCTCACTCACGGTGGCGAACCCTATCGCCCCCCGCGCGGCGGGCCCTCAGCGGTCCCCGACTCCCCGAAACGGTGATCAACAGTACCTCAGACTGATGTGATCTCGGGAGAATCAGGCCCAGGTACTGTTGATCATCCGCCACGCGGAACGGGAAGTGAGCATCCGGGCGGTCAGTTCCGCTGGCTCGGCAGCTCACCGCGGGCCATCTTGCGCGCCACGTCGCGGCGCATGAGCAGGATCGCCGCCCAGACCAGCCCGAACACCACGCCCAGCACGCCCAGCGCGGTGCTGAGGAACCCGCAGGCGATCATCACCAGCTGCAGCGCCACCACCAGCCCCAGCCCCCACGGACGGGCCAGGAACCGCGCCGCCATGATCAGCGCCACGGCCAGCGCCAGCACGATCCCGACCCCGAGCGGACCGCCGTTGTCGCCGATCTTGGTGACCACCAGCAGAGCCAGCAGCGCTACCAGCGACTCCAGGATCAGGACCGCGGCCATCACCCCGCGCAGGCCCTTCCACGGGTCCGGCGCCGGACGGGTCCGACCGGGGGTGCTCATGAGTCCGCCTTCCCGAACAGCGTCCGCGCCTCACCCGCGGTGACCACCGACCCGGTGACCAGCACCCCGCCGCCGCCGAGCACCGGCGCGGCGTCGTCGGGTGCCCCGCCGGCCGCCGGCTCCTCGGCCAGCCGGACCGCCTGCTCCACCGCGTCGTCCAGCCGGGTCTCCACGGTGACCCGGTGAGCGCCGAACACCTCCACCGCGACCGCGGCCAGCTCGTCGACGTCCATCGCGCGGGGGGACGCGCTCGCGGTCACCACCACCTCGTCGAGCACCGGCTCCAGCGCCTGCAGGATTCCGGCCGCGTCCTTGTCGCCGAACACCCCGACCACCCCGACCAGCCGGGTGAAGGCGAACTCCTCGGCCAGCGTGGCGGCCAGCGCCCGGGCGCCGTGCGGGTTGTGCGCGACGTCCAGCAGCACCGTCGGACCCGATGCCCGCTTGCCGGGGCCGGGCATCGATGCGGTCCGCACCCGCTCCAGTCGCCCCGGCGAGCTCACCGACGCGAACGCCGCACGCACCCCGTCGACGTCGAGCTGGCGGTCGGCGCCGGCGCCCAGCATCACCTCGGCCGCGGCCAGGGCCACCGCCGCGTTGTCCGCCTGGTGCGCGCCGTGCAGCGGCAGGAACACCTCGTCGTAGGCCCCGCCGAGGCCCTGCAGGCGCAGCATCTGGCCGCCGACCGCGCGGACCCGCCGCAGCACCCCGAACTCCAGCCCCTGGCGGGCCACCGTGCTGCCCAGCTCGATACACCGGGCGGCCAGCACGTCGGCCACCGGCGCCGACTGGGCGGCCAGCACCGCGATCGAACCGGGTTTGAGGATGCCGGCCTTCTCTGCCGCGATGCCCTCCAGCGAGTCGCCCAGGTACTCGACATGGTCCACGCCGATCGGGGTGATCACCGACACGGTGCCGTCCACGACGTTGGTGGCGTCCCAGGTGCCGCCGAGACCCACCTCGACGATCGCGGCCTCCACCGGCG
Source organism: Pseudonocardia sp. (assembly GCA_029263115.1). Taxonomy (GTDB): domain Bacteria; phylum Actinomycetota; class Actinomycetes; order Mycobacteriales; family Pseudonocardiaceae; genus Pseudonocardia. The sequence goes on along the minus strand of JAJCYC010000180.1, from coordinate 8,638 downwards.
CGTCGGCGAACGCGGCGAACGCCATCGCGGTGAGCACCTCGAACTTGCTCAGCACTGGCCCGGCCGGCGAGGCGGCGTCGGTCATCGCGACGAACGGTTCGATCTCCCGGTAGAGCTCCACGTAGCGCTCGGCGGTGATCACCCGGTTGTCCAGGTTGATCCGCTCGGTGGCCCGCTGCAGGTGCGGACTGGTGTAGCGGCCGGTGCGCAGGCCGGCCTCGGTGAGCAGGGCGTCGACCATCCGGGCCACCGAGGTCTTGCCGTTCGTCCCGGCCACGTGCACCACCGGGTAGCCCCGGTGCGGGTCGCCGAGCAGGTCGACCAGCGCGGCGATCCGGTCCAGACCGGGCGCGATCCGGGACTCGGGCCACCGCCGGTCCAGCTCGGCCTCGACGGCCCGGAACTCGGCGTCGACGTGGGCGGTGGTGGTCACCCCGGCAGTCTACGAGCCGGCCGTACCCGGGAGGCCGGGCCGGGCCGGCACACCCGGCGGGATGTCCGCCCATCCTGAGCAGACCGCGACGATTCAGGGCACGGTGGTTCCATGTGGGCAGGATCGAGCTACGGTCCTCGTCGGAGGCAGGCATGACGTCCGTTGTAGCCCGGCCGGGTGAAGTCCGCGGACTCCAGAGGAACGCTCCGGCCGTGCGTCGAGGAGCGAGATGGTTACGACGAACGGTGATGACCGAGAAACCTCCCCACATCGGAGTTGACTCCGCACCCACGGCTAGTAGCGTTTGGTCGTGACCGGCCCGGCAACCCCGACCGACCCGGCCGGACGACCGTCAGAGGTCGCCCCGCCGGAGTTCGGTCACGCGTCGGGCCCCGCCGAACTCGACGCCATCGAGCAGGTGTTCGGCGGTCCCGGCGCGGCCCGCGTGGTGCACCGCACCGTGGACTGGGCGGATACCTCGCTGGGCCCGGTCAGCGACTGGTCGGAGAGCCTGCGGGCCGCCGTGCGGATGGCCCTCTCCTCGGGCTTCCCGATGATCGTGTTCTGGGGTCCGGACTACATCCAGATCTACAACGACGCGTTCCTGCCGTCGCTCGGCGACAAGGCCGCCGCCGGGTTGCCCGGCTCGGAGACCTGGACGGAGGTATGGGAGCAGACCGGACGCTTGTTCGACCAGGTCGTCCGGACCGGGGAGGCCGACTACGCCGAGGACCTGCATTTCGAGCTGCGCCGGAGGGGCTTCACCGAGGAGACGTACTTCACCTACTCCTACAGCCCGCTCTACGAGTCGGACGGCTCGCGGGCCGGCATCCTGTGCGCCACCACGGAGACGACCGCGAGGGTGCTGGCCCAGCGCCGGCTGGACACCCTGCGCCGGCTCGCCGCGTCCGGTACCGGCGCGGACACCGCCGCGGAGGCGGGCGCCCGGGCCGCCGAGGCCCTCGCGGACAACGGGCACGATCTGCCCTTCACCCTGCTGTACCGGATCGACGACGGCTCGGCCCGGCTCGCGGCGGCCACCGGGCTGCCCGGCGGCGCCCCGGGGCACGACGAGGCGGCGACCCGGGACGGTCCGGGCGGGTGGCCGGTGCACCACGCGGTCGCCCTCGGGCGGCCGACCCTGGTCGAGGACGTCGGGTCCCGGTTCCCCGGGCTGCGGGCCGGGCCGTGGCCGGAGGCACCACACTCAGCGCTGCTGCTCCCGCTGCCGCCGGCCGGCGGCGGACCCGCCACGGCCGTGCTGGTCGCCGGGCTCAGCCCCCGGCTGGCCCTGGACGAGCGCTACCGGGAGTTCCTGGAGCTGGTCGGCGCCAGGGTGGCCGCGGCGCTCACCGACGCCCACACCCGGCAGGCGGAACGCGAACACCTGGAGAAGCTCGCCGAGCTTGACCGGGCCAAAACCAACTTCTTCTCCAACGTCAGCCACGAGTTCCGCACCCCGCTGACGCTGATCATGGGGCCGGTCGACCAGCTGCGGACCCGCCGGCTCGAGCCGACGGTGCGGGCCGAGCTGGACACCGTGTACCGCAACGGCCTGCGGCTGGGCAAGCTGGTCAACACTCTGCTGGACTTCTCCAGGCTCCAGGCGGGCCGGGTCGAGGCCCGGTTCGAGCCGGTCGACCTGGCGGGGGTCACCGGGGAACTTGCGAGTGTGTTCCGCTCGGCCATGGACCGCGCCGGGCTGGACTACCAGGTCGACTGCCCGGACCTGCCCGAGCCGGTGTTCGTCGACCGCTCGATGTGGGAACGGATCGTGCTGAACCTGCTCTCCAACGCGCTGAAGTTCACCCTCACCGGTTCGGTGCGGGTGTCGCTGGAGCACGGATCGGGAACGGTGGTGCTGCGGGTCACCGACACCGGTTCCGGGGTACCGGCGGCCGAGGTGAAGCACCTGTTCGAGCGCTTCCACCGGGTGGCCTCCACCGAAGCACGCTCCATCGAGGGCAGCGGGATCGGGCTCGCGCTGGTGCACGAGCTCGTCGCGCTGCACGGGGGCACCGTGGAGGTGGACAGCCGCGTCGGCGCGGGTTCCACCTTCGCCGTGACGCTGCCGACCGGCCACGCCCACCTACCGGCCGACCAGGTCGTGCCGGCCGGCTCGGGCCTGGATCCGGGACCGGATGCCGCCGGGTACGTCGCCGAGGCGCTGCGCTGGCTGCCCGACGGCGACGAGGGACCACCGGCCGAGCTGGACGCCGACCCGCCGGACCGGGGCCGGGTGCTGGTGGTCGACGACAACACCGACATGCGGGCCTACCTGCGGCGGCTGCTGTCCGAGCGGCACCAGGTCCACGCGGTGGCCAGCGGCCAGGCCGCGCTGGAGGCGGCGCTGACGGCGACACCCGACCTGATCGTCACCGACGTGATGTTGCCCGACCTGAACGGCATCGAGCTGGTCCGGCAGTTGCGGGCCGACCCGGCGACCGCACCGATACCGATCGTGATGCTCTCCGCGCGGGCCGGCGAAGAGGCCGCAGTGGAGGGTCTGGCCGCCGGCGCGGACGACTACCTGGTCAAACCGTTCGCCGCCACCGAGCTGCTGGCCCGGGTGGAGAGCCATCTGCGGCTGGGCCGGGCCCGCCGGGAGGCCGAGCTGCGGTTCCGCGCGCTCGCCGACGCCACCCCGGCGCTGATCTGGGTGGACGGGCCGGACGCCCGGCGGGTGTTCGTCAACCGGGCCTGGTCCCAGTTCGTCGGCACAGCCGAGCGCCCGGCGACAACGGGCGAGAACTGGCGCGACCGCATCCACCGGGCGGACCTCGCCAGGTACGAGGACGCACGAGCGGCGGCCGAGCAACGCAGGGCGACATTCGAGGTGGAATACCGGCTGCGTGCCGCGAACGGCCGGTACCGGTGGGTGCTGGAGCGGGGTGCCCCGGTGGGGGCCTCCGGTGGCTACATCGGTGGCTGTCTGGACGTCGACACAGCGAACCGGGACCGGGAGCGGCAGCGGCTGCTCACCGTGATCCTCGGCGAGATGAACCGGGCGACCGGTCTGATCGAGCAGCGCACGGCGCTGGTCCGCGTGCTGGTGGACGAGGGTGTCGTCGACATGGCACGGGTGATCGACCTGGACAGTGGCCTTCCGCCGGTGTACGCCGCCCGGTCCGAACAGCAGGCACAGCTGCTGGCCCAGCTGCGCGGCCCGTACCCGCACACGCAGACAGCGCTGAGCCGGGGCGAGCCCCGGCTGATGCACGTCGGCGAGGAGTACATCGCCCAGAGCTCGACCGAACGGCACCAGCGCGAGCTGCGGGATCGGTTGGACATGGGTACCGTCGCACAGATCCCGCTCACCGCACGCGGTCGGATCGTGGGCTCGCTGAGCTGCGCCCGGACCCGGGACGCCGCCGAGCAGCTGGACCAAGCAGACCTCGCACTGCTGGTGGAGATCGGCGAGCGGGCATCCTTCGCGCTGGACAACGCGATGCTGCTGGAGCGTGAACAGCTCACCAGCCGGCGACTGGAGCTGCTGCAGGAGGCGACCGCCGCACTGTCTGCGGCAGCCACCCCGGCACAGGTGGCACAGGCCGCCGTCGACCAGTTCGGCCGGCTGCTGGACACCCTGGCCGTCGGTGTGTTCGAGCTGCGGGAGACCGGCAGCCTGGACGCGCTGACGATGGCCGGTTGGCAGGGAGATGTTCGTCGCGACTGGACCAGCATCCCGCTCGCCGCGAACGCGCCGGCCGCGGACGCCGCCCGGCGAAGGGAGCCGGTGTGGATGCAGACCGCGGCCGACTGGGCCCGGGAGTATCCGCACTTCAAGACCGTCAACGAGGACTACGGATTGCGTACGTTCGCCGCGTTGCCGCTGCTCGCCGGCGGGGAATGCCTCGGGGTGGTCGCGCTCGGCTTCCCGACCGAGCGGCTGCTGGGCCAGGACGAACGGACGACCGTGCTCGCCCTGGCCGACCAGTGCGCGCAGGCGTTGCAGCGGGCCGGCCTGCTGGCCGCCGAGAGCGAGGCCCGTCGCGCCGCCGAGGACCTCGGCACACTCGTGGGTTCGCTGTCCGGAGCGACCACCCCGGAGGAGGTCGGCGAGGGCGTGCTGACCTACACCGCCCAGCTCGGGGCCACCGAGATGGTGGTGGTGCTGCGCGACCGAGACCGCCTGACGACCCTGGCCGCCAGTTCCGCGACCATGGCGATCAGCCTGGACCTCGACGCCGCGCACCCCCTGGCCTACACCGCCCGCAACGGTCAGCCGGTGTGGCTGGCCAGCCGCTCGCCGTTGGCCTGGCAGGACGGTGGCTTCGCCACCGACCAGGCGGCGACACCGGTGCAGATGTCGTTGCCGCTGGTGGTGGGGTGGTCGGTGGTCGGGGCGATCGGGCTGCACTTCGGCGCCCAGGTGCCGGTGTGGTCCGCAACCACGCGGTCAACCATCCTGACCGTCGCCGGGCAGTGTGCACTGGCGCTGGACCGGGCCCAGCTGCACCGGACGGAGCACGAGGTCGCCGAGGTGCTCCAGCGCAGCCTGTTGCCGCGCCAGCTGCCGCAGCTGGAGCGGCTGTCGGTGGCCGCGAGCTACCTGCCGGGCGCGACCGGGCTCCAGGCCGGCGGGGACTGGTACGACCTGCTCCCGATCGGCGGTTCGCGGATCGCGATCGCGGTGGGCGACGTGGTCGGGCACGGCGCCGGGGCGGCCGCGGTGATGGGACAGCTGCGCAGCGCGCTGGCCGGCTACCTGCTCGAGGGGCATCCCCCGGCGGCGGCCCTGGAGCGCCTCGACCGGTTCGCCCGCCTCGTGGACGGCGCGCTGGGCAGCACCTGTGCCTGCCTCACCCTCGACTGGGACACCGGCGAGCTCCGCTATGCCCGTGCCGGGCACCCACCGATCGTGTTGCTGGAGGTCGAGGGCCCGCGGTTGCTCGACCAGGAGTGCGGCACCGTGCTCGGCGTCCGGCACCGCCGGGCGCCCTACCGCGAGGCGGCCACCCGGGTGTCCACCGGTGTCACCGTTCTGCTCTACACCGACGGACTGGTCGAGCGACTGCACGAGCCGCTGAACGACGGGCTGCGGCGGCTGTGCCGGGCGGCGGACGAGCTGGCCCACCTGGCACCGGTCGAGCTGGTTCCGGCGCTGGTCCGACGGATGCTGCTCGATCCCGAGCCGTCCGACGACGTCGCCGTGGTGGCGGTGCGCCTGGAACCGGCGCCGACCGACCTGGGGCCGGCGTCGGGACCGGCGTCCGTTCCGGGCTCGGCACCCGGGTCGGCGGTTGACGGGTCCAGGCGGCCCGACGCGACGGTCCGGCCGACCGCCGCACCGGCGCCGCCCCGGACCTGCCGTCTGGACGGCGACCTCACCATGGACACCGTGGACCAGGCCCGTGCGACGGTGCTGAACCTGCTCGCGGTGCCCGGTGACCTGGTCATCGACCTGTGCGAGGTGGGTTACCTGGGTAGCGCGGCCGTCGCGTTGCTCGCCGAGGTCACCGCGCTCGCTCGCGACCGGGGGATCCAGATCTCGGTGCGGGTCTCCCCCGGCTCGCTCGCCGACCAGGCAATCGCGCTCACCGGCCTGGGCGACGCACTCGACATCGAGCTGGAGAGCCTGCGCTGAGCCGCCAGCGAGCGGCTGCGGCTGCGCTGAGCGGGATCACCAGCGGGGCAGCAGCACCCCGTGCAAGTGGTCGAATCCCAGCAGCGGGCCCAGCCGACCCTCGGCGACGGCCGCCGCGGCCACCCATCGGACCTCACCGCTGGTCGGCTCGAGCACCCGCCAGCCCCGGGCCGACGGCTGCCCGGGCAGCGCGAGGGTGTAGTGCCGGGGCACCTCGGCGCCGACCAGCAACGGCACCGCACCGCCCCAGGTGAGCGCCTCGTCCACCTCGCCGAGCACCGCGGCCACGTCGTCGGCCGCGGCGTCGTCGACCAGCCGTACCCGGTACGGGCCGACGCCCGGGGCGTGCCGCCGCAGCCAGGCGACCATGCCCCACGGGCTGGTTCCCATCGCGGCCGGCCAGGCCCGGTTGCTCTGCCGGTGCACGATCCGCTGGCGGCGGTCCCAGCGGGCCCCGAACCCCGCGCCCTCGTCGTCGTGCGGCGGCGCAGTCAGCTCCAGGGCGACCAGCGGGTCGGCGTGCGCGGCCAGCACGAGCAACACCGTCGTCCCGCAGGTCGTTCCGTCGACCTGGCCGATCCGGACGCCGAAGCGCCACTGCGCACCGGTCCCGTCGTCGACCAGGCGCAGCCGCTGAGCGGCCCAGTCCGGCGGACGGTCGGCCAGCAGCCCGGCCAGCGCGAGCACCCGCGACGCCGGGCGACCGGCCGCCAGGGCACGTCGCAGGTGAGGGCGCGCGCCGGGGGCGGCCGCGTGCAACGCCACCTGCACCGTCCCGCGGTCGGTGGGGCGCAACGCAGCGAGCCGGTACTCGGCGCGTGCGGCCTGCCACGCGGACAGTCCGTCGGGGTCACGCCCGACCGGCCGCGCGGGCCCGACCGACGCCGGCGGATCCGCCGGCACCCGTCCGGGCTTCGGCGGGCGGCCGGCCAGGCGCAGGGGACGCGCGAGCCGCAGGGCCGTCCCGACGAGGGTCATTCCGGTTCGCCGGGTGACCAGGCCTTCGCCCGCCGCCCGAGCAACGCGGCGAGCTCGGCCACCGTCTCCTCGGGTCGCTCGGACCGGCCGGCGGCCAGGCCGACCAGGAACGCGGTGACCGGCGCCGCCGGCCTGGCCACGCCGTGCGCGACGTCGGCGGTGAGGTCCAGCACCAGCGTGGTGGTCGACTCCTGGTCGGTCAGCTCCAGCCTGAGCTCCCGGCACACCTCGGCGACCCAGTCCGACATCGTGCTCATGGCCGCTCACGGTAGTCGCTCGCAGCCCGGCCCGGCTCGTCAACAGCCCGGCCCCCGAACAGCCCGGCCCCCGAACAGCTCAGCCCGCAAACAGCTGGCCCACCTGATGTAGCCGATGCCCAGGGTGAACGGCAGGGCGCTCAGCGTGCCGGCGAACTCGCTGTCCCGCAGCAGGCTGCGCTCGAGCGGCAGCTTGAGCACCCCCCACGCGTAGGCCTGGCCGATCGCCAGGTGGATCGACAGCGCGGCCGGTGGGACGAGCCAGCGGCTCCATCCCCGGCGGCGCCCACGATGCGCGGAACGGCCGAAGAACCCGGCCACGGCCATGGAGCTGCTCCCTTGATCACGAAGATGATCCAGGGAAACTACGACCGCGACCGGGCGCGGGCAATCGGGAGCGCGGTGGGTTGCACACCGCAGTGGCGAATGAGGCGCACACTCACCGGTGGGACGGTGTGCTCAGGCCGAGCGCTCCCGGCGCTCGCGGCGGGCCGGCTGGCGGGGCACGATCGTCGGGTTGACGTTCTCCCGCACGGTCTTGCCGGTGACCTGCACCTTCGCCACGTCGTCGCGGCTGGGGATGTCGTACATCACCGGCAGCAGGACCTCTTCCATGATCGCGCGCAGACCCCGGGCCCCGGTGCCGCGCAGGATGGCCTGGTCGGCGACCGCCTCCAGCGCGTCGTCGTTGAACTCCAGCTCCACGCCGTCCATCTCGAACAGCTTGCGGTACTGCTTGACCAGCGCATTGCGCGGCTCGGTGAGGATCCGCACCAGCGCGTCCTTGTCCAGGCTGCTGACCGAGGCGACCACCGGCAGCCGGCCGATGAACTCGGGGATCAGCCCGAACTTGATCAGATCCTCGGGCATCACGTCGCCGAAGCTCTCGGCCGAGCCCAGGTCCTTCTTGGACCGGATCTCCGAACCGAACCCGATGCCGCGCTTGCCCGCCCGGTCACCGATGATCTTCTCCAGCCCGGCGAACGCGCCGGCCACGATGAACAGCACGTTCGTCGTGTCGATCTGGATGAACTCCTGGTGGGGGTGCTTGCGCCCGCCCTGCGGGGGCACCGAGGCGGTGGTGCCCTCCAGAATCTTCAGCAGGGCCTGCTGCACGCCCTCACCGGAGACGTCCCGGGTGATCGACGGGTTCTCCGACTTGCGGGCGATCTTGTCGACCTCGTCGATGTAGATGATGCCGGTCTCGGCCCGCTTGACGTCGTAGTCGGCGGCCTGGATCAACTTCAGCAGGATGTTCTCGACGTCCTCGCCGACGTAGCCCGCCTCGGTCAACGCGGTGGCGTCGGCGATCGCGAACGGCACGTTCAGCAGCTTGGCCAGGGTCTGCGCGAGGTAGGTCTTGCCGCACCCGGTGGGGCCGAG
>JAJCYC010000179.1 GCA_029263115.1 Pseudonocardia sp. | reverse complement strand
GCGCTGCCGCTCGTCCAGATACGGACGCAACACCGCATACCTACGCGCTACCGACTGCCCGACCTGCCCATCGATCGCCATAGCACAGACGGTAAGTCCCCGGACCCGAAAACCTACGTTACTTCGTCGTGAGTCCTTAGTTCGTCGGGGTCTGAGGTCCTGCCGCCCCGATCCCTGACCCCGGCCCGCTAGACGGAGGCCTTCGCGTGCTCGAAGGCGAAGCCGCGCCAGCCGTCGTCCACCACCTCGGCGCAGCTGGCCCGGTACTCGGCAGCGGCACCGACGTACATCATCACCACCTTGGGCTTGCCGGGGATGTTGGCGCCCATGTACCAGGAGTCGGTCTGCGGGAAGAGCGTGGCGTGCGCCCGCGCGTTCAGCTCCTCTCGCCAGGCCGCCTGGGCCGCATCCTCCGGTTCCATCGTCCGGTGGCCGTTCTCGATCATGTACCCGATCGCCCGGGTGGCCAGCTCGACGTGGTCCTCGATGGCCAGTGGGTTGTTGTACAGCGCCACGGCGGCACCCGGGCCGGTGATGGTGAACAGGTTCGGGAAGCCGTGGGTCATCAGGCCCAGGTAGGACACTGGACCGGCGGCCCAGACGTCGTTCAGCGACACACCCCCGCGCCCGACGATGCCCATCCTGGTCAACGCGCCGGTGAACGCGTCGAATCCGGTCGCCAGGACCAGCACGTCCAGCTCGTAGGAGGTGCCGTCGGCCAGCCGCACCCCGGTGGCGGTGACCTCCTCGATCGGGTTGCGCTTGACCGGCACCAGCTCGACGTCGTCCCGGTTGTACGTCTCGTAGTACTCGGTCTCCATCGGCAGCCGTTTGGTGCCGAACGCGTGGTCGTCCGGGCAGAGCAGCTCGGCCACCGCCGGGTCGGTGACCCGCTCCCGGATCCGCTCCCGGGTGTACTCCGCGATGGTGTCGTTAGCGTCCTTGTCGAACAGCAGGTCACCGAAGGTGGCCAGCATGATGCCGAAACCGCCGTTGTCCCACTGCTCGTCGTAGCGGCGCCGCCGCTCCTCCGGCGAGGCCTCCAGCGCCGACGGCGCCGGCGCCGGGTAGGGCACGCCCAGGAACGAGTTGCGGGACGCCGCCCGGACCTCCGGGTAGTCCTTCTTGACGGCGGCCACCTCATCCGGGTCGGCCGGTCGGTTGCGCAGCGGGGTGGCGAAGTTCGGAGTGCGCTGGAAGACGGTGAGGTGCCCGCAGCGCTCGGCGATCTTCGGGATGGCCTGGATGCCGCTGGCTCCGGTGCCGATCACGCCGACCCGCTTACCGGCCAGGTCAGGGTCCTCGTGCGGCCAGGCGTGCGTGGCGTACACCGGGCCGGCGAAGGTCTCCAGCCCGCTGAACTCCGGCTGCTTGGGGATCGAGACGTTGCCCCCGCCGGAGATCACGAACCGCGCGGTGATCGCGTCGCCGGTGTCGGTGCCGACCGTCCAGCGGTCGGTGTCGTCGTCCCACACCATCGAGGTCACCCGGGTGCCGAACCGGTAGCCGCGACGCAGGTCGTAGCGGTCGGCGACGTGGTTGAGGTAGGCCAGGATCTCGGGCTGGGCGGCGTAGCGCTCGCTCCAGGTCCACTCCTGCTGGAGCTGCTCGTCGAAGGAGTAGGAGTAGTGGATCGACTCGATGTCGCAGCGGGCGCCGGGGTAGCGATTCCAGTACCAGGTGCCGCCGACGTCCGGCGCCGCCTCGCACGCGACCACGTCCAGGCCCATTCGGTCGCGCAGGGTGTGCAGTGCGTAGAGGCCGGAGAACCCGGCCCCGATCACGACGACGTCGGTGTCCTGGTGCATGGTGCGCCTCTCCCTCGAGGAACGGTCTCTCCTGGCAACCTAGGAGCCCCGGGGGCATCGCGCCAGCACCTGAGCCCGACGCTCGACCCGAAGAATCCCGGCCTCACGCCTGTGATCGTCCCAGGAGGAGGGCAGGCCCGCCGAGCGTTCCGGCACCTGGCCCGGTGCTCCGGCCGCACGGCAGCGACAACCCGCCAGCTGTCTGGTTCAGGCCGACGCACCTACCTGACCGCGAACACGAACTGTCGGTCGCTCCGGATATGATCGAACAATTGTTCGAGCGATTGGAGGGGTCATGACATCGGCGGCGGCGGTCCCGGTCAGGTCGTTGGAGGCGCTGGAGTCGGAGTTGGTGGGGCTGGCCGGGCATCTGGCGGCCGCGCACTGCCGGTGGCTGCGGCTGTTGGCCGAGTTCGATGCACGGGAGGGCTGGGCCGGCCCGGGGCTTCGCAGTTGCGCGCACTGGTTGTCGTGGCGGGTCGGGATGAGCCTGCGCACCGGGTTCGAGCAGGTCCGGGTCGCCCACGCACTGACCGGGCTGCCGCAGGTCAGCGCCGCGTTCGCCGCCGGCCGGATCTCCTACTCCAAGGTACGGGCGATCAGCCGGGTCGCCACCGCCGAGAGCGAGCAGCCGCTGCTGGACCTGGCCCTGGCCGGTACCGCCAGCCACGTCGAACGGGTAGTTCGGGCGGTGCGCCAGGAGCGGGCGGTCCCGACGGAGGTCGAAGCCCGCCGAGGGCTGGACTGGCAGTGGGACGACGACGGTTCGCTGGTGCTGCGCGGGCGCTTCACCGCCGAGCAGGGCACCCTGCTGCTCGCTGCGATCGAACACACGACCACCCGGGCGCAGTGTTCCGCTGAACGCCGCGATGCGGGGGCACCCGGCGGGTCCGCCGCGGACCAGAGCGGTCCCGCCGGCCTCGGTGGGTTCGCCGCCGAGGCCGGCGAACCGCGCGCCGCCCCCGGCTGTCCCGGCCGTACCCGTCCGTCGGAAGCGCTCGCGTCCCGTCGGGCTGACGCCTTGATCGCGCTGGTCACGGGGGCGGAGAGCGCCACCCCGGAGGTCGTGGTCGTGGTGGACGAGGACGGTGGGGCCATCGGGGAGCCCGGCCCGGGTCGTCCGACGGCGCACTATCGAGGTGGGCCCGCCGTGCCGTTCGCGTCGGCCGAGCGGATGGGCTGCACGGCCCGGGTGCGCGCCCTGGTCCGCGACCGCCGGGGGAACCCGCTCTTCCTGGGGCGGGGCCGCCGGTTGGCCTCTCGCAGCCAGCTCGCCGCGCTGCACGTCCGTGACCACGGACGCTGCCGCTTCCCCGGCTGCGAGGAGACCCGGCACCTCGACGCGCACCACATCGTGCACTGGATGCGCGGCGGCCGGACGGACGTGGACAACCTGATCCTGTGCTGCGACCGGCACCACCGACTCGTCCACGACCACGGCTACCGGATCACCGGCCAGGGAGTCGACGTGGAGTTCCACCGCCCGGACGGATGCCCGATCCGCGCCGCCGGGCCGACCCTGTCGGGCAGCCCGCGGGAACTGCTCGAACGGCACAGCGAACCCACGATCACCGACCGGACGATCGTGCCGACCTGGGCCGGCGAGCCGCTCGACCTCTACGCCGCGCTGGACTCCCTGCTGCCGCACCCGCGGCGGGCACCAGCGGCATAGCCGCCGCGCGGGCGGTCCGGGCGGAGGTGATCGTCCAGCGCGACGGCGGGGGCGCGCCGCCACCACCTGATCCACCTACATCCCGGGCCGTCCGGCAGCAGGTCGCGGACGCCGGGCCGCGCGCCGTCCTCCTGGACCAGCCACCTCAGCCCTCGCTGTACTCGCGCAGGCGCCCGGCGTAGCCGGCCGTGAACTCCGTGTACCGCTGGCGGAGGCTGTCGCCCGGCCAACCCGGTGGGAGCAGCTCGGCCGGCAGGTAGGGGTCGACCAGTAGATGCCGGATCACCTCGGCGGTCGCCATGAAGCCATCGACCAGACTTTCCGCCTGGTCGAGCGTGGTGTGCAGCCGTCGGGCCTCCGCCGCCCAGCCCGGCAGATCCCACAGCCGATCGACCAAGGACCTCGGGTCCGCATGGCCGCTGACGAAGAACTCGCACTGCTCGGCGATCGTGCCGGCCGACTCCAGAACGACGTTGTCTGGACGCAGCCACACCCCCTCGCGCAGCTCAGCCATCCGGAAGGCCACCATCGCCTTGCGCAGGGCCACCCGCTCGGCGAGCGGCCTGGCCTGACCGGCCACGACCGCCATCTGCCAGCTGCCGTCCCACCCCCGGGTCTCCGGGGAGGTCAAGGCATCCTGCTTGGCCTGGCGGCGCAGTTGCCGGGCCGAGAGCCGGTACACGCCGTCGGCGGCGGTGACGTCGCCGTCCCTGAGCATCCGGGTGAGCGCGACCCGGGTCGCGCGTTCACCGATGCCGAACAACCCACCGACCTTGATCAGGGCCCTGATCGGGAGTTCGGGCGGGTGGTAGCCGAGCAACGTGCTCAGTGCGACCGACCGCGCGGTGAGCGGGGTGATCGCCGGGAGATGGCGATCCGGTACCGATGAGTACGTTCGCGTTCGTGTTCGCGCTCCGCCGGTACTCTCCGGCTCGCCGGGCGCGCCGCGCCCACTCGATGGTGCGTTTGCGGATTGCATGATGTTCAAGCCAGATAGATTCCGGCGATCATCGCGGTCACCAGGAACACCCAGGCCCCCTGGACGCAGCGCCAGGCCACCGGAGCATCGCGCAGCTCCATGAAGTGCCACATCACCAATCGGACCTTGAACCCGGCGATCACCATGATGGCGACCGTGCCGACAACGGGACTGACGACATCCTTCGACAGCCACCAGGTGGATGCGACCGTGGCCAGCATCAGAACCGCCCAGACGACGGTCACCGGCTTGCGCAACAGCTCCATCGACTACCTCACCAGGTAGAGCAGCGGGAAGAGCATGACCCAGAGAAGATCGACCATGTGCCAGTAGGTGGCGCCGGACTCGAGGACGGTCGGGCGCTCCGGGTCGATCGTGCGGGCCCGCGCCATGAACCACAGCACGGCCAGGACCACGTTGCCGGCCACGACGTGCATCAGGTGGATTCCGGTCAGCGTGAAGTAGTACATGTAGAAATCGTTCGTGAGAAGCGTGATGTTCTCGTTCAGCTTCTGGGTGTACTCGATGGCCTTCGAGACCATGAAGGCCACGCCGCAGGCGAAAGCGCCGGCGAGGTAATGCTGCGCTCCGTCCCCTTCCTTGCGCTTCACCGCGTCGACGGCCAGCACCACGAACCACGAGCTGGTGAGCAGGATGAGCGTGTTGACCCCGCCGAAGTCCGGGTTCAGCGACTGCCGGGAGGACTCGAAGATCTCCGGATCCTGATCCCGCCCGACCATGAAGAGGGCGAACAGTATTCCGAAGACCGTCATGTCGGCGGTGACGAAGACCCACACGCCTTCCAGCCCGGGAAGGTGCCGTCGCTTCTTCTCCAGGACCGACAGCGAGCACGTATCGCGTTCCGCACTCACGGGCCACCACTCCTCTCCACCACCCGGCCGGCGCGCCGCCGAGGACCCGCGTACTTGACTCCGCCGCGGCCCGTCGGGTGGATTCGAGGTCCACCCGAGCCGCGGCGGCTGGTTCCGGGTCAGGTCGGTCGCTGCCGATCAGGCCGGCTGTGCCTCCAGGCTAAGCGACGCCGACGAGCTCTTCGACTCACGGATACGCCGACGAACGTCCTTGATCATGAAGTAGCTGGCGATGGTCTCCCAGCACAGCCAGCAGAAGTACGGGAAGTAGTAGCTCATCACGCCGTCCCAGGCGAACGGGCCGGTCTTGAGCACGCCGGTCAGGCTGGCCGGGAAGAAGCTGACCGCGCAGAAGATCGTCAGGTAGCACGCCCAGTTGGGCATCAGCGGAGTACCGGCGGCCTGGCCCTTCTTGTCCGAGAGCACGCACAGCGCGAAGGCCACCATCTGCAGGGTGGTGCAGGCGTACTGCAGATCGATGATCAGCCAGCCGCTGTCTGTGGCGAACTGGATCAGTTCCGGGTTGCCCTCCGGACGGAAGGCAGCGATCGCCCAGAAGCACGCGCTGAACGACACCACCATCACCGTCAGTGCGCCGCCGATCAGCTGAAGGTTCGCCAGCGTCGGGAACTTGCCTTCGATCTGCTGCAGCCGGGCGCTGAGGTAGGAGCACCAGGGCAGGTACAGGCAGACGCTGATCATCGAGATGATGAAGCCGAGACGGATCTCGCCGAGGTTGTTCTGATAGCGAAGGGCCAGCTCCTCGGCGCTCAGCGAGGGAGACGGGTTAGGGATGTTGTTGCCCAGGATCCCCCAGAAGAACACGAAGGTGACCAGGAAGGCCGGGCCACAGCAGGCGCTCAGGAGTTGGAACCTGAGACTCGTTTTCTGGTCCATGACTGATCGTTTCTCTCCGGTCGAGGTGGCTGACTGCCGTAAGCCGCACGGCGACGAACCGTGTGGCACATATATACATCAAACGATGGAGAAGTGAAACATCACGTCGTGGCCACGGGACCGGTGCGCAAAGATCCAGAAGCCCGACCCTGTCCAAACTGATACACTTCAACATCGTCTGATGCCCAGTCGTGATACCAGCGGGCGATGCCCGTTGTGCCCTTCGTCGACGGAGTCCCATGCCTGACCCGCAGCCGCCCACCCCGAGCGCTCTGCGCGCCGCGGACGACCTGCGCCACCGGCCGGCGGAGGGCTCGAAGGGTCGGGACAGCCTGTACTTCAACCTGGTCCTGCCCGAGCTGGAGCTCGGGGTGTTCGTCTACACCTGGGTCGACCACAAGGGCACCGCGGGACGGCTGGTCCGGGTCTGGAGTCAGGACGAGACTCCCCTGGTCCACGAGGTCGTGCACGGCCTCGAGATGGGCGACGCGGACTTCGACGACTGGAACATAGCGGGGCTCACCGTGCGCCAACCCGAGCCGCTGCGCACCGCCCAGGTCCGGTTCTCCAGCCAGCAGATCGACCTGGTCTACGACTTCGAGGGCACCCACGAGGCGTTCGACTTCGCCCGCAACCCGGGCGGCTGCCCGCAGTGGATGGCGGTGAACCGGTTCGAGCAGACCGGCCGCGCGCGCGGCGAGTTCCGGCTCGGCGACCGGGTGGTGCCGTTCGACACCCTGGCCCACCGGGACCACTCGTGGGGCCGGCGCAACTGGCGGATGCCGCAGCACTGGAAGTGGGTCGCCGCGCAGACCGGGTCCGGTCAGGGGCTCAATCTCTTCCAGTGGGTGGCGCGCGGCGAGCTCGGCACCAACGGTTACGTCCTGCGCGACGGGCACCCGGTCGGGCTGGTGGACGCACGTTGCGAGGCCACCTACGACGACGACATGACCAGCCGCACCCTGCGCGCCACGCTGTTCGACGAAGCGGGAGGCACGACCGAGCTGGTCCTGGAGCGCTACGCGAGCTTCGGGCTGCCGGTCGGATCGAGCACCACGATCAACGAGGCCGCGTGCCGGGGCACCATCGACGGCGAGCCCGCCTGGGGCCAGGTCGAAACCCAGTGGCCGAGCACCTACGTGCAGAACCTGATCGGAGTCGAAAGAGATGCAGGGTGAATGAGCCTCCCGGGGGACAGCAGCCGGTGGAGCACACACCGCTGCCGTTCGACGTTGCCGGCGTGGAGCGCTGGCTGCGGGATCACGACCTGCACGACGGGCCGGTGCGCCTGCGGCGGATCGGCGACGGCCACTCCAATCTCACCTACGCGGTCAGCACCGGCGAGCGGACCGTGGTGCTGCGGCGGCCGCCGCCCCCGCCGCTGCCGCGGGGCGCGCACGACATGCGGCGCGAGGCACGGATCCTGCGTGCCCTGGCCGGCACCGGGGTGCCGGTACCCCGGGTGCTCGCGGTCGCCGAGGCCGGGGAGGTGATGGACGTGCCCTGCTACGTGATGGAGCATCTGGACGGCGTGGTGGCCACCGGGTCCCTGCCGACCGCGCTGGACGACCCGCCGGGCCGTCGCGCCACCGCCGAGGCGTTCATCGATGTGCTGGCCACGCTGCACACCCTCGACTGGCACGGCCTCGGGCTGGACGGGCTCGGCCGGCCGGACGGGTTCCTGAGGCGTCAGCTGGACAGGCTGCCGAACCTGATCGCCGATGCGGACGGCGGCCTGCCGGCGGAGTTCGAGGAGATCCGCGACCGACTGCGGACCACCCTCCCGGTTTCCGGCCCGCCGGCGTTGCTGCACGGCGACTTCCGGTTCGGCAACGTCATGCTGGCCCCGGAGGCGCCCGCCCGCCTCCTCGGAGTGCTCGACTGGGAGCTGGCCGGGATCGGCGACCCGCTGGCCGACCTCGCCTACACCCTGGCCACCTACGCTGTGCCCGACGAGCCGACGCACGCGCTGACCGCGATGTCCGCGGTCACCCTCGCGGACGGCTTCCCCACCCGGGACGCGCTGGCGGCCCGCTACGCCGACGCCACCGACGCGAACCTGTCCGCGCTGCCCTGGTACGAATCGTGCCAGCTGTTCAAGCTCGCGGTCCTGTTCGAGTACAACCGGCGCAAGGCCGTCACCGGCCCTGCTGATTCCCGCGGCGACCCGTACTACGCGGACCCCTCGCTGGTCGAGGGTCTGCTGGACGCCAGTCGTCGGCGCGCGGGGTCGCCCACCAGCCAACCCGGACCGACCGGCCAGTTCGACACGACGAGGTAGCCCGATGTCGAAGGTGCTCTACGAGAAGCGCGGCGAGATCGCGTACATCACGCTCAACCGCCCGGACAAGCGCAACGCCATCGACACCGAGACCGACGAGCTGCTGTTCGAAGCATGGACCGCGTTCG
Organism: Pseudonocardia sp.; assembly: GCA_029263115.1. Lineage (GTDB taxonomy): Bacteria > Actinomycetota > Actinomycetes > Mycobacteriales > Pseudonocardiaceae > Pseudonocardia. The sequence goes on along the minus strand of JAJCYC010000179.1, from coordinate 16,237 downwards.
TCGAGGATCCCGAGGTCCGGCTGGCCATCCTGACCGGCACCGGCGACAAGGCGTTCTGCGCCGGTGCCGATCTGGCCGACCACGTCGACAGTTGGCTGAACGCCGGCCCCGGCCTCGGCCGCGACGTGCTGGACAAGGGCTTCGCCGGCCGCATCACCCGCGGCCTGCACCGCACCAACAAGCCGATCATCGCCGCGCTGAACGGCTGGGTGATCGGCGGCGGTGTCGAGTTGGCGTTGGCCTGCGACATCCGGGTCGCCGCGGACGATGTCCAGTTCGGCTTCTTCCACATGCAGCGCGGCATGCACTTCGGCGACGGGGGGATCGTGCGGCTGGTCAACACCTGCGGGGTCGGCATCGCGATGGAGTTGGAGCTGATGGGCGAGCCGATCACCGCCCAGCGGGCCAAGGAGATCCACCTGGTCAACCGGGTGGTCCCCCGGGAACGGCTGATGGCCGAGGTGGAGGACATCGCGGCCAAGATCCTGCGCAACCCCCGCCGGGCGGTCGAGTCGGCCAAGGAGACGATCCTGGACGTGGTCGGGCGGCCGTTGGACGACCAGTTGCGGCTGGAGTGCCTGAACAGCTACTCGGTGATGGACGACCCGGAGATCGTGGAGCGCAAGGACGCGTTCCTGCGCCGCGACCCGGCGGCGGGGCGGGGCTGAGGATGGACCTGCGGATCGGGGTGAACCTGATGCCGCCGCTCTGGGTCTCCGGACCGGTGCGGTCCGGGCCGGCGCTGATGGCCCACCGGGCCAGGTTGTTCTCCCGGATGGCCGAGGCGGGTCTGGACCACGTCATGGTCGGCGACCATGTGATGTTCCACGGCGGGGTCGGCAACGACGGCCTGACCGACGCGGCGTCGGTGGTCACCGCGACCGACGAGCTCGACGTCTACCTGGCGGTGTACCTGATGGTGCTGCGCCACCCGCTGCTGGTCGCCCGGCAGATCCTGACCGTGGCACAGTTCGCCCCGGGCCGGCTGTGCCTCGGCCTGGGCATCGGCGGGGACGACCGCCGCGAGGTCACCGCCTGCGGGGTGGACCCCAAGACCCGGGGCCGGCGGATGGACGAGTCGCTGGGCCTGGTGCGGCGACTGCTGGCCGGTGAGACCGTCACCCACGCCGGCGAGTTCTTCACCCTCGACGAGGCCCGCGTCCACCCCACCCCCGAGCAGCCGATACCGCTGGTCGTGGGGGGCCGCTCCGACGCGGCGCTGCGCCGGGCCGGTCGGCTCGGCGACGGCTGGCTGGGCATCTGGACCTCCCCCGAGCGCTGCACCGCGGCGGTCAACGCCGTCGAGGCACACGGGGCGGACGCCGGGCGCACAGGCGTCGCCTGGCGGCACGGCATGACGTTCTGGTGCGGCTTCGGCACCGACCGCGCCGAGGCGCGGCAACGGGTGGCCCCGGCGATGGCCGGGCTGTACCAGACCCCGTTCGAGAACTTCGAGCGATACGTCCCGCACGGCTCGCCGGAGCAGGTCGCCGAGTTCGTGCGGCCGTTCGTCGAGGCGGGGTGCACCACGCTGAACTTCATCCCGTTCGCCGGCAGCGACGAGGCCGGCATCGACGCCGTCGCCGAGATCCGCACGCTGCTCTCATGACCCTGACCCACCACGCCGTCTACGACGACGAACAGCGCAGCTACCGCCAGTCGGTGCGCCGCTTCGTCACCGAGCAGATCGCGCCGCACTTCCGGCGCTGGGAGGACGCCGGCATCGTCGACCGCGAGCTGTGGCACGCGGCGGGCAGCTCCGGATACCTGCTGGACTACGGCAACGAGGAGATCCGCAAGACCTGCAGCAACGAGATCATCTCGCGGAACCTGTGAACGACCGACATCGAGCGGAGCGGCCATGACCGAGAAGCGAGTCTGGTGCGGGGTGTGCGAAGCCTCCTGCGGGCTGATCGCCACCGTCGAGGACGGCAGGCTGGTCGCGCTGGCGCCCGATCCCGACCATCCGCAGTCGCTCGGCTTCGCCTGCCCGAAGGGCACCAGCTTCGGTGACGTGCTCAGCGACCCCGACCGACTGCGCCACCCGGTCAAGCGTAACCCCGACGGAAGCTTCGCCAGGGTGAGCTGGGACGAGGCGCTCGACGACATCGGCGCCCGGCTCCGCGCGGTGATCAAGGGGCACGGCCGCGAGTCCTCGGCATCGGGCTGGGCAACGCCAACGCGTGGAACTTCGGGGCCTTCATCACCCTGTTCGGGATGGCGGCGGCGCTGAAGACCAAGCACTTCTACACGGCCAGCTCGGTGGACATCAACAACTACTGGGTGGTCGGTCAGCTGCTCTACGGCCACAACCTGGCCAACCCGATCCCCGACTTCGCCCGCACCGAGTTCGCGCTGATCCTGGGCACGAACCCGGTGGTGTCCCACGGCTCGATGGCCACCGTCGGCCGAATCCGGGAGGTGCTGCTCGACATCCCGGGGCGGGGTGGCCGGGTCGTGGTGGTCGATCCGCGCCGCACCGAGACCGCCCGCCTGTTCGAGCACCTGCCGATCCGTCCGGAGGGCGACGCGAGGCTCGTCGCAGGCCTGCTCAAGGTGATCGTCGATGCCGGGCTGGTCGACCGTGCGCGGATCGCCCGCCAGGCCAGCGGGGTGGAGTTCGCGCTCGGGCTGGTCGAGGACGTCGACCTGGACCGGGTGGCGGTGGAGACCGGGATCCCGAGGGCAACCCTCGAGCGGCTCGGCCGCGACCTGGCCGGCGCCGGCTCGGCCTGCGTGTACGGCCGCTGTGGCGCGTCGATGGGCCGGTTCGCCACGCTCACCAAGTACCTGATCGACGTGCTCAACATCGTCACCGGCAACCTGGACCGGGCCGGGGGATGGGTGTTCGCCCGTCCGATGGTCGACCTGGAGCTGATGACCAAGGTGTTGAAGGCCAACGGCTACGACCGCTGGCGCACCCGGGTCGACGGCATCCCCGAGGTCATCGGCACCTCGCCGTGGGCGACGTTCCCCCGCGAGGTGATGACTCCCGGGCGCGGGCAGCTGCGGGCGATGGTGTGCGTGGCCACCAACGCCGCCGCCACCTCGCCGGCCTGCAACGAGATGGAGGCGGCATTCACCGCGCTGGACCTGTTCGTCTCGCTCGACCCCTACATCACCGACACCAACCGGCACGCGCACTACATCCTGCCGCCCACCCTGCTGCTGGAGCGCGAAGGCTTCCCGATCTTCACCCAGTCGCACAACGCGGTGCCGCACGCGCAGTGGACCGATGCCGCGGTCACCGCGCCTCCGGAGGTCCGTGACGACTGGCGGACCCTGGACGAGATCTGCAAGCGCATCGGTCTGGTGCCCTCGCCCGCGCCGGGTGCCCAGCTGATGGGCAGGCTCGGCATCCGGGTGCCCCCGTACGTCGGCATCGACCTGTTCATGCGGCTGGGCCCCGACGGCGACCTGTTCGGGCTGCGCCGGGGTGGCCTGAGTCGCAAGAAGCTGCTGCGCAACGACGGCGCGATCAAGCTGGGCGACGCCCCACCCACCGGGGTGCTCCGCAAGCGGCTGCACACCAAGGACAAGCTGGTCCACCTGCACCACCAGCTGTTCGCCGACGAGCTGCGCCGGCTGAACGACGGGCTGGCCGACGACCCCGACCACCCGCTGCGGTTGTTCACCATCCGGGAGACCCGTTCGCAGAACTCGTGGCTGCACAACATCCCCCGGCTGATGTCCGGCAAGCGCTCCTGCCGGCTGCGGATGCATCCGGGGGACGCCGAGAGCCGAGGCCTGGTGGACGGTGAACAGATCGAGGTGAGCTCGCGGTGGGGCACGATCGAGGTGCCGGTCGAGATCACCGACGAGGTCATGCCGGGCGCGGTGGGGCTCAACCAGCACTGGGGCCACCAGGGCGGCTGGCAGGTCGCGGTCGCGGCCGGCGGTGCCCGCTACAACGACCTGGTACCGAACGACGCCGAGTTGCTGGACGCGGTGTCGGGCAACGCCTGGGTCAACGGGATCGGTGTGCAGGTCGTACCCGTGGCCGCCGCGGATCGTCCGGCGGCCGATCAGTTGGCGGACGCCGTCCCCGCCGCCGCGGTGCGCGGCTAGAGCACGAGCTATGTGACGTGCGTTCTCCGAACATGGGACCACCACCGTGCGTGACCAGCGCGGACCGGGACCAGCGGCGCCGAACCTGCCGGGCAACCGGGGCTACCCTGGCCTGCTATGAGGCGGAAGCTGAGGTCGCCGCTGGCGCAGCGGCACGGCCTGGACGCGGTCCGGCTGCGCACCCCGGCCGAGGGGCCGTGGGCGACCTTCCGCGACCACCTGGTCGAGCGGCTGCCCCGGGTGGCGCCCGGGCGGATCGACCAGATGCTCGCCGAGGGGCGGATCGTGGACCTCGCCGGCCCGGTCGCGCCGGACGCCCGGTTCGTGCCCGAGCACTTCCTGTGGTTCCACCGGGACCTGCCCGAGGAGGTGCCGGTGCCGTTCGAGATCTCCGTGGTGCACCGCGACGACGACCTGCTCGTGGTGGACAAGCCGCACTTCCTGGCCACCATCCCGCGCGGCCGGCACATCGTGCAGACCGCGCTGGTCCGGCTGCGCCGCGAGCTGGACCTGCCGACCCTGAGCCCGGCGCACCGGCTGGACCGGGTGACCGCCGGCCTGCTGATGTTCGTCGTGCGGCCCGAGCGGCGCGGGGCGTACCAGACGCTGTTCCGGGACCGGTTGGTGCGCAAGACCTATGAGGCGATCGCCCGCCACGACCCGACGCTGGAGCTGCCGCGCACGGTGCGCAGCCGGATCGTCAAGCAGCGCGGGGTGATCACCGCCCAGGAGGTGGACGGCCCGCCGAACGCCGAGACCCTCGTCGAGCTGGTCGAGCACCGTGACGACCTCGGCCGCTACCGGATCACCCCGGCCACCGGGCGCACCCACCAGATCCGGCTGCACATGAGCGGGCTGGGCATCCCGATCCTGGGCGACGACTTCTACCCGGTGCTCACCGAGACCCCGCTCGACGACTTCAGCCGCCCGCTGCAACTGTTGGCCACGAAACTGGAGTTCCGCGACCCGATCACCGGGGAGCAGCGCCGGTTCTGCACTCGGGCGAAGCTGGCGGTCTGGCCGGGGTAGTCCCCGTCACGCCACCCGGGGCCAGTCCGGCGGCAGTGCGCAACGCCCTGGACCTGCAACAGGAGCGCTGTCCGCTGTTCGTGGCCCGCACCCGGCGCGCGAACTCCGCGCTGACCGCCGGGGCGTCCGGCCGCCGGGGCGCCGACCTGTCGGGGGTGCTCGCTACGGTGAACGGGTGGTCGATGACGGCGCCGAGCTCGCGGGATCCGGGCTGAGCCACCCGCAGCGGGTGCGCCTGGAGTCGCTGCGCTATGCCGCAGGCCGGGACGAGGCACCCACCTACCTCGCGATCATGCGGACGTTCACCGGCGAGGTCGCCGGGCTGCTCTCCGACCAGTCGGCCGCCGAGGTAGCCGCACGGCTGGCCGGCCAGGGCCTGGATCTCGATCCGGATACCGTGGACGACCGGCTGTCCTACCTGGTCGAGCACGGCAACCTCGCCCGCAGCCCGCGGGAGACCGAGGCCCGCAGCCTGCGGGAGTACCTGCAGAACCGGGCCCGCTACCAGCTCACCCAGCGCGGCGAGCTGGTGCACCGGTTCGTCGAGGAGTTGCTGGGGCACACCGAGTCGGCGCGGGAGGTGTCCACCGAGATGCTCGGCGGCATCCTCGGCGGGCTGCGCGCGCTGGGCCGCCTGGACGATGCCGCGATCACCTCGGCCGACCCGGAGGTGCTGGCACGCGACATCGGCACCGTCTTCGCCCAGTTCGAACGGCTGGTCTCCTCCACCCGCGACTTCTACACCTACCTGAGCCAGGTGCTGGTGCGTTACGACTTGGACCGCGCGGAGTTCCAGGCGTTCAAGACCGCGCTGCTGGACTACCTGCAACGGTTCGTGGACGAGATCGCCCGCCACATGCCCCAGCTGGCCGAGGCACTGACGGTCGTCGAGCCCAAGGTGGCGGCGCTGTGTGCCCGGGCCAACTCCGGGCAGCGGCTGCTCGGCATCGACGGCACCCGGGCGCACCGGGCGACCGGGCTGGACCCGGCCGACTGGGCCAGTCTGCACGCCTGGTTCGTCGGGAGCGCCGGGCGGGACGCCGACGCGGCGGGGGTGCGCCGGCTGGCCACCGAAGCGATGCGCGCATTACTGGTCAACCTGCGCCGGATCGCCACCGGCCGCCGCGAGCTGAGCCGGCATGCCGACCTGCTCACCCTGGCCGGCTGGTTCGCGGCCGCCGACGACCAGACCGCGCACGCGCTGTGGGCCTCGGCCTTCGGCCTGTACTCCTGTCGCCATCTGGCCTTCCCCGCCGACGACGACGACGACCCGGTGCCGGCCACCGCGTCCTGGTGGCGCACCCCCTCGGCGGAGGTCCCGCTGGCGCTGCGCCGCCACGGGGCCCGCACGATCCGGGGTCGAGCCGGCCGCCGCGACGACTACTCGGCCGCGAAGGCCGCCCGGGTGGCCGAACGGGAGCGCGCGGAGCGGCGGCGGGCGGGCGCGCTGGCCGAGATCGGCGGCCACCGGGGGAGATTGGGCTCGGTGCGGTTGTCCGACGAGGCCCGCGGCGCGCTGCTGGAGCTGTACGCGCGGGCGCTGGTCGGGCGGGGGCGCCCGCTCGGTCCGCTCGACCACGCCGGGGTGGATGTGGCCGGTGCCTGCTGGCGCCTGACGGTACGGCGCACGCCGGGCACCGGCACCGTGGTGCACAGCCCGGCCGGTCGGCTGGAGCTGGTCGATCTCACGCTGAGCGTCGAGCTCGCCGGAGCGGGGCAGCCGGACGGGGCGGAGCAGGGGGCCGGAGCGGAGCGGGCGGCCCCGGGCGAGCCGGACAGGCGCACCGGATGAGCCGGGTGCAGCGGCCCTCCCCGGCCGAGGACGTCCACCTCACCGCCGAGCGTCGGCGCGCCGCCCGGGCCCTGCTGCGCGCCCCGCTGCTGCACGCCGACGGCTCCGACGCGGACGAGCTGCGGCTGGTCCGGCGGCACCGCGCCGAACTGGAGCGGCTGTTCGCCGACGGGCTCGGTTACCGGCTGGTGGTGGAGCCCGGTTCGGCGCGGCTGTACAAGAGCGGGCTGGGTCGCGACGCCAGCCGTCCGTTGCGCCGCCGGAGCGGCCGGCCGTTCACCCCCAGGGCGTACGCACTGCTGTGCGTCACCATCGCCGCCCTGGGCCGGGGCAAGGGCCAGCTGCTGGTCGACGAGCTGGTGGCGCAGGTCCGCTCGGTGGCGGTGGAGGCCGGCCTGGACGTCGACCTCGACGCCATCGCCGACCGCCGCGACCTGTACGCGGCGATGTCCGCGCTGGTCGATCTGGGGGTGCTGCGCGAGCGCGACGGCGACCTGGAGCACTGGGCCGAGCAGCGCACCGCGTCGCTGCTGGACGTGCGCCGCGAGCGGCTGGCTCTGTTGGTCGCGGCCACCCTGGGCGGGATGGCCGGCCCGGACGACCTGCTGGGCACTGCGGCGCTGCCCTCGGCGATCGGTGGGGCACGGGTCGCCGTGCGCCGGCGACTGGTGGAGTCACCGGTGCTGTCCGCGGACGAGCTCACCGAGGAGCAGGCCGAATGGTGGCGACGCAACCGCAACCGGGAGCGCGAATGGTTCACCGACCGGCTCGGACTCGACCTGGAGCTGCGCGCCGAGGGCGCGATGGCGATCGACGCCGACGGTGAGCTGACCGACGTCGAGTTCCCCGGCGGTGGCTCGGCCCGGCATTTCGCGCTGCTGCTCGTCGAACGGCTGGCCGACCAGCTGCGTTCGGACGCGCGGGAGGCTCCGGCGCCGGAGCGGGTGTGGCGGCGCGCCCCACCGGAGCTGGTGGCCCGGGCAGCGGCCGCGGTGCACACCGAGTGGGGCGCCGGGTTCAAGAAGGAGCACCGCGACGACCCCGCCTCCGCGCTCGCCGACGCACGGTCTCAGCTGGTCGACGCGGGCCTGGTGCGGATGGACGAGGACGGGGCGTGGCTGGTGCACGCCGTCGCGGCCCGCTACACCGTGCGTGCCTCGTTGGCCGAGCCGTCCGGCGGGCAGCGCTCGCTGTTCGAGGAGAAGCTGTTCGAGGAGGATCAGTGAGCCGCTTCCAGCTCTCGCGGGCCGGCGTGCTGAACGTGTGGCAGTACGACGAGCAGGTCTTCGAGTTTGCTGACGGGCGGCTGCTGCTGCGCGGGGCCAACGGCGCCGGCAAGTCGAAGACGTTGGAGATGCTGCTGCCGTTCGTGCTGGACGGCGACAAGGCTCGGATGACGGCGTCCGGGCGCCACCACACCAGCCTGCTGTGGCTGATGCTCGACGGCTACACCGGGCAGAACCGCGCCGGGTACCTGTGGGTCGAGTTCGCCCACGGCGACGACGTGATCACCTGCGGGGTCGGCATCCGGGCCTCGCAGTCCACCCGGGACGCCCGGGCCTGGTACTTCACCTTCCCCGGTCGGGTGGACGCCGGGGCGAGCACCGGGTTGGCGCTGGAGGACGCGGCCGGGCCGCTGGCCAGGGACCGCCTGCGGGCCGCCGTCGAGGCCGGCGGCGGGCAGTTCTTCGAGTCGCCTCGGCAGTACCGCCAGCACGTCGGTCGGCTGCTGTTCGGGCTGGAACCCGGCCAGTACGACGAGCTGCTGCGGCTGCTGTACTGGCTGCGCCAACCCCAGGTCGGCGAGGACATCGAGCCCGCCCGGTTGGCCGAACAGCTGGTCCAGGCGCTGCCGCAGCTCGACGACGACGCGGTCCGGGCGGCTGGGGACACCTTCGACGAGCTGGCCGCGTTCGGCGAACAGCTCGACCGGCAGCGCCGCGCCGCCGACGGAGTCCTGGCGTTCGCCGCCGTGTACGCCGACTACGCCCGCGAGGTGCTGCGCGCCCGGGGCGCCGAGGTGGCCGCCCAACACACCGAGCGCACCCGGCGCTCGCGGGAGGCCGAGCAGCGGACCGCCGCCGCCGACAAGGTGGCCGAGGCGCTGGCCACCGCCGAGGGCGAGCACGGCGAGGTGGGCGGTGAGCTGGGCCGGCTGGCCGCGCGGCTGGGCGAGCTGCGCGCCGACCCGCTGCTGCGTACCGAACGGGAGCTGGCCAACCGGCGCGCGCTGGCCGTCGAGTGCGCCCGGACCGCCGGGTCCGCGGCCGAGTCCGCCGCGCGCTCCCGGGGCCGGGCCGAGCAGTCCGGCGCCCGGGTCCGCCGCGACGCAGACACGCTGCGCGCCGACCTCACCCGGTACGCGGTGGACGGGCAGCGGCACGCCGCCGAGCTCGCCGAGGCCCGGTCCCGGGCCACCCTGGCGGTGCCGGACGGGCTGCACCAACCCACGCTGGCCGGCCCCGACGATGCCGGGGCCACCACGGCCACCCTGGTCGAGCACCAACGCGCGCTCACCGCCGTGCGGCCGGTGCTCGGGGAGCTGCGGGCCGCCGTCGAGGTGGTCGCCGCCGCGCGTACCGAGCTCGACACCGCCACGACCCACCGGCAGCGCGCCGAGCAGATGGCCGCCGACGCCGAGCGGTACGCCGAGCAGGAGCGGAACCGGCTGGCCGACGCGCGGCGGGCCGCCGACCAGGCTGAGGCCGCGCTGCGCACCGGGCTCGATGGCTGGCGGGCCGACCCCCGCGCGGTGACCGTCGAGCCGCCCGACGCATGGACGGCCGAGGCCGTGCTCGCGCTGCCCGCCACCGCGCGGGCGGGTGCGGCGCCGACGCTGCGCGCCCACCACGAACGGGAGAAGTCGGCCGGCGCCCGGCGCACCGCGGCCGACCGGGCGATCCGCGAGCTGCGGGCCCGGCGGGCGGCGGTGGCGGCCGAACCCGACCCGGCCCCGGGGGCGCCGAGCTGGCACCGGGATCCGCGCGACGACGCCGACGGCGCCCCACTGTGGCGCCTGGTCGACTTCGCCGACCACCCGCACGCCGACCGCCCGGATGCCGACGACCACCTCCCCGCCGGCCGAGAAACCGACGGCCGGCGCGCCGCGGTGGAGGCCGCGCTGGAGGCGTCCGGGCTGCTCGACGCATGGGTCCGCCCCGACGGGGCCGTGCTCACCGCGGACCGGCGCGACACGGTGCTGCCGACCGGCCCGGCGGTGACCGGCCCGACCCTCGCCGACGTGCTGATCGCCGACCCGCCGGCGCACGCGCCGGTGTCCGCCGAGGTGGTGCGCGGCGTGCTGGCCCGGATCGGGTACGCGGAGCCTGCGGGCGGCAACCCCGACCCGGGCTCCGGGGCCGCCAGCGGAGATGCCGCGCTGGTGACGACCGACGGTGGGTGGCGCCTGGGCCCGCTCACCGGCCGCGCCACCAAGCCCGTCGCGCAGTACATCGGCGCCACCGCCCGGGCTGCCGAGCGCGCGCGCCGCCTCGCCGACCTCGACGACCAGCTCGCCGAGCACACCACGGAACTCGGCGCGGCCACCGCCGAGGAGGCGGCGGCGCGTGCGGCCGCCGCGGCGATCGAGTCCTGGTTGGCCGCCGTCCCCTCCGGGGCCGCGCTGCTGACGGCCTGGACCCGGCACGACGAACAGGCCCAGACCACCTCCCGCGCCGACCGCCGGGCCGAGGACGCCGAGCAGGCCGCAGTGGCCGCCCGCGCCACCGAGGCCGCTCGACGCCGCGAGCTCGATCAGTTGGCCGCCGTGCACGAGCTGCCCACCGAACCCGGCCCGCTGGCCGCCCGCCGGGAAGCCCTGCGCGAGCTCGACCGGGTGCTCACCGCACACGCCGATGGCGCCGCCGGGTTCGCCGACCGGCTGCGTCGCTGGGCCGAGGACGCGCAGCGCTGGGAGCACGACCTCGCCGAAGCGGCGGACGCGACCGACGTCGCGCAGCGTGAGCGGGCCCGCGCCGACGAGGCGGCGGCGGCCGCCGACGAGCTCGAGCAGACCGTCGGCGCCCCGGTGCGGGAGATCCGCGCCCGGATCGAGGCCGCGCAGGACCACGAACAGCGGCTGCGCCGACGGGCCGGCCAGCTGAGCACCCGGATCGCCGAGCTGCACGCCGACGGCGGCGCTGCCCGCCAGGCGGCCGCCGACGCCGCCGCGCGGCTGGCCGAGCACGAACCGGTGCTCGCCGATGCGGTGGCCCGGCTCGGCCAGGCCGCGAGCACTCCCGGCCTGCTCCGCTCCGGCCTGCCGGCCTCCGCCGAGTCGGGCCTGCCGGCGACCCCCGAGCCGGACGTGCACCACGCCGCATCCCCCGAGCCGGGCCAGCCGCACGCCGAGCCGCACCAGCCGTCGCCCGCCCCACCCGACACCTCGGTGTTCGAACTCGCCGGCACCTACCGGGCCGGACAGCCGGTACCTGCGGCGGTGCTCGGCCTGGCTCGCCGGATCGCCGAGCTCCCGCCGCCGGCTCGCCCCGGCACCGACAACGCGGTCCTCGCCGCCTGGCAGGAGGCCGCCAGCGGCCCGGCCGGTGACCTGGACCCCCGGGTCACCGAGATCGGCGGAGCGTTGGCCGCGATCGGCCGCGACGAATCGGGCGAGCACCCGATCGGGGTGTTGTCCGCGCGGCTGACGGCAGCGGTCGCCCGGGACGCGGAGCTGCTGACCGACCGGGAGCGGCGGCTGTTCGAGGAGCACATCCTGGGCGACCTCGGCGAGTCGTTGCGGTCCCGGCGGATGCAGGCCGAGGAGTTGGTCGCTGAGATGAACCAGCTGCTGCGCGGGGTCACCACCAGCCAGGGCATCGCGGTGACGCTGCGCTGGCGGCTGCGCGAGGACGTCCCCGCCGACGCCCGGCGGGCGGTCGAGCTGCTGGTCAGCCCGGTCGGCGCGCTGCTCGCGGATGAGCGCCGGGAGCTGCGTGACGCGCTGCACCGGCTGATCGAGGCCTCCCGGGTCGCCGCTCCGGAGGACTCCTACTCCGAGCACCTCAGCAGGGCCCTGGACTACCGCCGGTGGTTCGCATTCACCGTGCGCTACACCCGCCCGGAGGCGGCCGGCGTCTGGCACGAGCTGCATCGGCGGTCCGCGCTCTCCCAGGGCGAGCAGAAGGTGGTCTGTTACCTGCCGCTGTTCGCCGCGGCGGCCGCGCATTTCAGCTCGCTGGCCGGGGCCGCACCGCACTCGCCCCGGTTCGTGCTGCTCGACGACGCCTTTCCCAAGATCGACGTACGGACCCACCCGCTGCTGTTCGGGCTGCTGGTGCAGCTCGATCTCGACTTCGTGGTCACCAGCGAACGACTGTGGGGCGACCACACCACCGTCCCGTCGCTGGCGATCTACGAGGCGCTGCGGGATCCGAACGAGCGGGGCATCGCCCAGTACCGCCACCACTGGGACGGTCACCGCCTCCAGGCCGTCACCTGATGGCCGACGAGCTGCCCGGCTGGCTGGCCGCTCCCGAGCTGACCAGGATCTGGCGGGTGCTGTTCGACCGGCTGGAGGCCCGGGGACTGCGCGCCGAGGGACGGGTGGTCATCCCGGAGCTGACCCGGGCCGAGCGGCACGCGGCGTCCGCCCTGGTCGGCCGCGCGGTCACCTCGACCAGGTTGACCGTCGAGCTGGCCCAGCTGGATGCGCTGCTCACCGCGCGCAGCGGCGTCGGCGGGCTGGAGGCGGTCCTGCGGACCGTCACCGGCCGCACTCCCCGCGATCTTCCTGGTCAACGCTCCGCCCGGGCCGAGACCCGGGAGGCACCCTACCGGCTCGCCCAGGAGCGGTTGGGGGCCTCCGGGTGGGTGCCCGACTGGCTGGCCGGGGTGCGGCGGTCGGGTCTGCTGTCCCGCGCGGGCGAGCCGATGGCGGCGATGGGCCGCGCGGTCGAGGTGCTGCGCAAGCTCGACGCCGAACATCCACCGACCTCGCGCACCGAGTTGGCCGCCGCGTTCGCCGGCGGGTCACACGGCCTCGACGACGGCCGCACCGCGTCCGCGCTGGTGCTGCGCGGGTTGGCCGCCCGGCTCGGCCAATCCACACCGGCCGATCCCGCTGCGCGCCGGGCACTGTGGGAGCGGTTCGGGGTCAGCGTCGACTCGGTGTCCACCACCTGTCTGGCCCTCGGTCTGCGCGCCGCCCCCTCCAGCGCGGGACCGGGCGGTGCGGCGGGACGACTGGCGCTCGCCGCCGATGCCGGCGACCCGGTGCACCTCACCGCGTGGGACCTGCGCCGATGCAGGTTGACCCCGCCCCCGCGGGCGCTGATCTGCGAGAACCCGCGGGTGCTGGAGGCGGTGGCGCAGCGGCACGGCGCCCGGGTACCGGTGGTCTGCGTGAGCGGGCAGCCCGCGCTGGTGGTGCTCGACGTGCTCCGGGCACTGGCCGGGGCCCGGCTGCTCTACCACGGCGACTTCGACTGGCCCGGTGTGACGATCGCGAACCGGCTGATCGCCGAGTTCGGCGTGCTGCCCTGGCGGATGACCGCCGACGACTACCTCGCCGCGCTCGGTCCCGTTCGTCCAGAGTTGGCCGGCCCACCGGTCACACCCTCCTGGGACGCCGAGCTCGGCGCGGCCATGCGCCACCACGCGGTCGCCGTGCACGAGGAGGCGGTGCTCGACGAACTGCTCGACGAACTGCTCGACGAACTCCCCTGATTGGCCGACCGGCCCCGGGACCTGATGTGCGCTGAGGCCCCACGTTCCCAGGCACACCCGCGCTCCGCAGAAGGGCCCGCAGTGACCGGCGAACAGGTGAGCCACCTTTCCGCGAGCAGTCCCGAGACCACGGGCGGCGGGGCGCGGAAAAATGCCTCATTCATCCCGTTCCGCAAGACGAGCATCGTCACGATGTGCGCGGACGAGGTCGCGGCCGACGAGCGGGAGTCGTTCCGGGCGTTCACCGAGTTGCTGGCCAGCCTGCTGCACCACGAGTTCCGCGGCCGGCTCGAGACGCTGAAGGACTCCTACCACCCGTTCAACCCCGACGCCGACACCCGCACGATCGTCGAGCTGGACGCGGACGAGCGGCACGCAGCGCAGCACCGCCTGGTGGCGGAACTGACCGCGCTGGCCGAGGCGGCGAACTTCGAGCGGATCAGCACGGAGGACCTCGACCGGGCGTTCGTCGAGGAGTCGTTGATGAAGGTCCGGCTGGGCACGGACGTCGAGAAGCTGCCCTTCACCCCGGCGTCGACGATCATCAAGCTGTTCCAGGACGTGCCCCGGGCCGACCTGGAGATGCTGTTCCCCAACGCCCGGGTGAAGATGCGCCGCATCGACAAGCTGCTGATCGGCGTCCCGGCAGTCATCTCCGGGATCATCATGATCGTCACCAAGCTCCTCGCGGCGCTGCTGCCGGTGCTGTTGCTGCTGGGGTTCTGGGTCGGGGTGCACGACGAGCCGGTCGAGCTGAACCAGGCCCAGCTGGTCGCGCTCCTGGTCCGACAGTTCACCAAGTTCAAGAACCGCAAGATCCAGTTCATGAAGGCGCTGACCGCGGTGTCGCTGGACGAGGCCAAGCGCCGCCTGGACCGCACCTGGGACAACCTGTTCACCTATCACGCGCAGCCGGCCGACGCCTGAAGCCGTGTCGCCGGCCCGCGATCGCTGATCCGGTCGGTACTACCGCCCGGCGGTGCTTGGCAGCGACGCGGCGAGGCGTCACCGTGGGGTGCGACAGTCGTGCCCGTACCAGGAACGAACGGAGTCTCGCGATGTACTACCGGCGAGCCGGGCGGATTCCGCCGAAGCGACACTCCCGGTTCCGCGCGCCCGACGGCGCGCTGTACCACGAGGAGCTGCAGGGCGAGGAGGGCTTCAGCGGCAACCAGTCGTTCCTCTACCACCGGCGGATCCCGACCGCGATCTCCGCCGCGAGGACCCTGCCGCGCGCCGGGCCCGAGCTGGTCCGCAACGATCCGCTGCTGCCGCGCCACCTGCGCACCCAGGACCTGGCGCCCAGGGGCGACGCGGTGCACGACCGGTTCACCCTGGCCGGCAACGCCGAGCTCACCCTGTGCTTCGCCGCCGCGACCGAGACCGGTCCGCTGTACCGCAACGCGGTCGGCGACGAGCTGGTCTTCGTGGCGTCCGGCACCGCGGTGCTGGAGTCACCGTTCGGGGCGCTGCCGGTGCACGCCGGCGACTACGTGGTGATCCCGTGCTCCACCACCCACCGCTGGGCGGTCGGCGACGGGCCGCTGCGGCTGCTGATCGTGGAGGCGGCCGGCGGCGGGCACGTCCGGGTGCCGCGCAGGTACCTGTCCCCGACGGGGCAGATCCTGGACGGCTCGCCGTACAACGAGCGCGACGTCCGGGCGCCGGAGGGCCCGCCGGACGGCGGGGACGCGCGCGACGGCCCGGTCGACGTGGTGGTCAGGACCCGGGACGCCACCACGCTGTACACCTACGACAACCACCCGTTCGACGTCGTCGGCTGGGACGGCTGCAACTACCCCTGGGCGCTGGACATCCGGGAGTTCGCCCCGTCCACCGGCGCGCTGCACCTCCCGCCGCCCACCTACCTCACCTTCGAGGGTCCCGGGTTCGTGGTCTGCTCGTTCGTACCCCGGCTGTTCGACTACCACCCCGACGCGGTGAAGGTGCCCTTCAACCACTCCAACGTCGACTCCGACGAGGTGCTGTTCTACTGGGCCGGCGACTTCATGTCCCGGACCGGCAGCGGCATCGGCCAGGGCTCGGTGTCGCTGCACCCGGCCGGGTTCATCCACGGCCCGCAGCCCGGCAGCGCCGAGCGCTCGCTGGACGCGGTGCGCACCGAGGAGACCGCCGTCATGATCGACACCTTCGCCCCGCTGCGGCTCGGCGCCGAGGTCGGCCGGATCGAGGACGACCAGTACGCCTGGAGCTGGTCGCGGCTCGACCCGGCCCGTGGGTCGGGACCGGAATCGCCCGAGCCGACGACACAGACCTTGCGGTGAACCTCGGATTCAGTTACCCACACGGGTGGGTAACGCGGTACGCGGATCGACGGGAGTGGCAACGATGACGTCTGACACCGACCGGGCCGACACCGGCGTGGGCGCCCAGGTGACCGAGGAGCTCGACGCGCTGGTGCTGGGCGCCGGGGTGGCCGGGCTCTACCAGCTGCACCAGCTGCGCGAGCAGGGCCTACGGGTCAAGGCGTTCGACGCCGCGGGCGACGTGGGCGGCACCTGGTGGTGGAACCGCTACCCCGGCGCCCGGTTCGACTCCGAGGGCTACATCTACCAGTACCTGTTCGACGAGGGGCTCTACACCGGCTGGAGCTGGAGCCAGAAGTTCCCCGGCCAGCCCGAGATCGAGCAGTGGCTGCACTACGTCACCGACCGGCTGGAC
>JAJCYC010000178.1 GCA_029263115.1 Pseudonocardia sp. | reverse complement strand
TCGCGCAGGCCCTACGCTGTGACCCACGGCCACCGCTTGATCATCTGAAGTCGACACAACCGACGATGATCCGCGGTGGCCGCCCTACATCCAGGAACGCCACGCCGGAGGTAGATCACAATCTACGGCTGGAGTACTAGGAGGGCCGGTGGTCCGGAGAACGTCCGTCGAGCAGGCCGAGCTGACTCCCGGACAGCTCGCCGAGCGTAGCGGGGTGGCAGTGTCCGCGCTGCACTTCTACGAGCGGCAGGGCCTGATCACCAGCCGTCGGACCAGCGGCAACCAGCGCCGGTACCGGCGCGAGGTGCTGCGCCGGGTGGCGATGATCCGGATCGCGCAGCGGGTCGGTATCCCGCTGGCGCAGGTCCGCAGGGCGCTGTCGGAGCTACCGGACAACCGGAGCCCGGACCGTGCGGACTGGGAGCGGCTGTCCCGCACCTGGCACGACGAGCTGGAGCAGCGGATCCGTGATCTGGAGCGGCTGCGCGACCGGTTCACCGACTGCGTGGGCTGCGGCTGCTTGTCCATCGACCGCTGCCGGCTGGCCAACCCCTTCGACACCCTCGCCGAGCAGGGACCGGGCCCGCGTCGGTTGCTGGGCTGACCGCGCCGAACCGCCGAGCGTCCCGGCGTCGGCCCCGCTCCGAACTCGCCGAGGGGCTCACGGTCCGGAACTGCCCGGCGCCGGGTGGGGAACGGTCAGAGCCGGGGCCCGCCCCGGCCGCCGGACCGGCCCGGACCGCCGGAGCCGCCGGGGCCACGGCGGCGAAGGTAACGCTCGAAGTCGGCCGCGATGGTGTCACCGCTCGCCTCCGGCAGCGTGCTCTCCGACTCCACCCGCTCCTCCAGCGAGCGCACGTACTCCCGCACCTCCTCGTCGGCGTCGGCCATCTCGCTGACCGTGCGCTCCCACGCCTCGGCCTGCTCGGGCAGCCCACCCAGCGGCACCTCCAGGTCCAGGACCTCCTCCACCCGGTGCAGCAGCGCGACGGCGGCCTTCGGGTCGGGGGCCTGGGACACGTAGTGCGGTACCGCCGCCCAGAACGAGATGGCCGGGATGCCGGCCTGCACGCAGGCGTCCTGGAAGACCCCGACGATTCCGGTCGGCCCGGTGTAGCGCGAGGTCTCCAACCCGAACCGGGAGGCCGAGGCCGTGTCGTAGGTGGTGCCGGTGACCGGGACCGGGCGACTGTGCGGGGTGTCGGTGAGCAGTGCACCGAGCGTCACCACGGTGGTCGGCGTGAGCTGGCCGAGATAGTCGATCAACTCGCTGCAGAAGGCCCGCCACCGCATGTTGGGCTCGATGCCCCGGATCAGCACGACGTCGTGGTCGGCTCCGGGCGGGCGGCACACCGACAGCCGGGTGGTGGGCCATTCGATGTGCCGGGTGATCCCCTCGACCAGGTGGATTGTGGGTCGCGTCACCTGGAAGTCGTAATAGTCCTCGGGATCGATCGCCGCCAGGGGAGTGGCGTCCCAGCTCAGCTCGAGGTGTTCGATCGCCGTGCTGGCCGCGTCACCGGCGTCGTTCCACCCTTCGAAGGCCGCGACCACCACCGGTTCGTGCAGGTGGGGTGGCTGGCCGTCAGCCACGTTGTCCACGTCCTGCCAGGACAACGGACCCCGGCCGGAGTCCTTCGGTTCACGCTCGGTCATCGGGCAAGCCTACGGCCGCGACGGTCCGCACGACGGTCGGGCGCCCGCAATCGGGACGACGAGGGACCCGGCGGCGCCGACTATCCTGGAGGGCATGTCCGTAGCTGGAGACTCGCCGTTGTTGCACGCCCTCGCCGAGCGGGTGTTGATCGCCGACAGTGCAATGGGAACGATGCTGCAGGCCGTCGACCTCAGCCTGGACGACTTCGCCGGCCTCGAGGGCTGCAACGAGATCCTGAACGTGACCCGGCCCGACGTGGTCGCCGACATCCACCGGGCCAACCTGGCCGCCGGCGCGGACGCGATCGAGACCAACACCTTCGGGACGAACCTGGCCAACCTGGCCGAGTACGACATCCCGGACCGGATCCGCGAGCTCGCCGAACGCGGTGCGGTGATCGCCCGGGCTGCCGCCGACGAGTACTGCACCAGCGACCGGCCCCGCTTCGTGCTCGGCTCGGTGGGTCCGGGCACCAAGCTGCCCACCCTGGGTCACACCGGCTTCGCCGAGCTGCGCGACGCCTACCAGGACTGCGTGTCGGGCCTGCTGGTCGGCGGGGTGGACGCGGTCCTGGTCGAGACCGCGCAGGACCTGCTGCAGGCTAAGGCCGTGGTGACCGCCGCCCACCGGGCGATGGCCGCAGAGGGCCGGCGGGTGCCGATCATCGTGCAGGTCACCGTCGAGACCACCGGAACGATGTTGCTGGGCAGCGAGATCGGCGCCGCGTTGACCGCGCTGGAGCCGCTGGGGATCGACCTGATCGGGCTGAACTGCGCCACCGGCCCGGCCGAGATGAGCGAGCACCTGCGCACGCTGGCCAAGCACGCCCGGATCCCGATCTCGGTGATGCCCAACGCCGGTCTGCCGACCTTGGGCCCGAAAGGCGCGGTGTACCCACTGGGCCCCGAGGCGCTGGCCGAGGCGCTGGCCGGGTTCGTCACCGAGTACGGCGTGCGGCTGGTCGGCGGCTGCTGCGGCACCACCCCCGAGCACGTGCGCGCGGTCCGAGACGCCGTCACGGCGGCCGTTCCGGCCACCCCGCACCCTCGTCCGGAGCCGGGCGTGTCGTCGTTGTACGCGCCGGTGCCGTTCCGGCAGGACACCAGCGTGCTGATGGTCGGCGAGCGGACCAACGCCAATGGCTCCAAGGCGTTCCGCGAGGCGATGCTGGCCGAGGACTGGGAGGCCTGCGTCGCGATCGCCCGCGATCAGACCCGCGACGGCGCGCACCTGATCGACCTGTGCGTCGACTACGTCGGCCGCGACGGGGTCGCCGACATGGCCGAACTGGCCGGCCGGCTGGCCACCGCGTCCACCCTGCCGGTCATGCTCGACTCCACCGAGCCGGAGGTGCTGCGCGCGGGGCTGGAGCGTCTGGGCGGGCGTTGCATCATCAACTCGGTCAACTACGAGGACGGTGACGGACCCGACTCCCGGTTCCAACGGGCGATGGAACTGGTCCGTGAACACGGGTGCGCGGTCGTCGCGCTGTGCATCGACGAGGAGGGCCAGGCCCGCACCCGGGAGTGGAAGGTGCGGGTGGCCGACCGGCTGATCCGCGACCTCACCACCAACCACGGCATGCAGGTCGGCGACATCGTGGTGGACACCCTCACCTTCCCGATCACCACCGGGCAGGAGGAGGTCCGCCGTGACGCGCTGGAGACCATCGAGGCGATCCGCGAGCTCAAGCGCCAACACCCGGACGTGCAGACCACGCTCGGGGTGTCGAACGTGTCCTTCGGGCTCAACGCAGCCGCCCGGCAGGTACTCAACTCGGTGTTCCTGCACGAGTGCGTGAACGCCGGTCTGGACACCGCGATCGTGTCCGCGGCCAAGATCCTGCCGATGTCCAAGATCCCCGACGAGCAGCGCTCCGTGGCGTTGGACCTGGTCTACGACCGGCGCCGCCCGGCGTCCGAGACCGGCGAGGCCTACGATCCGCTGAGCCGGTTCATGGAGCTGTTCGAGGGCATCACCGCGTCGTCGGCCAGGGCCGGACGGGCCGAGGAACTGGCCGCGCTGCCGCTGTTCGAGCGCCTCGAGCGGCGCATCGTCGACGGTGAGCGGCCCGGCCTGGACCGCGACCTGGACGAGGCGCTAGGGTCGCGCCCCGCGCTGGAGATCATCAATGACACGCTGCTGGCCGGGATGAAGACCGTCGGTGACCTGTTCGGGTCCGGGCAGATGCAGCTGCCGTTCGTGTTGCAGAGCGCCGAGGTCATGAAGGCGGCGGTGGCTCACCTCGAACCGCACATGGAACGCGCCGAGGACGACCAGGGCAAGGGCACGATCGTGCTGGCCACGGTCAAGGGCGACGTGCACGACATCGGCAAGAACCTGGTCGACATCATCCTGACCAACAACGGCTACACCGTGGTCAACCTGGGTATCAAGCAGCCGATCTCGACGATCCTCTCGGCGGCCGAGGAGCACCGCGCGAACGCGGTCGGGATGTCCGGGCTGCTGGTGAAATCGACGGTGATCATGAAGGAGAACCTGCAGGAGATGAACTCCCGCGGCGTCGCCACCGTCTTGCCGGTGCTGCTCGGCGGGGCCGCACTGACCCGTTCCTACGTGGAGAACGACCTGTCGGAGGTCTACCAGGGGCGGGTCGTCTACGCCCGGGACGCCTTCGAGGGTCTGCGGCTGATGGACTCGGTGATGGCGATCGCCCGGGGTAGCGCCCCGGCCGAGTCCGACGCCGACCGGGCGGCCGCCGCCGAGCGCAAGGCCCGCCACGACCGATCCCGCCGGATCGCCGAACGCCGGCGCGCGGCCGAGCCGGACGAGCCGGTGCCGACCAGCTCGGACGTGGCCACCGACGTGCCGTTGCCCACCCCGCCGTTCTGGGGCACCCGGGTGGTCCGGGGGGTGCCGCTGGCCGAGTTCTCCTCGATGATCGACGAGCGGGCCACCTTCCTCGGCCAGTGGGGGCTGCGTGGCTCCCGGAGCGGTTCCGGCCCCAGCTACGAGGAGTTGGTGGAGACCGAGGGCCGGCCGCGGCTGCGCTACTGGTTGGACCGGCTGTCCACCGAAGGAGTGCTCGCGCACGCCGCGCTGGTGTACGGCTACTTCCCGGCCGTGTCCGAGGGCAACGACCTGGTGGTGCTCGACCTGGTTGATGGAGTGCCCACGGCCGACGCCCCCGAGCGCACCCGGCTGGCCTTCCCGCGTCAGCGCCGGGACCGGAACCTCTGCCTGGCCGACTTCTGGAGGCCTCGGCACCTGGCCCGGGAGCGCGGTGAGGTGGACGTGCTCCCGCTGCACCTGGTCACCATGGGCAAGGCCATCGCCGACTACGCCGCGGAGCTGTTCGCCAAGGACGCCTACCGGGACTATCTGGAGGTGCACGGCCTGGGGGTGCAGCTCACCGAGGCCCTCGCCGAGTACTGGCACCGCCGGATCCGCGAGGAGTTGCGCTGGACCGGTGGCGGAACCGTGGCCGGCGAGGACCCCGACGACGTGCGGGAGTACTTCAAGCTCGGCTACCGGGGTGCGCGGTACTCGCTGGGTTACGGCGCCTGCCCCAACCTGGAGGACCGCACCAAGATCGTGGGATTGTTGGAGCCGGGCCGGATCGGGGTGGAACTGTCCGAGGAGCTACAGCTGCACCCCGAGCAGAGCACGGACGCCCTGGTCGCCCACCACCCGGAGGCGAAGTATTTCACCGCGTAGCGAAGCGCAGCGGTGAGTCGCGGAGCGAAGCGGTGAGTCGCGGAGCGAAGCGGGGCGCGTTGAGACAGCGTAGCGATTCGGGACCCGAGATCCCGACTGACCGCGGGGATCTGGTCGCCGTCCTGTGGGACATGGACGGCACGCTGGTCGACTCGGAGAAGCTGTGGGACGTGTCCCTGGGCGAGCTGGCCGGCCACCTCGGCGGCGAGCTGAGCGACGCCACCCGTGCCGCGATGGTCGGCGGAGCGATGGACCGCACCCTGGTCATGATGTTCGACGAGGTGGGCGCGGCGCCCACCCCGGACGCTCTGGCCGACGCTGCCCGGTGGCTGACCGAACGGACCGGGCAGCTGTTCGGCGACGGGCTGCCGTGGCGGCCGGGTGCACCGGAGGCATTGCGGACGGTACGGGTCGCGGACCTGGCCACCGCCCTGGTCACCTCGACCGAGCGGGCGCTCACCGAACAGGCGCTGGACTCGATCGGACGCGGGTACTTCGACGTGGTCGTCTGTGGTGACGAGGTGACCGCCACCAAGCCGGCGCCGCAGCCCTATCTCCGGGCAGCCGAGCTGCTCGGGGTGGATCCCCGACGGTGTGTCGCGGTCGAGGACTCGCCCACCGGCGCGGCGGCTGCCGCGGCCGCCGGCTGCGCGGTGTTGGTGGTGCCCGACGACGTCGCGGTGGCGCCGGGCCCGGGGCGGGTGCTGCGCGACGGGCTGGTCGGGCTGACCGTCGACGAGCTCGCGGGTGTCCTGAGAGCCGCCCCGGGCGGCGACCACTGGTCTCGGCGGAGTGCCCATTCGGCAAGTCCTCGACCCGGCCGGTAATACTGGGGTGGCGCCCGCAGTGCCACCGACCGCGGGCCGACTGCCGTCAGCAGACGGCGTGGCGGGTCCGGTCGGCCGAACACGGCCGGACACCTGACACTTGTGGGGGAAGGGAGCACTGTCCGTGAAGACTTTCGACGGCCTGTTCGCCGAGTTGTCCGAGAAGGCGCGGGATCGGCCGGCCGGATCCGGCACGGTCGCCGCGCTGGATGACGGCGTCCATGCCCAGGGCAAGAAGCTTCTCGAGGAGGCCGGCGAGGTGTGGCTGGCGGCCGAGCACGAGGCAGACGACCAGCTCGCCGAGGAGATCTCCCAGCTGCTCTACCGTGTCCAGGTCGTGATGCTCGGTCGTGGGCTCGCGCTCGAGGACGTCTACAAGTTCCTGTAGGACCCCGGCAATTCCACCCGATCCAGGAGAGTCATGCTCCGCGTTGCCCTGCCGAACAAGGGAACTCTCGCCGAGCCCGCCAGCAACATGATGCGCGAGGCCGGCTACCGGCAGCGCTCCGACGGCAGGGACCTCAGCGCCATCGACGAGGAGAACCGGATCGAGTTCTTCTACCTGCGGCCGAAGGACATCGCCACCTACGTCGGCAACGGCGACCTCAACCTGGGGGTGACCGGTCACGACCTGATGGAGGAGTCCGGCAGCCCGGTCCGGCAGCTGCTCCAGCTCGGGTTCGGCTACTCCAAGTTCCGCTTCGCGGTGTCCGAGGACAGCGACTGGAAGTTGGAGGACCTGGACGGTCGCAAGATCGCCACGTCCTACCCCCGGCTGGTCCGGTCGCACCTGGCCGGCAAGCGCATCTCGGCGGAGATCGTAAAGCTGGACGGCGCGGTGGAGATCTCCATCCAGCTCGGCCTGGCCGACGCCATCGCCGACGTGGTCAGCTCGGGCCGCACCCTGCGCCAGCACCACCTGAAGGCCATCGGAGACCCGATCGCCACATCCGAAGCCACGCTGATCGAGCGCGAACCCCGGCACGACCGTCGGGACAGCAAGGACACCCACGAGGAGAAGCGGATCTTCCTCGAGCGGCTGCGCGGTGTGGTGTATGCCCGGCAGTACCTGATGCTCGACTACGACTGCCCGCGCACCACGCTGGAAGCGGCCAAGCTGGTCACGCCAGGCCTGCAGTCACCCACCGTCGCGCCGCTGGCCAGGCCGGACTGGGTGGCGGTGCGCGCGATGGTGCGGATCAACGAGGTGAACCCGGTGATGGACGAGCTCGCCGCGATGGGCTGCACCGCGATCCTGACCTCGGTCATCAGGTCCTGCCGGGCCGTGGACGGCGGGCAGAACGGCATGCCGGTCGGCTAACGGGCCCGTCAGCCGACCGGATCAGCGCGGGCGGACCGTCAGCTGCTGGGCGCACCGGCCGATGTGCCCCTGCAGGTCATGCAACGTCGCCGACACCGTGCCGAGCCCGGTCGGCCCGATCACCGTGTGCGCGTCCACCCCGACCCACTCGCCGACCGGCATCCGGTGCAGGTGCAGGGTGATCTCGGTGTTCAGGTAGAGCCATCGGGTGATGTCCAACCGGGCAGCGACGCCGTTGGCCGAGTCGGCGATCGCGGCCACCCGCTGCAGCGGGCTCGGTGACTCGCCCTCCACGACGGCGACCCGAGGACGGGCCCAGACCTGCCCGTCACCCGGCACGTCGAACCCGCCGTGCAGCCACCGCCACTCGACCGCGTCGAGGTATCCGGCGACCCAGCCATCCGGCCGGTGCCACGGCGTCGGCGGGGGCAGTGCGGGCAGCGACGCGGCCGCTCCACCGGCCGCGTCGCCGGTGTCCCCGGCGGCCAACCGCCACGCCCGGGCACGCACCACCGGGCGGCCGCCGGCCGTCAACTCGGCGCCGAGCAGTTCGATGCCGCGCCCCGGACGCTCGACCCCGGCGCTGACCTGCACCTCGCCGGGTGGTACCGGTCCCAGCACCTCCAGCGTGACCCGTGACAGCTGCATCTCCGGCCGGGGTGCGCACTGCTCCAGGGCCCGCACGAGCAGAGCCGACGGCGGACCGACGTGCTGGGCGTCGTCGAACCACGGCCCGACACAGGACCCGGTGGCGAGGAACCGACCGTCGCCGAGCGGCCGGTGGAACGGGGGGAGATCAGCCAGCACGGTCGAGCACACTCTCTTCTCCGTTCACCTGTTCGGCCGGCTCCGGCCAGCCGGGATACTCCGGTGGGGTGCCGCCGAAGGCCGGGCAGAGTGCTTGATGGCTGCACCA
Source organism: Pseudonocardia sp. (assembly GCA_029263115.1). Taxonomy (GTDB): domain Bacteria; phylum Actinomycetota; class Actinomycetes; order Mycobacteriales; family Pseudonocardiaceae; genus Pseudonocardia. Next base: position 6,016 of record JAJCYC010000178.1, on the reverse strand, counting down.
GTCGCACAGCCGGCTCGGGCTGGGACGGAAGTCGCCGGAGCGGCTGGCGCGCAGGATGGCCGACCAGATGGCCTCCAGCGTGCGCGCGAAACGCCGCAGCTCCGGCTCGTCGGGACGGTAGGTCAGCGACTCGCCGTCGGCGAGGTACATCAACCTGAGCTGGCTGGGCACCACGCCGCGGGTGAGCAGCACGGTGAGCGCATAGAATTTCATCTGGAACAGCGCCCGTGCCTCGGCGACCTGGCGGGGCGCCGCGCCCGTCTTGTAGTCGACCACCCGGACCTCGCCGGTGACCGCCACGTCCAACCGGTCGAGGTAGCCGCGCAGCAACAACCCCGACTCCAGCTCGGCCTCGATCAACTCCTCGCAGGCCGCTGGCTCGAGCCGGCTGGGGTCCTCCAGGGTGAAGTAGGTGTCGAGCAGGGCCGCGGCGGAGGCCAACCACGGCGCCAAATCCGGGTCGTCCGGTCCGGCGAACAGCTCGGCCAGCTCGGGGCTCTCCTCGGACAGCTCCGCCCAGATCGGCCGCACCAGAGCCCGGGCCGCCTCCGGCCGCCGCTCGGTGGCGGGCAGCCGGTACAACCGTTCGAGCGCGGCGTGCACCACCGTGCCCCGGACCTGCGCGCGACTGGGCCGCTCCGGCAGACGGTCGATCGCTCGCAGCCGGTAGAGCAGCGGGCACTGCTTGAAGTCACCGGCCCGGGACGGCGACAGCGCCGGCCGTCGCCGGACCGGGGTGGCGGTGGGCCGCGCGATCTCGTTCACCCGAGGAAGGTTAGGCCCCCGGTCCGACAGGTCGCTGTCCTGCCTGTCGGTCAGTCGTCGTCATCGCCGCCGCTGAAGTACCGGCTCAGCGAGCTGGACTTCGACTTCGAGCTGGACTTGTAGCGCTTGGAGCTCGACCGGTCGTCGTCGCTGCTCGAGCGGTAGCGACTGCGTGAGTCGGAATCGCCGCTGGAGTAGCGGGAGATCATTCGCTCGAGGCTGCCCGAGGAACTGGACTTCGACTTCGAGCGGGACTTCCGGGACGACTTGCGGTCGTCATCGTCGTCGGAGCTCGAGGACCTGCCATTGCTGCGGGCACTCGACGAGGAGTCGAGCCCGAACTCCCTCATCATCTCGCGGGCCAGCTCCGAGCTCTCCGAGGAGCGCGACGAGCGGGAATCGGAGTCGTCGTCGGAAGACTTCTGCCGGCTCCGGCTGTCGGATCCGGAGCGGCTCTTGCCCCGCTCGGCCTTCACGCCCTCGGCGGCCGCGTCGCGGGCCATCTCGCCGATGTCGCTGTCGCCGAGCCCGAGCCCGGAGATCACCGCGTCGGCCGCCAGGGCCGCCTGGCGGGACTCGGAACTCGAATCGGAGTGCGAGCGCCCGGAATCGGAGTCGAACACCGCGTCGTCGAAGATGGACCCACCGGAGGACCGGGGCTGGGCCCGCGACCCGGACGGGGTGGAGCGCGGCACCACGGAGCGTTCCGCCCGGTCGGGCCGCGGCGCGCGAACCCGGTCGGCGCCGGAGTCGCCGTCCAGGTTGGTGATCGACCCGGTCGATTCGACCACCCGGTCGACCGGCCGGGTGACGGACCCGCCGGCACCGGGCTTGTTGTCCGTTCCGGCGGCGCGGTCGCCGGACCTGCCGCGGCCGATGCCCGGACCGGAGTCCCCGCCGTCGGGCAGCGCGACGCTGTCCGGCAGACCGCCGTCGCCCTGACCGGACCGGTCGAAGGCCCCGCCGCCGCGGCGACCGGCCGCGCCGTTCCCGGCGGCCCCGGCCCCGGGGGTCTGGGTGCCGGGGGCCCCGGCATCGGGTGCGCCGGCGTTGCCCCTGCCGGGCAGCACCCCGTCGAGCAGGCCGCCGCCGCGTCGGCCCGGCGCCGCGGCGTCGGGTGCCGCGTCACCGCCGGGCGTGGCGACCTTGCTCCGACCGCGTCCGGGCAGGTCGAGCAGGCCGCCGTTGCTCCGGCCCGGCGCCGTTTCGGCCGCGGCCGGCGGCTGGGCCGGGGCGGCGCCACCGGCCCCGGGCGGCTGCGCCTGAGCACCCCCACCGACGCCGGGCACGCCGAGTGACCCGGGTGCCCTGCGCACCGAGTCGAGCGGCCCGCCGTCGTTTCCGGCCGGTGGCGCGGCCAGGATGTCGGGGCCCTTGGGCGTCTCGGGCAGGCCGCGTCCGGGGACCTGGGGTGCGCCGTTGCCGACGTCCTGTCGTCCCGGGTCGACCCGGCCGCGCTGCGCGGTGATGTCGGGCCGCCGGTCGGGGTCGCCGGAGCGGCGCCCGGGAGCGGTGTCGCGGCCGGGCCGCCTGGGGGCGCCGACCAGGTCACGCACCGCCGAGGTGATCGACCTGGTGGCCGAGTCGTCGCGCGGCAGCGGGGTGGACATCGCCTCGTGCAGGCTGTCGCGCAGCCCGTCGAGCTCCTCGCGCTGGGCGGAGCGCTGACGCTCGCGCATCGCGCGCTGCTCGCTCAGCCGGCGGGTGGCCTCCACCTCGGCGACGGAGAGCGAGCGGTTGCGCGGCACATCGGCCAGCGCCCGGTCCAGGCTGGCAACGTGCCGCTCGGTCGCGGTGAGGCTGTCCTTGACCTCGCTCATCGACTCGTAGGAGGCGAGCTCGGAGGCGATCGAGGTGCGCTGCTGCTGCAGCAGCGACTTGCGCTCGGCGAGCGCCCGGACGGTGGCCGGCGGCTGTGGGCCACGGGACTCCTCGGGCATCGCCTGCCAGGTCTGCTCGGCCTGACCGACCTCCTCGAGCTGCCGGTCCAGGGAGGCCAGGCTGACCCTGGCCTCTTCGACCCACTGCTGCTCGGATTCCGGGTCGGCGGCCAACCACGGCGCGGCGCTCACCGAGGCGACCCCGGGAGGCGAGCTGGAGACCATCAGGGTGCCGCCGGTGACGAGCAGCCCAGCGGACCCGAGCACAGCCGTTGCCCGGGCCCGGCGTCCGGCGGCCTCGGTGCGCTGCCGGCGTCGCCGGGCGGGACCGGCTTCCGGAGTGGGAGCCAGCGGCGGCAGCGGCAGCTCGGGAAGCATCAACGGCGGAGCGGCGGCCGAGCGGTTGGCGCCCTCGCGGCGGGCCTGGCGGGCGATCGCCCGGTGCGCGGCGGTGCAGTACTTGCGCTGCGGGCGCCCGTCGGTCTCCGTCTCGATCACCACGTAGCAGCCCGGAAGTGCGCAACGGCGGCCGGCGTTCACGTCGTCTCCCCATCCCAAATGTCAAGTCCAGCCACCGCGCCGTGGCGGGCGCGGGCATGCGCCACCGGCGGCGGAGTGTCAGCCCCCGACTCTCCATCCGAGAAAGGTCAACATATCGGGCCGAAAGTCGGGTGTCACTACGCCCCCTGCGGTCACATCGTCGCTGTGCGCCGAGTGGTCGTTACGGTACTCACCCGGACGGGTGCGTCCGTTCCTACCGCGGGCGTAGCCGGACGGGCGCGACGACCACGGACCGGTCGTGCGACCCGACCCGCTAGCGTCCGCGGCCATGCCCGGCCCCGATCTCGGACCGTCCAACGCCAGCGGCCCCTTCCGCGTCGGCGATCGCGTGCAGCTCACCGATCCGAAGGGCCGGCGCTACAGCCTGGTGCTCGAGGAGGGGGCTCACTACCACACGCACCGGGGCGGCGTTGCGCACGATGACCTGCTCGGCCGCCCGGAGGGCAGCGTGGTGACCTCGGCGGCCGGCACCCCGTACCTGGCGCTGCGTCCGCTGCTGCCGGACTACGTCCTGTCCATGCCCCGGGGCGCCCAGGTGATCTACCCGAAGGACGCCGCGCAGATCGTGATGTGGGGCGACATCCGGCCCGGTGCCCGGGTGCTGGAGGCCGGCGCCGGCTCCGGCGCGCTGACCTGCTCGCTGCTGCGCGCGGTGGGGGAGCACGGTGAGGTCGTCTCCTACGAGGTGCGGGAGGACCACGCCGAGCACGCGGTCCGTAACGTCGAACGGTTCTTCGGTGCGACACCACCCAACTGGACCTTGCGGATGGGCGACGTCTCTGGTTTCCCCGTCGACGAGCGCGGTCAGGTCGACCGCGTCGTGCTCGACATGCTCTCGCCGTGGGAGGTGTTACCGGCGGTGCACGCCGCGCTGGTGCCCGGTGGGGTCCTGACCGTGTACGTGGCGACCACCACGCAGCTGTCCCGGGTCGCCGAAACCATCCGTGAGCAGCAGTGTTGGACCGAGCCGTCGGCCTTCGAGACGGTGCAGCGACCCTGGCACGTGGTCGGCCTGGCGGTACGTCCCGAGCACCGGATGGTCGGTCACACCGCCTTCCTGCTGACCACCCGCAGGCTCGCCGACGGCGTGACCCCGCCCCGTCCGCAGCGGCGTCCCACCGGTCGATGACCGGCATGTTTCGTCTCTCGCAGTGACGTCAAGCTGTCATAAGGCTGAGTGCTGGATCACCGATTCGCCCTACCGCGGTGAGGCCGGGGTACGGGTACCGTGTGGAAACGGAACACGGAGGGGAGGCGCCGTGAACCACCAGGACGGGCCGGAAGGTCGTAACCCTGAGGGTCGGGAGCTGTCCGCGGCGGAGGCCACGGCGCAGATCCGGTTCCTCGAGGAGGAAGTGGCGCTGCTGCGCCGCAAGCTGACCGAGTCGCCGAGGCACGCGCGCATCCTCGAGCAGCGTCTCGCCGAGTCGGCCAGCAGGTTGTCGCAGCTGAGCGCCCGCAACGAGAAGCTCACCGAGACGCTGCGCGAGGCGCGGGGCCAACTGGTGGCGCTGCGCGAGGAGGTCGACCGGCTCGCCCAGCCGCCGAGCGGCTACGGAGTATTCCTCACCTCGCACGAGGACTCCACGGTGGACGTGTTCACCGCGGGGCGCCGGATGCGGGTCGCGGTGTCCCCGGCGGTGGTCGTCGACGAGTTGGGGCGCGGCCAGTCCGTGCGGCTCAACGAGGCGCTCACCGTCGTCGAGGCCGGCGACTTCGAGCGCACCGGCGAGGTGTGCGCGCTGCGCGAGGTGCTGCTCGAGCCGTTCGGCCCCGACATCGGCAACCGGGCCCTGGTCGTCGGGCACGCCGACGAGGAGCGGGTGGTCTGGCTGGCCGAGCCGCTGATCGCCGGTCCGGACCGGCCGGACGTGGTCCCGCTCAAGCCGGGGGACTCACTGCTGGTGGACACCAAGGCGGCCTACGCCTACGAGCGGGTGCCCAAGGCCGAGGTCGAGGACCTGGTCCTGGAGGAGGTCCCGGACGTCGCCTACGAGGACATCGGTGGCCTGGGCCGGCAGATCGACCAGATCCGAGACGCGGTGGAACTGCCCTTCCTGCACGCCGAGCTGTTCCGGGAGTACGAGTTGCGCCCGCCCAAGGGTGTGCTGCTCTACGGCCCGCCCGGCTGCGGCAAGACCCTGATCGCCAAGGCCGTGGCCAACTCGCTGGCCAAGAAGGTGGCGGCGCTGCGGGGTGACGACGCCCGCGAGGCGAAGTCGTTCTTCCTGAACATCAAGGGCCCGGAGCTGCTCAACAAGTTCGTCGGGGAGACCGAGCGGCACATCCGGCTGATCTTCCAGCGGGCCAGGGAGAAGGCCTCCGAGGGCACTCCGGTGATCGTGTTCTTCGACGAGATGGACTCGATCTTCCGAACCCGCGGCTCGGGGGTCTCCTCCGACGTGGAGACCACCATCGTCCCTCAGCTGCTCAGCGAGATCGACGGCGTCGAGGGCCTGGAGAACGTGATCGTGATCGGTGCCTCCAACCGGGAGGACATGATCGATCCGGCCATCCTGCGACCCGGCCGGCTCGACGTGAAGATCAAGATAGAGCGCCCGGACGCCGACGCGGCCAGCGACATCTTCTCCAAGTATCTGACCCAGACCCTGCCGATCCACGCCGACGACATGGCGGAGTTCGGCGGCAGCCGCACCGCCTGCATCGACGCGATGATCCAGCGGGTGGTCGAGCGGATGTACTCCGAGACCGAGGAGAACCGGTTCCTGGAGGTCACCTACGCCAACGGTGACAAGGAGGTCCTGTACTTCAAGGACTTCAACTCCGGCGCCATGATCCAGAACATCGTG
>JAJCYC010000177.1 GCA_029263115.1 Pseudonocardia sp. | reverse complement strand
GTACCCGCTGTCCTGCAACGAGATGTCGATCCTGCTACCGCACTTCCTGCAGGAGGGGCGGGGCCGGATGGACATCTACTTCTCCCGGGTGTTCAACCCGATCTGGACCTACCCCGACGGCTTCACCTGGATGAAGGCGCTGTCCGACCCCGAGAAGGTCGGCCTGCACGTGGCCCTGACCCCCACCTGGTCGGAGACCGCCGAGTTCGCCGACTACGTGCTCCCGATGGGCCACTCCACCGAGCGGCACGACACCCAGTCCTACGAGACCCACGCCGCGAAGTGGCTGGGTTTCCGCCAGCCGGTGCGCCGGGTCGCCATGGAGAAGCTGGGGATGCCGGTCGGGGACACCCGCGACGCCAACCCCGGCGAGGTGTGGGAGGAGAACGAACTCTGGTTCGAGCTGTCCTGGCGAATCGACCCCGACGGCTCGATGGGCATCCGGCAGCACTTCGAGTCCCCGTACCGGCCCGGTGAGAAGGTCACCGTCGATGAGTACTACCGGTGGATCTTCGAGAACCGGGTGCCCGGGCTGCAGGAGAAGGCCGAGGCCGAGGGACTGACTCCGCTGGCCTACATGCGCCGGTACGGCGTGGTCGAGGTGGCGGACCAGCTCTACCGCCAGGACGAACGCGCACTGACCGACGCCGAACTCGACGGCGCGGTGCCCGACGAGCAGGGTGTGCTGCGCAAGCCCACCGACCTCGACTCGGTGCCGCCGTTGATCGGTGAGGCCGGAGCCGTCGGTGTGCGGCACGAGGATGGCAGCGTGACCGCGGGTTGGCTGACCCCGTCGCGCAAGCTCGAGGTGTACTCACCGACGATGCGGGACTGGGGCTGGGAGGAGCACGCCACGCCGGGCTACATCCGCTCGCACGTCGCCGCCTCCGAGATCGACCTCGAGGCGGGCGACCTCGTCCTGGTGCCGACGTTCCGGCTACCCACCCTGATCCACACCCGCTCGGGCAACGCCAAGTACCTCAACGAGATCTCCAACTCCCACCCGATGTGGCTCAACTCGGTCGACGCCGCCCGGCACGGCGTGGCCACCGGCGACCTCGTGCGGCTCAACACCTCGATCGGCTACCTCGTCGGCAAGGTCTGGGTCACCGAAGGCATCCGGCCCGGCGTGTGCGCGCTGTCGCACCACATGGGCCGGTGGAGGTTGCACGACACCGAGGGCAGCCGCTGGGCCCAGGGCCTGGTCGACATCACCCACCCGGACGGACCGGACACGTTCAAACTCCGCTACAAGGGCGGGATCGCGCCGTTCTCCTCCGACGACCCCGACTCGATGAGGATCTGGTGGAAGGACCCGGGCGTGCACCAGAACCTGGCGTTCGGCGTCCAGCCCGATCCGTGGTCGGGCATGCAGTGCTGGCTGCAGAAGGTGCGGATGGAGAAGGCCCGCGAGGGTGATCAGTACGGCGACGTCTACGTCGACACCGCCCGCTCCATGCAGGTCTACCGGCAGTGGCTGGCCAAGACCCGCCCGAAGGTCGGCCCCGGCGGGCAGCGGCGTCCGGAGTTCCTGATGCGCCCGGTCAAGCCGCGCCGGCGCGCGTTCCTGGTGGACGGTGGGGCCGGGTCGTGACCATCCTCGCCGCCCGACGGCCGGAGGTCGATCTCGACCGCGTCCGCGCGGCGCTGGCCGTCGTGCACGACCCGGAGATCGGCGCGTCACTCACCGACCTGGGCATGCTCGGCGAGATCAGCGCGCGCGGCGGCAAGGTGCGGGTCGAGGTGCGCCTGACCACGGAGTCCTGTCCGCTCGTGGCCGAGCTGCGGCACGCGGTCACCACCGTCGTGGCGGCCGAAGCGAACGTGCGCGACGTCGAGGTCAGCTTCACCACGATGACCCCGCGCGACCGCGCCGAGTTCGCCGACCGGCTCAAGCTCGGAGCGCCCCCGCTGAACGCGGCCCTGGGGATCGGCGGCACCCGGGTCTACGCGATCGCCAGCGGCAAGGGCGGGGTCGGCAAGAGCACCGTCACGGCCAACCTCGCGGCCGCCCTCGCCGCGTCCGGCCACCGGGTCGGGGTCCTCGACGCCGACGTGTGGGGCTACTCGATGCCCCAGCTCTTCGGGGTCCGGCGCAGCCCGGTGGTGCTCGGCGACCTGATGATGCCGGTGCCCGCCCACGGGGTGGGGCTGATGTCGATGGGGTTCTTCGTGAACGAGGAGCAACCCGTCATCTGGCGCGGCCCGATGCTGCACAAGGCCCTTCAGCAGTTCGTCTCCGACACCTACTGGGGCCGGCTCGACGCGCTCCTGGTCGACCTGCCCCCCGGCACCGGGGACGCGACCCTGTCGCTGTTCGAGTTCCTGCCCGACGCCACCCTGCTGGCGGTGACCACCCCGCAGGCCACCGCGCGAGTCGTCGCCGCCCGGGTGGCCCGGATGGCCGCCGAGGTCGGCATAACCCTCGCCGGGGTCATCGAGAACATGTCGGCGGCCGTGTGCGCCGGCTGCGGCGACCAGACCCCGGTCTTCGGCACCGGCGGCGGCACGCTGCTCGCCGAGGAGGCCGGCGCGCCTCTGCTCGGCCAGGTTCCCCTGGACATCGAACTACGCCGGGCCGGCGACGAAGGCGTACCCGTCGTCATCGCTGCCCCGGACTCCGCATCGGCCCGCGAGCTGACCCGGATCGCCAACGCCCTCCCCGCACCTCGCCGCAAGCTGGCCGGACGTGCCCTACCGCTTTCCGTCGTCGGCAGATGATCGGATCCGAGCGGTTCGCCGTGGCACTCACCTGCATTGACGGCCGTATCCACGACCCGCTCCGGGCGTGGGCACTGCGGACCCTGAGCGTGGACGTGCTCGATCTCGTCACCGTTCAAGGACCGGACGGCGTCATGTCATCGACCGACGATGAGTGGATCGACCGGCTGGCGGATCGGGTCAAGGTGTCTCGTCACGCACACAACAGCATCCACCTCGTGGTGGCCTCTCACACGGACTGCGCGGGTCACCCCGTCGACGAGGGCCAGCACCACCACGACGTCGGACTCGCCGCAAGCCGCATGCGGTCACTGCTTCCGCAGATGACAGTCGTGGCGGTGCACGTCGCCCAGGTCGAGCACGGCTGGGTAGTCATACCCGTCGACTGCGGCGCACTCGAAGTAGTCCGTGCATGACCGCAAGGGTTGATTCGGGGCCTGGCAGGCTGGGGACATGATTACCTCGTCCCCCGGGCCACATCCGGTGATCCTGGGTGGGCGGGCGCTGCCGCTGGTCAGCCCGGCCCGGGTCTATCTGTGCGGGATCACCCCGTACGACGTCACCCACCTCGGTCACGCCGCCACCTTCGTCTGGGCCGATGCGGCCACCTCGATCGTAAGGCTGACCGGCGCCGAGACGGTGGTGTGCCGCAACGTCACCGACATCGACGACGTGCTCACCCGGGCTGCCGCCGAGCGCGACAGCGCATATGACGAGTTCGCGGCCACCCAGGAGTACCTCTTCGACCGGGACATGGCCGCTCTGCGGGTACGGCGCCCCACACACAACCCCCGCGCGCGTCACTTCGTCGACCACGTGATCCAGCTGGCAGCGGCGCTCCTGGAGACCGGTCACGGCTACCAGCGGGACGGGCAGGTCTACTTCCGGGGATTCCCGGCGATCCCGGGCGGCGCTCCCGCGCTGGACGAAGAGCACGGCGAACTCACCGAGGGCCCCGAACGCGCGGAGCCCTACGACGTGGCGGTGTGGCGGGCCTCCGGGCCGGACGACCCCGGGTGGCCCAGCCCGTGGGGCCGGGGTCGGCCCGGCTGGCACGCGGAATGCGCCGCGATCGCCATGAGCGTGCTCGGCTCAACGGTCGACCTAGTCGTCGGCGGCGCTGATCTGGCCTTTCCTCACCACGCCTACCAGGCGGCCCTGGTGGAGGCGGCAACCGGTGTGCGCCCGTTCTCCCGAGCCCAGCTCTCGATCGGGGCCGTCGAGATCGGCGGGGAGAAGATGGCCAAGTCGACCGGCAACCTCATCCTGGTCAGCGACCTCCTCAAGGAGCACTCCCCGGCGGCGGTGCGCCTGCTGTTGCTCGACCGGGACTGGCGGGAGGCCTGGTCCTACCGACCCGAGGACCTGCGCACCGCCGCGCAGAGACTAGAACGGCTCTACTCAGCGGGCGGACGCCAGACCGAACCATCAGGCGCGGCGGACGCCGTGCGGTCAGCGCTCCTGCGTGAGCTGGACGTCCCGGCGGCACTGGACATCGCCGAAGAGGCCGACGGAGAGGCTGCGCGCCTGGTAATTCACACCTTGGCCCTGGCGTAGCGCGGCGGGCTCGAGGCCCAGTTCATCCATGCCGAACTGCCACGCGTGGTCCGGGGGTCGGCCCCGTTGGCGGGGCGGCGGGCTGTGCCTGCCGCTTCGAGCTGTCCTGCGCCGGCTGCAGAGGCTCCGGGCCAAGGGTTCCGGGTTGGTCCGGGCGGGTGGATCGCAGCTGTTCCGCGATCCGGCCGGGCGGATCGAGACGGGTTCCTTGGGCTGGAGGGGCGGCCGGTGCAAGCTCGGGGCCGACTCCCGGTGCCCGCCGGTAGGCGGGGCGTTCGAGATTGCTCGGCCCGCCCGGCCGTGAGGGCGAACTCCGCCCGCTGGCTGGCGTGACGCACCGCCGTGAGCTGACCTTCTTGTCGGTGGTGGATGCCACCGTGGGCGGATGGACGGGCAACCGCACCTGCCGGACTGGGTACGGCCCGGCGTCATCGAGCTGCGGGATGTGTTCTTCCTGGCCCTGGACATGGTCGATCGCAACTCCCAGGAGGCGGCCGGGATCGTCGCGGTGATCACCTGGTTGCTGGGCCAGTCCGGTGGCCCGGTGACCGGCCGTACCGATGGCGCTGATCGCCGGGATGTGGCGGTGGTCGAACTGTGCGCGGCGGAGCACCTGGCTGATGACGGTCCGGTGCCACCGTTGCACGAGGTCTGCCAGCACTACGAGGTCGCTTATCTGCCGGCGCTGCCGGTGGACGTCGGCCACGCACGTGGAGCCTGGCTGGCGTTGCGGTGGACGCTCGGTGAGACGTCTCGGCCGCCGCTGGACGTACCGATCCGGTGCGCGGATGGTTCGTTGATGGGTGAGGTGGACATCTACGCCAAGCTGGTCTCCGGTGGGAAGGACCGCACGGCCGCACGCAAGACCGCGGTGGCACTGGCTAAGGCTTCCCGTCGCCTGGCGGAGTTGGTGGAGCAGACCGCCGCTCGGCGCGGCTCGGGTCAGTAGCCGAGGTCCATTCCCGGGTCGTCGCGTTCGGCCGCCACCGCGTACTCGGCGGTGCGGTCGTCGTGGTGCCAGCGGGCGAGTTGGGCGGCGCGCTCCTCTTCGGCGGTGCGGGTGTTGTCGAGGCTGAGCCGGGCGTTCAGCTCGGCGAGGGCTCGCGTTGCGCGGTCGACCGACTCGGTAGTTTCGTCGGCGTTGGGAACGCGCACGATGTTCTCGTCTTCCCGGCTTCGCTCGTGGGCGGTGATCTCGCGCAGGTCGAGCGTGTCGGCCGGCTGGACGTGCTCCTTGGCCTGCTCGACCGCGGCCCGGTCGATGAGTTCACCCTGGTCAGTTGGCTCCAGCTCCTGGGCCGGGTCCTCGTCGGTGATGTCGAGGTCGTGTTCGGTGATCTCGCGGTGGGGGTCTTCGGCGGCGTCGGCTTCGGCTCGGGCGGCGTGCCATTCGGCGGCGGTGACCCGCTCGTGGTCGGGGGCGTGCAGGGTGCCGCGGTCGCCGAGTTCGACGTGAGCGCGTTCGGCGGCGTGGCGGGTGAGCAGGGTGTGCACCCACCAGTCGTAGTAGGTGTGGTCGAGCCCGCGTAGGACCTCGACACGTTCCTCGAGCAGCCCGGCGCACGCGCCGGATCCACGGGCTTCCTGGGTGAGGCGTTCGCGTTCGGTCGGGTCGCTGGCGGCTGCCGCGCGGGCGGTGGCGAGTTCAGTGTTGGCGCGGTGGTGCTCGGCGGCCTGAATGGTGCCGGCCAGCTCGTCGGTGACCCGGCGGGGTGCCCAGGTTTGTTCGCGGTCCCAGGCCCGGATCCGCATCCTTAGCTGCCCGTCGGACATGCCTTCCTCGGCGGTCCCGGCGTCGTCGCGGCCCAGGGCGCGGGCGGCGGCGCGCCAGGAGGCGTAGGTCTCGATCTGCCCGGGCTTGGGTACCGGGCCGAGCACATCAACCTGGTCGGTGTGCTCGACGAGTTCGCGGTGCGCGGCGACCGTCGCGGCCCTGTCGATCCACTCCCCTCGTTCCCCGGCATGAGCGGGGACCGGGCCGAACGCTTCCACCGCCCAGCGCGGTGGGTCGGCGGCAAGCTGTTGACCCAGTTCGCGGCGACGGGTGTCACCGGTGTCGGTGATGGCGGCGAGCTGGGCGGCCATGCCGGGGTCATCGGATGCGGGGGCCCAGTCTGCGAGCGTGCGCCCGACCGGGTCGAACTGGCGGTTCTCGCTGAGGCGATGCCCTAGTACTCCAGCCGTAGATTGTGATCTACCTCCGGCGTGGCGTTCCTGGATGTAGGGCGGCCACCGCGGATCATCGTCGGTTGTGTCGACTTCAGATGATCAAGCGGTGGCCGTGGGTCACAGCGTAGGGCCTGCGCGA
>JAJCYC010000176.1 GCA_029263115.1 Pseudonocardia sp. | reverse complement strand
CAAGCCGGCGCTGGCCCGTGGCGGCCTGCAGGTGATCGGGGCGACCACGCTGGACGAGTACCGGCGCTACATCGAGCGCGACGCCGCCCTGGAGCGGCGGTTCGAGCCGATCACGGTCGCCGAGCCGTCGGTGGCCGACACCGTGGCGATCCTGCTCGGGCTGCGCGGGCGTTACCAGGACCACCACCGGGTGACGATCACCGACGAGGCGTGCGTGGCGGCCGCCGAGCTGTCCGACCGCTACCTCACCGACCGGTTCCTGCCGGACAAGGCGATCGACCTGGTCGACCGGGCCAGCGCCCGGGTCCGCATGCGTCCCGAGCCGGAGCCGGGGTCGGGGGCGGGTACCGGGCCGGGCGGCGTCGGTGCCGCGGCGCTGCCCGAGGTGGACCCGGAGGTGATCGCCGAGGTGGTCGCGGTGCTGACCGGCATCCCGGTGGCCCGGCTCACCGAGCTGGACCGGTCCCGGCTGCTCAACCTGGAACAGGTGCTGAGTGCCCGGGTGGTGGGCCAGGACGACGCCGTGGAGTCGGTGAGCGACGCGGTGCGGGCCGGCCGCGCCGGGTTGGCCCATCCGGGCCGCCCGGTGGGCTCGTTCCTGTTCGTCGGGCCGACCGGGGTCGGCAAGACCGAGCTGGCCCGGGCGCTGGCCGAGGCGCTGTACGGCGCGACCGATCGGCTGGTCCGCTTCGACATGGGCGAGTTCGGCGAGAGACACAGCGTGTCCCGGCTGGTCGGCGCCCCGCCGGGATACATCGGGCACGACGATCCGGGCCAGCTCACCGAGGCGGTGCGCCGCACGCCCTACACGGTGCTGCTGCTCGACGAGATCGAGAAGGCCCACCCCGAGGTGGTGAACGTGCTGCTCGGCGTGCTCGACGCCGGGCGCCTGACCGACGCACGCGGGCGCACGGTGAACTTCGCCAACACCGTGGTCATCATGACCAGTAACCTGGGGGCCGGCGAGCTGCTCGCTGCGGCCGCCGCCGGACGGGCGGTGGCCGACGTGCGGGAGCCGTTGATGGCGGTGGTGCGCGGGTTCTTCCGGCCGGAGTTCCTCAACCGGCTCGACGAGGTGGTGCTGTTCTCCGGGCTGGGCGCCGCCGAACTGCGTGCGGTGACCTTGCTGCTGCTGGCCGAGACCCGGTCCCGGCTGGCTGCGCAGGGGGTGACGCTACGGGTGGACCCGGCCGCGGTGGACTGGCTGGCTGCCCGGGGTCACCAGCCGGAGTTCGGTGCCCGCCCGTTGCGCCGGGCCATTGGCCGCGAGCTGGAACGGCGGCTGTCGCGGATGCTGCTGGCCGGCGAGCTGCGGACCGGGCAGTCGGTGTGTGTCGCCGCCGAGAACGACCAGCTCACCGTCACCGTCGAAACCTGACCGCCGGCACGAAGTGTGTGACTCGCGGGTACGAAGTGCGTGACTCGCGGGCTTATGCGGCGGGGTTGGCGGCGTCGGCTCGGGCGCAGGTGTCCAGGATGGTCCGGGCGACCAGGGCCGGGTCGTCGACCATCGGGACGTGACCGCAGCCGCGGAGCACGACGTGGTGCGCGGCGGGCAGCGCCAGCGCGGCGTTCCGCGACTGGCGCAGCGGCAGGATCTTGTCCAGCTCGGCCCACGCGACGGTCAGCGGCACCGTGGGTTGCGGGCCGGACCAGGAGAAGTCGCGTCCGGTGCGCAGGGTCGGTGCGAACGCGGTCGCCGCCCGCAGGGCCGCCATGTCGCCGCGCGCGGACCGCGCGTCGATCCGCTCCGGGTGGGCGTAGAGCACCCCGAGCGAGGCTGTGCGCAGTAGGCGGCTGCCGGTCAGTGCCAGACCGAGCGGTCGTGGGGCGACCGCGCCGGCCCGCAGCAGCCGCAGGGTGGTGATGGCCCGGGCCCGGTCCATGCCACCGTCCCAGAATCCGGCTGGCGAGAGGGCGGTCGCCGAGGAGACGATGCCCCGGGACGCCGCCTCCACGGCGATCAGCCCACCGAGGGAGTTGCCGGCCATGTGCGGCGCGCGGATCCCCAGCTCAGCGAAGATCTGCTCGAGCGCGGTCATGGTGGACGGCAGGTCGTGCTGCGCGCCGGCCGGCATCGGGGCGGAGCGGCCGAACCCGGGCAGGTCCATGGCGATCACGTCGTGCCGCTCGGCGAGCAGGTCCAGCACCGGGTTCCAGGCCTGCCAGCGGTGCCCGATGCCGTGCAACAGGACCAGCGGGCTACCGGTGCCCCGGCGTTCGTAGTTGATGCCGAGCTGCTGGGTGATCATGAACCCACCTTCTGGAGTCGGGGGTGCGCCGGGGTGCGCGCCAGGTAGTCCTCAGTGCGGAAACGCATCTCGCGGTGCAGCCGCGCGACCGACCACGGCCAGTTCGCGATGTTGCGTCCGCCGCCGTCGAGGTAGTAGCTCGCGCAGCCTCCGGCGTTGTATACCGTTGGTTCCAGTGCGCGCTGCACCCGTTCGTTGAAGCCCTGCTCCACCTCCGGGCGAACCTCCAGTGCGCTCCACCCGTTCGTCGCCATCGAGGTGACCGCGTCGGCGGTGTAGCGGGCCTGCGCCTCGATGGTGGCCAGCACCGACGCGTGCCCGGGCACGATGTTCGGTCCGAGGAACAGGAACAGGTTGGGCATCCCGGCCACCGTGGTGCCCAGGTAGGCCCGCGTTCCCCCGGACCGGGCCCATCGCCGCGCGAGGCTGTGCCCGGACCCGTCGAACACCGCGCGGGCGACCGGCGGCTCCGCCACCTCGAACCCGGTGCCGAGGATGACGGTGTCGACCTCGACACTGCGCCCGTCCGTTCCGACCACTGATCGCTCGGTGAACCCGGCCGCCCCGGTGGGGTGCAGGGTCGTGGAGCGCCGGGCGAGCGCGGGGTACCAGTCGTTGGACAGCAGGATGCGCTTGCAGCCGAGGGTGAAGTCCGGGGTCAGCGCCGCGCGCAGCTCGCCGTCGCGGACCTGGGCGTACAGGTGCAGCCGGGCGGCGCGCTGCACCTGGCGCATCAGCCGCTCGTGCCGGAAGGCCACCCCGGCGGCCTCGTGCACGGCGTACACCCCGCCGCGCAGCAGCCGCTCGGCCAGCGGCACCCGCAGCTGCAGTTGCTGGGCCAGCCACGGGACGGGCACGTCCAGCTTGGGCAGCACCCACGGCGCGGTGCGCTGGAAGACGTGCAGCTCGGAGGTCCGGTGAGCGATCTCCGGGACGAACTGGATCGCCGAGGCCCCGGTGCCGACCACCGCCACCCGCCGGCCGGACAGGTCGTGCTCGTGGTCCCAGCGCGCGGAGTGGAACACGGTGCCCCGGAAGTCGTCCAGCCCGGGCACCTTCGGCAGCGCAGGCTCCTGCAGCGGGCCCGGCGCGGCGGCCAGCACGGACGCGGTGTACTCGCCGTCGGTGGTCCGTACCGTCCACCGGTGGGTCCGGTCGTCCCAGTCGGCGCGCAGCACTCGGACCCCGAACCGGATGTCCTGGTGGACGCCGTGCCGGCGGGCGCTGGCCCGGAAGTAGCGCAGGATCTCCGGCTGGCGGCTGTAGAAGCGGCTCCAGAACGGATTCGGGTCGAACGAGTAGGAGTACCAGGCGGACGGCACGTCGCAGCCGCAGCCGGGGTAGGTGTTGTCCCGCCAGGTGCCGCCCACGTCGGTGCCCTGTTCGAGCACCAGGTAGTCGTGCACCCCGGCCTCGCGCAGCGCAATCGCGGTGGCGATGCCCGAAGGCCCGGCACCGATCACCAGCACCCGCACGTCGCGGGCGGAACCGGACGGCCCGGTCATACCGTGAACCCCTGGGCCCGCCACACCGCGCGGGACACCGGCGTGATCAGCCCCAGCTCGTCGTACACCGGGCTGAACCGGTCGACGCACTCCTGCAGCAGCGTCCGCCAGGCCGGGTTGGTGGCGGCCGCCCGCGCGGCCTCGCGGGGGTCGAGCCCGGCCTCGGCGTACATCGCCGGGGTGCGCCAGCACCGCTCGACCAGCCCGATCCCGAACGCCACCGCCAGCGCGAGCGCCTCCCGGCGCACCCGGGGCAGTCGGGGGATCACCCGGAACAGCTCCTCCCGGGCGTAGCGCATGTGCCGGGCCTCCTCCACCACGTGGATCCGGAAGGCCTGCCGGCTCAGCGGCTGGATCGTCTCGTCGCGCATGCCGATCCGCTGCAGCGCGTCGAAGATCTCCTCGACGAACAGCACCGCGACGAACGCCAGCGGTTCGGTGGACAGCGCCCGCAGCAGGTCGGTGGCGGTGCGGTCCACCAGGTTGTAGGTGTAGGGCCCCCGGTCGAGCTTGACCAGCAACCGGGAGAACATCCCGGAGTGCCGGGTCTCGTCGCCGATCTCGGTGAGCGCGTAGCGCAGATGCGCGGAGCGCGGGTCGAAGCCGAGCGAGTGCCGGGCCAGCATCTGCACGAACAGCGTCTCCACCCAGACCCCGAAGCCGAGGTTGTTGGCCAGCTCGCAGCGGGTCAGCTCGATGCGGTGGTCGCGGCTCAGACCGTTCCAGATCGGGGTGCCGTACAGCGAGGAGATCTGCTCCGGGGCGAAGAAGGTGTCCGGCTCCCAGGGCACAGCCCAGTCCAGCTCGATCTCGGGGTCGAAGCTGTGCTTGCGCGACGCCGCGAGCAGCTTGCCGGCGGTGGTCTCGCGGTCGGGCACCGTACGTGCTCTGGTCATCGGGCCACCACCTGTGCGTGCGTCACACCGTTCTGGCGGGTCTTCTCACTCACGACCCGCACGGCGGCGTTCGCGGGCGGGTCGCCGAGCCGCCGGGCGAGCCCGTCCAGCCAGCGCATGGTCTGCTCGTCGCCGACCCGGGCGGCCAGCCGCATCAGCGGGGTGGTCAGGTGGTAGGTGCCGTAGGCCAGCCACGCGCCGACGGTCACCGGCAGCACCGGCACGTCCCAGCGCACCGCCAGCACGATGCGCCGGGCCACCAGGTCCGGGCCCGGGGCGAACCGGCCGAACAGCCCGGTCAGCGCCGCGCCCCGGTGCAGGGCCGCCGCCCCGGCCTCGCCGACCCAGGTGGTGGCGGAGTAGATGTCGGTGGCGATGAACCCCGGGCAGATCGCGCTGACCCCCACGTCGTGCTCGGCCATCTCCGCGCGCAGCGCCTCGGACAGCATCAGCACGGCGGCCTTGGTGGCCACGTACGCCGGCAGACCCCGGCTCGGGGTGAACGCGGCCGCCGACGCCAGGTTCACCAGGTGGCCCCGCCGGGCCGACGCGGGATCGCGGTTGCGCTCGGCGAGCTGGCGGCCGAACACCCGGCAGCCGTGTACCACGCCGAGCAGGTTGACGTCCACGATCCGCCGCCAGTCCTGGGCGGTGTGCTCCAGGAAGGGCCCGCCCATCCCGATGCCGGCGTTGTTGACCACCACGTCCGGCACGCCGCACTCGGCCCGCACCCAGGCCCCGAAGTGCTCCCAGGCATCCGCGTCGGCCACGTCCAGCTGCCGGGCCACGCCGCCGACCAGCGCGGCTGTCTCGCCTGCCGCGGCCAGGTCGATGTCCGCGCACACCACCCGCGACCCGAGTTCGGCGAACGCGACCGCCGTGGCCCGTCCGATGCCGGCCCCGGCGCCGGTGATCACCACCAGTTCCGGAACGTTCCGTAGACCCGCCACCGTCGACCACCTCGTCGTGCGTACCGGTCGGCCCCATTTGCCGCGCCGACCGGAATGTAACAGTGCTCAATGGCACATTGGAAGGGGTAGGCTGATCGAGGAAACCGGACGAGACGAGGCGAGCGGGGCGACCCGGGCGGAGCGGGCCAGTGGCTGGGCGAGCGGAGCGGGTCGATGGCTGAGTACCGGATCGACGAGCTAGCCAGGATCGCCGGCACCACCAGCCGCAACGTCCGCGCCTACCAGGAGCGTGGGCTGTTGCCGGCGCCGCTGAAGCGC
Source organism: Pseudonocardia sp. (assembly GCA_029263115.1). GTDB lineage: Bacteria > Actinomycetota > Actinomycetes > Mycobacteriales > Pseudonocardiaceae > Pseudonocardia. Next base: position 3,340 of record JAJCYC010000176.1, on the reverse strand, counting down.
GGCCGGGTGGGCATCTACACCGACGTCCACCTGGCCCGGCTGCGGCTGATCACCTCGCTGCACGACCGCGGCTACGCCTCCGCGCAGATCGCCGAGCTGCTGGAGGGCTGGCAGGCCGGGCGCAACCTGGCCGAGGTGCTCGGCTTCGAGCAGGCGGTGAACAGCCCGTGGACCGACGAGATCCCGATCTACCTGCCGACAGCGACGATCCGGGCCTCGCTACCGGCCGACGACCCCGGGGTGTTCGACCGGCTGGTGCGGCTGCGGGTGCTCAAGCCCGAGGGTGAGCAGTGCCTGGTGCCCAGCCCGCAGTTGCTCAACGTGTTCGTCGAGCTGGTCGGGCACGGCTTCCGGATCACCGACGTGCTCGCGCTGCACGAGGCGATAGCGCCGGCCATCGACGACATCGCCCGGCGGATGGTGGAGGCCGGCGCCGCCCGGCTGATCGGTGAGAACGGCCAGTCGTGGCTGCCCCGCGCCGACCAGGTGACCGACGCGACCGAGCTGCTGCAGCGGTTGCGCCAGCTGGCGATGAGCTCGGTGCAGGGCATCCTGGCGCACTCCATGGAGCACCACGTGGCCGACGTACTCGGCGAGCACCTGGCCCGGGTGGCCAAGCAGGACGGGTCCTGAGCGCGCTCAGGACCCGGTCGGCGCCAGCAGCTCGTCCAGCACGCCGCCCTTGACGTCGGAGACGAGGTCGCACAGCTGCTCCACGCTCATCTGGATCCGCTGCCCGAAGTCGTCGGTGATCACGATCCGACGCTCGGCGCCGGCCGACTCGTCGACGAACAGCTCCGGGCACCCACAGTTGCAGCTGCCGCAGAAGGTGGCGACGTGGCGGTAGCCGGTCGGGACGGACATCGGGGACGCTCCTCACATGCTCGGGCGGACCGCGGTTCGGGCCCAGTACCCGAGTTGACCACAAATTCGGTCTGGAATCGGCCGCGCTCGACGAACTGATGACCGGATCACCCGGTCGGGCGGCTCGGTGCCGACGGTTCGCCGCTGGCGCTCGCTGCGCTCCTGGCTCGCTGGCGCTCGCTGCGATGCTCACTCGCTGGCGGCTCAGTCGAGCTCGAGGATCAGCTTGCCGATGTTGTCGCCGCGAAACAGCCGGGCCAACGTGCCCGGGAAGTCGGTGACCGAGCCCGCCACCACGTCCGCCCGCGACCGCAGCCGCCCCTCGCGCAGCCGGCCGGCCAGCGCGGCGGTGGCCTCACCGAACCGCTCGGCGTAATCGGTGAGTGACCGTGTCGCCGACCAAGAAGCCCGGGTGCCGCGAGGCCACCACCTCGCCGGCGCCGAAGGACCGCATCACCTCGCCCAGGCCGATCGGCGGCACGTAGGAGCGGCGGTCGTCCATCCAGCCGCGCATCGCCGGGTCGAGCGACACGTGCGAGACCGCACCATGAACCGGCCGTCGGCGGGTTCCGCCACGGGCTCCCGGGTGTGCTCGAAGTCGGCGTCGGTGGGCATCCCGACTGGGCGGGCGACCAGGCGCAGCTGGTCGTTGACGATCTCGGTGAGGCTCACCCGGCCGGCCTGGCACGGGCCGGACCGGTCGGTCGCGGGCGGTGTCGGGTACTCTGCGCCATGCTTATCGCCGCCGGTGTCGCCATGGTGGCGATCGCGGTGGTGACCCTGCTGGTGCTCCTGTTGGAGCCGGACCGCTGACCACGCCAACCGGATGATCCTCGCCCCGAGATGATCTAGGTCGTCGCCCGCTGTGGTAGCGTGATCCGCGTTGCAGTCGTGTTTTCCTCGATCGTTGCGAAGCGTCCGTGGAGCGTGACACCGGGCTTCGTGCTTCCCTCGCCTGGCGAAGAACGCGGTGGCCTGCCGCAACACCGGGCCGGCGCGGTGCTGGCCCGGCACCGGACGTGATTCAGGAGAGACATGGCTCAGGGCACTGTGAAATGGTTCAACGCCGAAAAGGGCTACGGATTCATTTCCACCGATGACAACGGCCCGGACGTCTTCGTCCACTACTCGGCGATCCAGGGCGACGGCTACCGCAGCCTCGAAGAGAACCAGCGGGTGTCGTTCGAGGCGAGCCAGGGGGCCAAGGGCCCGCAGGCCGACTCGGTCCAGGTCATCTGAGGAGAACCAGCTGGCCGACCAACCCGTCGAACGGCCCCGGATCCACTGTGGATCCGGGGCCGTTCGGCGTCCGCGTGGCGTGCGACCACCGGTGTACTGGCCCGTCCGGGGGTACCGGTGACTCCGGTCCGTGTGCGGCAGGCGGTTGCCGCCCGCCGCGTGCAGCCATCCGGAGCAGCCGCCGATCTTCGGCGACCGGCCGGTCACCCGCCGGCTCCGGGCTGTCCCGCAGGAGTGACGGCCGTTCGCCCCGCTCGTCTCGTCGTCACATCCAGTGAGCGCTGTCGCCCCGCTGCGACGCGACGTGTTGCCCGTCGATGTGTTGTTCTTCACGTCAGAGGTGAGTGGCGAAGCATGATTCGCCGACGCCGGTCAACCCCCGGACCGGTCCGGCGGCCGTGGTCGTAGGAGGCAGCGATGTCGTGGTGGAACAGCTCACGAGCGGTCTACGGCGCTGAGCTGCGGGCCGGTGCGCTCGGCCTGGTCGACCACGGCTGGCCGGTGCTCCCGGGCACCTGGTGGCAGGGCGGCGGCTGGCGGGGCATCCCGTCCGAGCCGGTCACCGGGATCACCACGGACCTGTCCCAGGCTCCCGGGTGGGACTCGGTTCCGGCGATCAACGGCGGGGTCACGGCGGCGACCACGGACCCGTCGCAGGTCAGCCTCTGGTGGTCGCGCTCCCCGTTCTCCGTGCTGGTGGCCACCGGCGAGGCGCTCGACGTCGTCGAGATGCCCGCCCGGATCGGCCGGCGGGTGGCCGGTTCGCTGCGCCGGTGCGGGGTGGTCGCGGCGCTGGCCGCGACCCCGTCCGGTCGGTGGTGGTTCCCGGTCACCCCCGGCACGTCGCTGCACCCGGAGTTGGCGGCCCGCACCGAGGTGGTGCTGCACGGCGCCGGCTCCTGGGTGATGGCGCCGCCCTCGGAGATGGCGGACGGCCTGGTGCACTGGCGGGTCGCCCCGTCGGGGTGCGGATGGCGGCTCCCCGAGTCCGACCTGGTGCAGAGCGCGGCCGCCGAGGCATTCCGGTGGCGCGCTACCGAGGGTGACGAATGGCCGGTGACCCAGCGGCCGGCCCGCCTCACCTCCGGCATGTGGTTCTAGGTGGCCGGTGTCGAACAGCCGGTTCGGGACTGAGATCTGCTCGGTAGGCGGGTCATGCGGGCTCCTGGAGGGGGTCGGGATGCGGTTCAGCTGGGCTGCGTGGTGCTCCGTGGTGCCGTCCCAGGCCGTGATCCGG
>JAJCYC010000175.1 GCA_029263115.1 Pseudonocardia sp. | reverse complement strand
CGCCGACGACACAACCCGCGCGTCGTCCGCCAAACCCACCGCACTCCCTTCCCCACCAAGAAACCCATCGACCGACACCTCGTCCAACCCCCACCAGACCTGATCAACATCAAGCGACGTGCCTAAGTTACTGGTATTGGGAGGCCAGCACGGCGAGGTCACGATCGCGATTTGCTTTGTCACGGGGAGACCACATCGGCCCGCTGCTTGTCGGCGAGAGGTCCTCGGGTTCGGCGGGTGAGCCAGCCCCGAGCCTTGTGCAAGGTGCGCGTGACGCGGGTGGGTCCGGTGCGGGCTTCGATGCGGTCGCCGATGAAGCCCAACAGCCAAGCCAGTACGGGTGAGCCGAGCGCGAGCAGCAGCCAGAGGTGGATACGCTTGGTCAAGAACGCGACGAGCATGGGTTCCTCGGCTTTCTGGCCCGGGCCGGGCGAGGTCGGTGTCCGGATCCAAGCCGGCGGACGACATGCGATGCCGCCGAATCATCACCCGGCCATCCCTCGGGCGCAGCGTGTGAGCGCACGGGCTGGACACGGACCAGGCGGTGCCTCGGACCGTAGGCAGACCGATGTGTGATATCTCCTGGTCAAGGGTAGTCCCGCACGGTCGTCTAGGAACCCGGTTGCTTCGGGTGAGTGCGGCGAACCGCTCGGTACACCAACGAAGCTGTGGAGGAAGAGATGGCGGACAAGGACAGCGGTCCGGAATCAGGGATCAAGGGCGTCGTCGAGGACGTGAAGGGCAAGACCAAGGAAGCCGCCGGCATCCTCACCGGTAACGACCCGCTCAAGCGGGAGGGCGAGGCACAGCAGGACAAGGCCGAGGCGCAGCGCGAGGTCGCAACGAAGGAAGCCGAAGCCGAGAAGGCTCGCGCGAAGGCCACCGCCGCCGAGGCGAAGCAGCGCGCGGAGCAGTAGAACGGCACTTCCCTGAAAAGCGTCCTACCCGCCGGCGACGAGACGAGATGACTCGTCGCCGGCGATGTCGCGAAGGCAGGAGGTCCGTCCGACGAGCAGCGGCCCTCAGGGCGGGCGCCTGGTGCGCATCCTGCCGCTACCCGGAGTGCACCTGGTCGTAAAGGCCAGCGAGGGCGGGTTGCAGCGGACGCAGGTGCGTCGGCCACGGCTCCGTGAGCGCGGCGGCAGAGGTCGCGTCGGTGGCCATGAGCGAAATGGCGAAGGCCGTGCATGAGCACATCGATGTGGCGCGGGGCGGGAGCCTCGGCCGGCGCGTGTGTCGGCGGCTTTCCCACGGCCTCGACCAGGGGAAGGCTGATCGGCCGCGCGTCCTTCCACTGATCGAGAACGGTGCCAGAGTTACTCAGCACCGCCATGTAGGTCAAGATCAGGTGTGGGCCGTCGACCCGCCACGAGGTCGAATGCAGCAGCATCACACTCTGCTCGGCGTTGCGCCGGTAGAGCTCGAGTTGAAGGTCCGCGCGAGCAGCTGACCGGGTGGCTGGCCGACGGCGCGCCGGCTCCGGTGGGTGGCCCGGCGGTGCGCGCTGGTCACCGGGTCGGATGCCCGATGGACGACCCGGGACGCGCCGTTGCTGGCCGCCTACGCACAGCGCGCGGTCGTGACCCGATCAGCTCTCGCGAGGTGTTGGCGGTGCTGGTCGACGCCGCGATCCTCGACGTCGGAGTGGTATCGGCGGGCACTCCCGACCTGGATGTTGTGGCCGAACCAGGTCCACGGACCGGCTCGGCAGCGCTGGCCGCCCGGGAGTGGGATCTACTGGAGGTGGTCTACGAAGCCTGGCTGAACTCGGCCAGGTCGCAGGCCGGCAGGCTGAACCGGAGGCACAACCCATGATCCGCGAAGAGCCGGGACGGGCCGGGCTGGACGTCCCATACTGGGACGAGGACACCGTCAAAGCCGCCGGAGCCCGTTGGGACCGCCGAGGCCTTGAGCTGAGCGACCCCAGGTGTCGCGGCCAGCCGAACTTCAACGCTACGGACGATTTTTGCGGCCCGCAAAGCTTTGCACGCCTGCGGCCCCTGGGGCCAGGGTCAGCTCCCCGCTGCCTTCGGCGCCGAGACCTGATATCTCCGGCGGCGAGGAGGGGCCGCGCCAGCCGGACGTCGCCGCCCGCGTCCGGTCGCTTGGACAGCGACTGATCCGGGTAAGAGGTCGACATGTGGGAGGCGGCGTTCTGGGGGTTCGTCGGCGGAGTCGCTTTGGTGGTCGGTGCGGGGTTGGGGCTGGCCTGGCCGGGGATCCCGTCGCGGGTGATCGGCGCGGTGATGGCGTTCGGAGCCGGGGTGCTCATCTCGGCTGTGGCGTTCGACCTGGTCGAGGAGGGTTTCCGCGCCGCCGGAGCGTGGCCGGTCGTGGGTGGGCTGCTCGGCGGGGCGCTGACGTTCTATGCCGGCGACTGGATCCTGGACCATCGCGGCGGGGCGGACCGCAAGCGCTCGGACGGTCGGCAGGCCGGTGGGGTGGCCGGGGCGATCGTGCTGGGGGCGATGTTGGACGGGATCCCGGAGTCCGCGGCGATCGGGGTGTCACTCACCGACGGGCAGGGGGTGGGTGTCAGCGGTGGTGGCGGCGGTGTTCCTGTCGAACGTGCCGGAGTCGCTGTCCGCGGCGGTCGGTCTTCGTAGAGCGGGACGATCCGTGCGCTGGATTCTCGGCTTGTGGCTCGCGGTCGCGGTGATCGCTGCGGTCTCGGCGGCGGCAGGTTACGGGCTGCTCGGTGGTGCGTCGCCGGCGACGGTCGCGCTTGTCCAGACCTTCGCTGCCGGGGCGATCCTGACGATGCTGGCCGACACGATGATGCCCGAGAGCTACCAGAATGCCGGGAACTCCGTGGGGTTGATCACCTGCGCGGGCTTCATCGCGGCGTTCCTGGTCAGCCATGTCCTCGGCTGACCGAACGCGCCGAACGCGACGCTCACGGCGGAGGATCCCGTTCGGCGCGTTCCGCGGCTACTGCTCGGCGCGCTCGCGGGCTTCCGTCGGGTACCGGAAGGGCGAGCACCCCGCCTACGGCTGCGGCCCTCGGCAGCTCTGGCATCCGGGCCGCGAGCGACGACGCCGCTCGCTGGTCGGCTTCGGCAACCCACGCGCTGTAGACCCGCAGCGTGGTCGTGCCGCCCCCGGCATGGCCGAGCCGACCCGCCACGGTGCGGGCTTCGACACCGGCGGAGATGAGCTCGGTGGCAGTAGTGGCGCAGCTGGTGCAGGTGCAGGTCCCAGCCGAGCCGGGTGCACATCCTGGTGTACCGCTGGGTGACCGACCCGGGCTTGAGCGGGGTGAGGCAGTCGGGGGAGCGGGAGAAGACGAAGGCGTCGGTGCGCAGCTCGACGTCGAGCGCTGCCGCACGGCCGGCGACGTGCCGCAGATAGGCCCGCAGCAGGGCGAGTGTCTGCGCGTCGGGAACGATCCGGCGGCGCTGGTGGGTCTTGGTGTCCTTCTCCCACACCCGGGTCTTGATGTGTCCGATGCTGGCGCGGATGTCCACCACGCCGGTCGAGAAGTCGATGCGGTCCCAGCGCAGCGCGCACAGCTCGCCGCGTCGGGCGCCCGTGGTCATGGCAAGCCACACCAGCATGCCCCAGTCGGGATCGGCCCACGCCTCGGCCGCAGTGGCCGCAGCCTGGGCAGGCGATGGCGGTTGCGGCTCAGGGTTGGAGGCTGCCGGCGCCTGGGCCTGCTTGACCAGGTTCGTTCCGATCCAGCGCCACCGGACGGCGCGGCTGAAGGCTCCGTTCAGCACCATGTGGATCTGCCGGACGGTCGCGCTCTTGAGCGGCTGGCACTGGTGCGGACCGCAGCGGTTGTCGCACTCGTGGTTGGCCTCGACCCAATACCGGTAACTTAGGGCTAAGTTACTGGTATTGGGCCTCGACCCGGTGCTCGACGAACGACTTCCGCGCGCACCGGGCTCGGCACCGCAGCAAAACGGAGTAGAAGGAGTCGAGCGTCTCGCCGTCGACCCGACCGATCGACAATGAGCCGAGAATCGGCCGGATGTAATTCCGGATCAGCCTTCATAACCCTGACGCGTGGTGTCCTCGACCGTGAGCACCTCGAGGTACCGATCGAGCAGCTGGCCGACGGTCGCCTTGGTCCGAGGATTCCGACGCTCGTCGACCTCGGCGAGCAATCTGGTTCGGACCTTCTCGGCGTCCTTCGCCGCCCGAGGGCCGGGCGGCGCCACCTCAGTCAGATAGTGCCGCTTGTCACTGATGGGATCGACACCCGCGTAGACCCGCACCCGGCACGAGCCACTGGGAAGCGTCTCGATCTCACCCCGGGTCCGTTTCCGGGCGCCGGCACGTGGAGCCATGGGGCGAAGGTTAACCGTTCGATCCACATATAGCTCCACGTCACCCTGCTGGAGGTGGGTGAGAAGTCTCTGACCTGGGTGCCCCCGGCAGGATTCGAACCTGCGACCGTCGGATTAGAAGGCGGGCAGACCTCGTTGCCTAGGGCATCTACCAGCAACTATGACCTCGCGGAAGGTCTCCGTGACACCCCTGGGCGCGGCAGTTGACACTATTTCGTGTCATGGATGGTGTCACGACACTGGGCGCGGAGGCCGCCACGACCGGCCGCCCGCCCATCGAGCCTCTGACAATCTTGGAGACTCCCTCCCGCCCGCCGAGCGCATTACGACCTCACGCGTCGTCCCATGCTTCGCGGTCAGGTGGGCCACCGCTACGCTGAGTGAGTGCGGTCGCTCGAACGTGGCGGTAGTTCGACAGGAGGGTTATGGCGGAAGGACCCGAGCCTCACCGTGGCCTTGTGAACTTCACGGACATAGACGAATTCTTCGACGACCGAGATCCTGCCAAGTATGCAGCGGGACGTTTTCCGTGGCGCACATACTTGAGCAAGTCATTCCCTATACGTAGTCAGCATTCTCGTGACTTTGGTCAACCTGCCCGCTTTATTTCCAAAGTGTTCGATGTCGGGGAGGTTCTCGCGTGTTCCCATTCGGCCAGTGAGGAGCTTGTGGTCATGTCGAGCCCAACTGGACGAGTACAGTTGAAATTGCTCGTAGCTCGAGAGGCTAGCAAGGTCAAGGAGCTATGGATAGAGCGTGTGCGCACTTACTCTGATGGCTCGGTCAAGCTTGAACCGATTTTGAACTTGAAGAGAGATGAAGCGATGCGCCTGGTGGGGCTGCTTGCCAATCTGCATCAGTTTGATGTCGAGGGTCCGCGCACGGTTCGGATCGACGACAGTCTCTTAGATGAAGTGCTCGCCGATCCCGAGGCGGTGAGTACAGCATACGAAAGAAACAGGGAGCAGTTCCGAGAGCTGATCGCACAGGACGAGTCGGCGAGAGACCTCATCGCATTGGCCAGTAGGCGAGAGCGGCTCGCCTATTTTCGCGAACTCTTGGATGATGAATCCTTGTTTGCTGATCAACAGGCGAGACTTGGTGGTAGCGAGAAAGTCTGGCAGGCATTCTTTGAGGAGAATCCTTGGATGCTCGGGGTCGGCCTATCAACGCAGCTCATGACCTCGTGGAATGCTGCGAAACTAGAGCAGGTGGTGTCGGGCTTCGATATCTCAGGAGCGGGGAAGCGCACTGATGCGCTTCTGAGAACTGCGGGAGGAATCCGTCACATGGCCTTCGCTGAAATTAAGCACCATATGACACCTTTGCTCGCCGCTAGGCCATACCGTCCTGCTTGCTGGTCACCTTCGTCGGAGTTGAGCGGTGGCGTTGTCCAGGTGCAGCAGACTGTCTATCTGGCTACCAGTCAGATCGGCGAGTCCCTTGACGACCTGGCCACGGATGGATCAACGACAGGGCAAGAAACTTTTCTACACCGTCCTCGATCGTTCCTCGTAATTGGGAGGTCGACTGAGATGCGTGGCGAGTTTGGGGGGGTGAACAAGGATAAGAATCGCTCGTTTGAGATCTACCGACGGAATCTCTACGAACCAGAGATCCTCACCTTCGATGAGGTGCTGGCGCGTGCTGAATGGCAAGTAGAGCTTGCCGCGCGACTCGAATAGCGTCAGCCCTTCAGCGTTGCTGGCACTGCGACTGCCATAAAGAGAATTATGATGCTCACTAATCCGAAAAGTGCGAGTCCAGCCGACCAAGTCCTAAACCCGCCGACTCGAGCGAGTGGCGAGAACGGCTGCGCCGCAGGGCTGGTGGCATTGCGCTTCGCCTGCCATGAGACCCCGTGAAATGATTCTCCATTGAAACGTTGTTCATAATCTTCAAGCCAATGAGCGTCCGCAATCTCTGACTGGCGGTGCCGCACGAACAGCTGCAGTGTGAGGATTGTGGTAATTAGCGAAAGAGATGCGGCGATTATCCGCGCAGTTTGACTTGTGTCAGCTCCGAGCGATACTGTGAATAAGAAGGCCTGCGCTGTAATGCTTAGTATAGGTACTTGCCACATCAGGTTATCGAACTGAGTTCGTCGTGCCGCTACGGCGGCGTACATCGCAAGCTCGACAGGACTCGGGGGCGGAACTTTCGAGGGCGTTCCGACTGGTCCTGATGACACTTGATCTCCTACGGCCGACGATCAACCTGGACACTGCTGTGATCGATAGCAGAACCGAGGACGTTACTTGGCCTGCTCGGTGCTTGGTCGCGGTGGCAGCAGCAGCTGGGGCCGCGCGTGCCGTGCGAGCGCCTGCGGCAGCATGGGCACCGCGCCGGTGCGGTGCCGGCAGGTGTCAACTTGAACGCCAGAGGAGACTCAGATCCGCGGATCTCGTGGGCGATAACCTCTCAGCGGGGAAAGCGAAAGGCAGAGGAGCGGCGTGGCGGCGGAGCGCGGTACCTACAGACGGATCGCTGACGAGCTGCGTCAGCGTGTCCGGGCTGGCGACCTGCCCGCCGGGGCGATGGTGCCGTCAGAGCTCGCGCTGAGTGAGGATTACGGCGTCGCGCGCGGGACGGCCCGCGCAGCGCTCGCGGTTCTCGCTGAGGAAGGCCTGATCGAGGTTGTGCCAGGTCAGGGACGGCGAGTCGTAGGCAGACCGCCAGTGGACCACGAACCAGTCACTGCCTACGAGCGGATTGCGACTGCACTACGGACGCGGATCGACGCTGGCGAGTTCACGTCGGCGGATCCGCTGCCGAGTGAGGCTGCGCTCATGGACGAGTTCGGTGCCTCTCGGAACACGGTGCGGCGGGCTTACCGGCATCTCGCCGAGCTGGGCGTGGTTGTGATCCGGCACGGCGCCGGCGCTTTCCCCGCTTCTCGCTGACGGCCGCTGTCCGAACCCCATAAGGTCGGCAGGGTGACGCGACCGGACGAAGACGCCGACCGCTGGGTTGTGCACAGCGAGCGCCCGATCTACGAGAACCGGTGGGTGACGGTCGGGTTGGCGGACATCTCGCAGCCGTCCGGCGACCGGTTCGAGCACCACACGGTGACCCTTCCGCCGGCGGCGATGGCGGTGGTGCTCGACGACGCCGGGGAGCACGTGCTTCTGGCCTGGCGGCATCGGTTCGTGCCGGATGTGTGGAACTGGGAGCTGCCGGCCGGTGTGGTCGAGGACGGGGAGGAGCCCGCCGAGGCCGCCGCTCGGGAGATCGAGGAGGAGACCGGGTACCGCGCGCGCTCGCTGGAGCACCTGGTCACCTTCGAGCCGATGATCGGGACTGCCCGGAGCGCGCACCACGTGTTCCTTGCGCGGGGCGCGGAGCGCATCGGGGACGCGAGCGAGGTCAACGAGGGCACCTTCGAGTGGGTGCCGCTGGCCGAGATCCCGGAGCTGATCGCCAAGGGGCGCGTACTCAGCTCGGGTTCGCTGGTTGGGCTGCTGCACGTTCTGGCGCTGAGCGGGCCGAGCGTGCGGGCGTCACGCGGCGCGGAGTAGCTCGGCGATCCGTCGGCGCTGGCGTTGCGACCCCGTGCGCCCGGCGACCTCGGCGGCGCGCCGGGCCTGGGCTCGGGACTCGACCGCGTCTCCTCGGGCCTGCAACGCGAGTGCGAGGTCGACGCGCAGGCTCGCCTCAGCCCGCCCGTATCGGCCCTCGCCCATACCGTCCAGCGCCGACGTCAGACTGTCGATCGCCGCCGCCTCGCCGAGGCGCGCGAGGCAGTGGCCGCGCCAGCGCTCCAGGTGATCGAGGTCGAGCATCAGGTACGGCAGGCCGTTCCCGGCTGCTCGCTCGGGCAGGACGGCCCGGGCTTGGTCAAGCGCTCGGAGCGCCGCGTCCCGCTCGCCGAGGGTGGCCAGCACCTCGCCCTCGGCCGCGTGCAGCCACGCCCGGAGCATGGCCGGTACGGCGCCGGCGGTCTGCTCCTTGGTGGCCTCGACCAGGCGCAGGGCGTCGCGGGGGCGGCCGGCGTCGAGCAGGACGTACCCCTGCTGCGCCCGCGCGTAGCTGAGCCCGGCCGTCACCCCGCTGTCCCGCGCGGCGGCCTTGGCCAGCTCGTGCAGTCGCCACGCCTCGTTGAGCTGGCCCATGTCGAGCGCCTGCCAGCCGGCGAGCGCGGCGGCCTGGCCGAGCTCGTCGGCGGCCGCTTCGCGATCCGCGCCGGGCAGTGCGTAGCGCACCAGGTGCTCGATGTGGTCGACGTGCGCGCTGGTCTGCTGAAAGATTGCCGCGCCACCGAGGCGGCGGTCCAGTAGCCGGATGCTCTGGGTCTGGCCCTGCAGCAGCTCGACGAGCCCGGCGTCGAGCCTGGAGAACGTCAACCGCTGCGCCAGCTCGGCGGCCACCGGCTCGGGTTCCGCGATCGCGGGCGGCAGCTCGCCCAGGCCAAGCTCGGCCGCCGGTAGTCCGTAGACCTCGCACAGCAGGTCCCGGTAGAAGTCGCCGACCTCGCCGCCCTGGTTCTCCCAGACCGCGATTCGCCGGCTGAGGCTCTCGTCCTTGGGCAGGTTCTCCTTGCGACGCGCCGCAGCGGTTCGGAGTTCGTGGATCAGCCGGGCCTTCTTCCAGCCGCGCTCCGCGCGCGCCTGTGCCAGCCGATTACCCATGTGGCCATTGTTCCTGATCGAGGTGCCGTCATGGGGCTGAACAGCGGAAATCAGTACCTGACGCGATCACTCGCGTCACCTGGCGTCACCTCGCGTCATCTGTCGCCGACCCCGTCCCCGGCCGCAATCTCGGTGCTACGCGAGGCGACAGCGATTGACACCGCTAGCGACTCGTTCCTAACATGTTCAGTACACGTACGGCATATGTACAGAGGAGACGCACATGCGCGGTCAGCCGCTCAGTACCGAGTCGGCGCCCTCGGCGCCGCAGTTCTACAGCGTCGCCGAGGTGGCGCGTTTGTTCGGGATGTCCTCGATGACCGTCTACCGGGCGATCGCGGCGGGGGAGTTCCCCGCCGTCCGTATCCGGGGCCGGCTGATCGTGCCCGCCCGCGCCGTCGACTCCATGGTCGACGCCGCCGTCGCGGACAACGGCGTCGTGGACGCCGCCAGCTGGGTGCCCGAGTGCAACCCGGCCGAGATCTCCCAGCGCAGCTCGAAGGGGGCGTGAAGGTGATGCCGGGTGTCGGTCTCTTGATCTTGTTGGTGATTGGCGGGGCGACGCTGTGCGTGAAGGCGCGGGCCGCTGGTCCGGCGGCGGTGTTCTCGGCGCTCGCGGTGTTGTTCATCGTGTCGACGCCGGTGGGTTCGGGGCTGCCGGGTGTGGTGTCGGCGGTGTTCTCGGCGGTGGACAACGCGGCTACGCCGGCGCTGACGCAGGGGCAGGGCACGACCACTGCGGGGGTTGGACGATGACCGCCGGCGGATCAGGGTGGCGGATGCGCGCGGCCTGCGCCGACGTGGACCCGGAGGTGTTCTTCCCGGTCGCGGAGTCCGGGCCGGTGCAGGAGCGCCAGGTCGCGGAGGCGAAGGTGGTCTGTGCCGGGTGCCCGGTGCGGTCGGAGTGCCTGGCCTGGGCGCTGGTCACGTTGCCGCACGGGGTTGCGGGTGGGTTGAGCGCGGAGGAGCGGCGCGGCCTCGGCGCCTCGCGTCCGGTGCGGGTCGGTCCGCCGCCGGAGGCCACCCCTCGGGAGCGGGCCCAGGCGGGTCGCGCCGCGCTCGCGGCTGGCCGGGCGCCGGCGGTGGTCGCGGCTGAGCTCGGGGTGTCGGAGCGGACGGCCCTGCGGTGGGCCCAGCAGATCCGTACGGCTGAGCGAGGTGCGGCATGACCTCGGGGGAGCGGACGAGCCAGGCGGTGCGGGCGGCTGCGGCCGGCTCCGGGGAGTGGCGCTCGGCGGTAGTGAGCCAGCGTTCGGCGACCCCGGATCACGGCGACTTCTACGGCCTGGCATCGGAGTTGGTGGACACGCTGCGCGCGCTGGAGGCCCTGACCGGCGTGCTCGGTCGGCAGGTCGCCGGCTACGGCCACGGCCGGGTGCTGCGCGATGACGCGGGCGAGCAGCCGGAGGAGCGGTTGGCCGAGGCGGTCGAGCACCTGGGCCGGGTCGGCCAGCTCCTGGCCAAGGCCGAGCGCGCGGCAAACGCCTACTGGTCGGCCATCGGGCACGTTGCGGTGGAGGAGGACCAGTCGTGACCGCGCGCAAGAGGTTCCGGCTCGCTGCCGGCGGAATCGTGCTGGTGCTGCTCGCCGGGTGTGATGACGCCGCACAGCCACCGACGACCGTGGTGGTGAACACCCCGGCGGCCGATGGCGGCCAGGTTGTGTTGCTGACGGTGATGATCGGTGTGGCGTTCCTCGCGCTGGTTGCTGCCGGGGTCGCCGTCTGGGGCTGGGCGCAGGAGCGGCATGCCCGGCGGGACGCCGAGCGCGCCCGTCGTGAAGCCGAGGACGCGGTGCTGGCGCTGACCGGGCAGCCGATCGACCGGCTCCGTCTGTCCCTGCTGCACGGGGCGCTGGCGGGAGAGCGCCCGAGCCCAGCAGAACCGCCGAGCCGGCGGGCGATCGAGGGGTGGCGCGAATGAGCGCCCCGAGCGTGGTTCTTCCCGAGTCGAGTGTCGTCGCGTTGAACGGAGTCCTGGCCATGTCCGGTTCGGTGTTTGCCTCCTCGACGGTCTCCACCGTCGTGATCTTCGGTGTGCTGGCCGGTGGCGCGGTGCTGGCGTGGCGGGCCTACGCCCGCCGGCTCGCCCTGGGCTTGGGGGCCGGCGCGGTGCTGCCGGCGATGACCCTCGCCCAGCAGCTCACCTGGCCGATGTTGATCCCGCCGGCGGTGCTGCTCGGGTTGGTGGTGTGGCATCGCTGGTCGCGCACGGCCTCGACGGTGACCCGCTGGGGTGCCCGCTCGCGCCGAAAGTCCGGCGTCGCGTCCTCGGTCGACATCGCCCGGAAGGCGTCTCGGCGGGCGGTGGTGGCGAAGGCGGGCACGGTCCGGCCCTCGCTGGCTGGGATGTCGCGACGGGCGCGGCGTCGGTTGCCGACGATCGAGGTCGCGGCGCAACTGTGCCGGGTCGGGTTCCAGGTCGTGTGGTCCTCGATCGAGAACGTGATCCTGGTGTTCGGCGGGCCGCGGATGGGCAAGTCGATGTGGCTGATCGGGCGGATCCTCGACGCTCCGGGCGCGGTGCTGGTCACCTCGACCCGCACCGACCTGCACGCACACACCGCGCAGCTGCGGGCGGGCAAGGGTCCGGTGTTCGTGTTCAACGCCGTCGGTCTGGGCGGTGCGCGGTTCGCCTCGACGATCACGTTCGATCCGTTGACCGGGTGCGCGGATCCGGTGACGGCGGCCGAGCGGGCGGCGGACATGATCGCGGCCACCTCGCACGCCGGCGCCGGGGGCTCGGGTGGGGATCGGGCCTACTGGGACGGCCAGGCGCGTCGCGTGCTGGCCGCGCTGCTGCACGCCGCCGCGCTGGGTGGGTGTTCGATGCAGGAGGTCCAGTCCTGGGTGGCCGACCCGGACCGGTTCGAGGGGCAGCTCGCGCAGTTGTTGCGCCAGTCGCCGGAGCCGGCGTTCGTCGCCGACGCCGCCCAGTTCGTCGGGACCAACGAGCGCACCCGCACGTCGATCACGTCCACGATCATGCCGGCGCTGGCGTGGCTGACCCATCCGGCGGCCGCGACGGCCGCCACCGGCGGCCAGCCATTCTCCGTGGAGTGGCTGATGGCCAACAAGGCCACCGTCTACCTGCTGGGCGGGGAGGAGTCACCGGTCGCGCCGCTGGTGTGCGCGCTGACCGGCTATATCGCACGCGAGGCCCGCCGGCTGGCCGCGCACCAACCGTCGGGCCGGTTGGACCCGCCGCTGACGCTGGCGCTGGATGAGGCGGCGCTGATCTCGCCGGTTCCGCTGGATCGGTGGTCCGCGGACATGGGTGGACGCGGCGTGGTGATCATCGCCTGTTTCCAGTCGCGGTCGCAGTTGATCGACCGGTACGGGGATGCTCGGGCGGCGACGATCATCAACAACGCCGCGTCGAAGGTGCTGTTCGGTGGCACTGGTGACCGGGATGACCTGACGTACTGGTCGACGCTGGCGGGGGAGCGCGACGAGCCGGTCACCACCACGGACCTGCACGGCCGGGTCGCCTCCCGCACGGTGCGGAAGGTGCCGGTGCTCGCGCCGGCGCAGCTCGCGCAGTTGCCGCCGCACAAGGTGGTGGTGTTCGCCTCCGGGATGCCGCCGGTGGTCGGGCACGCGGAGAAGGCCTGGGCTCGGGCGGACGTCCGGGCGGTGCAGCGGCCGAACTCGCTCCCGGTCCGGGCTCGCGCGGTGGCCGCCGGTTGCGCGGCTGGGATTGCTCGACCGGTGCACGCTTTGCGCCGGCGGGTGGTCTTGACCTGGGCAGGCGTGGCGGCAGCGACAACCAGGTGGACGTCGGCCCTGGTCAGTGCCGCGCGCGGCGTGGCGTCCCGGGTCCGGGCGCAGCTCGCAGGCTGGGTCGCCGGCTTCCGTCGCCCGAGCAGGACCACGGAGGAACCGGGAGTGCGGCTGGCGCTCGCCGAGTCGGTGCCCGAGCCAGCCAGGCCGCCGGTCGTGCAGGTCCTGTCCACACCGTGGCCCACCGACGGCGCGCCCGGCACGGACGTCGAACGGGTGGGCTCGTCGGCCGGGGAGCGGCCCAGCGACAACGGTCACGTTGCCGACAACGACCGCGGGCGGTGGAACTGATGCCCACCCCCACCCCCAACGCCGCCGGCGAGCCGGTCAGCCACGACGTGGTCGCCGGGCTGGCCCGGGAGGTCGAGACCCTGCGCCGCGCGGTGCGCAAGGCGGCCGACTTGCACGCCCGGGTCGACCAGCTCGGCGCGACGCTGGCCCAGGCCCTCGATGACCTGGCCGGCGCCGGCCGGCGCCGCGATCCGGTCCGGCCGGTGTCCTGGATCGCCGAGTCCACCGACCCGGAGCTGGCGACCACGGCCCTGCGGGAGCTGGCCGACTGGGTCGGGCGGGTCTACCTGCGCTACCCGATCGCCGCCCGGGAGCTGCCGGACTGCTGGCTGTGGCACCCCGACATGGTCGAGGAGCTCGCCTGGCTACACCAGGCTTGGCAGGCCGCCTACGGCCCGGAGACCGGGACGATCGCGGCGGCGGGGGACTGGCACGAGCGCTCCCGCCCGGGAGTGGTCACCCGCATCCGCGCCGCGTCGCGCAGCTGCTCGCTGGAGAACCACACCGCCGACGCCCATCTGGCCGGCCGGACGACCGCGCCCAGCGCCGGGTCGGTCGAGCCGATCGCGCGGTGGTGGACCACCGCCCGCGACCAGCCACCGCCGCCACCCAGCGCGGCCGATCTGGACGCGGCCACCCGCCGACTCAAGGAGGGCCGGCGATGACGAACCTCGACGCCGAGCAGCAGTTCCGGCCGGACAGCCAGCAGACCGGCCGAAGCCGGTGGGTCGTCTGGCTCGCCGGGCTCGTCGTGGTGGTCGCGGCCGGCGCTGCTACCGCGCACGGGTTGTACGTGGTCGCGCTCGGCTCCGGGACGCCGGCCGGGATCGCGTGGCTGTACCCGGTGATCACCGACGGGCTCGCGCTGGTCGCCTACGCCGCCACCACCCGCCTGCACGGTTCCGGGCGCCGCTACGCCTGGGCGGTCGTCGTCCTGGCCGCCGGGCTGTCGGGGTTGGCGCAGGCGACCTACCTAGCCGGCGCTCTCCTACCCGCCGGTGTGGAGGCGGCCCCGGCGCCGGCCGCGCTGCGGTTCGGGGTCGGCGCGTGGCCGGCGGTGGCGGCCGCGATCGCCGCGCACCTTCTGTTCCTGATCGGCACCACCCGCACCCCGGTTGACACGCACGCGTCAACGCCGGCCGGGGCCGTCCCGGGAAGGGGTGGCCCGTCCCACGGGCCGGCGGTTCAGCGGGACGCTCTCGGGCGTCCCATTGAGGAAGTCCCGCCCGTCCCGTCCCGCGCCGACCAGGAGCCGTTGCCGTACGCCGTGAACGGAGCGCCCGACCGTCGTGCGCTCCCGGGTGGGTTCGACTCGGGACGGGGTGTCGGGCCGCGTCCGGCCCTGTCCCAGGCCGACCGCGCGCGCACCGTCGCCGAGCTACACGCCGCGCAGACCGGCGCGCTGCCCACTGTCCGGGAGCTGGCCGAGCTGGCCGATGTCGGCCGAGGCACCGCCGCCCGCGAACTCGCCACCCTGCGCGACCGCTCGAACGGCCTGCACGTGGTCACCGACCCCACCGACCAAGGACCCGACCAGTGATCACCACACCGAACGACCACGCCAGCACCAGCACTCCACCAGCCAGATTCCGCCACTCACGATCAGCAACCAGACCAGTCACAACCAGTAGTACCCACCTTCACAAGCAAGAGATGAACAACCCAGCACACCCAGGCATCCCGATCAGTGGGCGTGTTGCGCCTCCGGCGTGTCGCCCTGCGGGCGCCCCGGCCGTGGCGCACGACGAAACCGCAGTGTCGATCTTGAACCAGGTAGAGAGGTGCGTCTGAGATGCTGACGATCAGGTCGGGGCACTCGGTGCGGTACTACACCGACGCAACCAGCGAGGGCCGGGAGAACTACTACACCGGCGCGGTCGCCGAGGGGGAGCCGCCGGGGCGCTGGTTCGGCGCCGGCGCGGAACGGCTCGGCCTGTCGGGGTTGGTCAAGACCCAGGACATGATCGGGCTCTACGAGCGGTTCCTCGACCCCCGGGACACCCGGTTCGGTGATCCGTCCCAGTGGGACACCGCGTCCACCTTGGGACACGCCGGACGGAACTACCTGTCCGAGGACGAGATCTACCGGGCCGCGCTGGAGGCCGAGCCGGACGCGGATGCGCAGCGGCGGGACGAGCTGCGGGTCGAGGCGGGACAGCGTGCCCGGCACAACGTGTCCTACCTGGACGCTACGTTCAGCGTGCCGAAGTCGATCACGGTGCTGCACGCCGCGTTCGAACACCAGGAGATCGCGGCCCGCCGGGCGGGTGATCCGGACTCGGGGGCCGCGTGGGGTGTGCTGCGCAAGGCGGTGGAGGACGCGATCTGGGCGGGCAACAACGCCGCCCTGGCCTACATGGCCGAGCACGCCGGCTACTCGAGGATCGGTCATCACGGCGGCGCCGGCGGGCAGTGGATCGACGCGCACGGGTTCACCGTCGCCTCGTTCTTCCAGCACGACTCCCGCGACCACGACCCGCAGCTGCACATCCACAACACGATCCTGAACCGGGTGCTGTGCGCGGACGGGGTGTGGCGGACCCTGGACTCGCGGGCGATCCACGCGTTCCGCCCGGCCGCCGCCGCGGTCGGTGAACGGGCGTCGGAAGAGCACCTCGCGGCGTCGCTGGGGGTGCTGTCGGCGACCCGCCCGGACGGCAAGGCCCGCGAGCTGGTCGGGGTGCCGCAAGCGGTCCGGGACCTGTTGTCCTCGCGTAGCCGGGCGATCGGGCCGCGAGCTGCCGAGCTGGTCGCCGCGTTCGAGACCCGGCACGGTCGGGCGCCGACCGCGTTGGAGCGCGACCGGTTGTGCCGGCAGGCGAACCTCACCACCCGCCGTACGAAGGCTGGGTTCGAGACGGTCGAACAGCGACTGGACCGGGTCGAGGCCCAGCTCGCCGCCGAGCTGGGCGGCGGGTTCGAGCAGGTCGCGCTTGAGGCGCTCGCGCTGGCGGCGGGGGAGCGGCCGGAGCCGCAGTCGTGGTCGCCGCGTGAGGTGGTGGAGACCGCGCTGGCGGCGGTGCAGGCCAAGCAGGCGAAGTGGTCCGCGCCGGATCTGACCCGGGAGATCTCCAACGCGCTGCCGGACTACCTCGGGATCACCGACCCGGCCCGCATCGCCGCGCTGCTCGACGAACTCACCCGACAAGGAGTCGCCCTGGCCGTGCCGCTCGACCAGGCCAAGCCGGGGGATGTGGCGGTGGCGCGACAGTTCCGGTTGGCGGATGGCAGCTCGGCTTTCCAGGGGCCGGGCCGGGCGCGCTACGCGACACCGGAGCACCTGCACACCGAACGGCTGCTGGTGGCCGCCGCCACGGGCCGTGACGCGTGCGCCACCTCGACCGCGAACGCCCGCGCGTTCGTCGCCCGGCTGGCCGAGCAGGGAATCGAGCTGGGCGCGGACCAGGCGGCTGTGCTGACCGGGGTCCTCACCTCCGGCGCCCGGGTGGAGTCGCTGGTCGGGCCGGCCGGCGCGGGCAAGAGCTTCGTACTCGGCGCGCTGGCCCAGGCCTGGGCCGACCCGGCGACCTGGACGCCGTCACCGGCCGCCGACGGCCCGCTGCCGCCAGCGGGTGGTGGGCGGGTGTTCGGGTTGGCGACCAGCCAGAAGGCCGCCGGAGTCCTGCAGGCCGAGGGCCTGGCGGCGGCGAACACCGCCGCCTGGTTGGCCACGCAGGCCCGGCTGGCCGAGGGCCGCACCCGCGACGGCGATCAGGACTGGACGCTCGGCGCGGGGGATCTGGTGGTGATCGACGAATCGTCGATGGCCGACGCCCCGGCGGTCGCGGCGGTGCACGCCCGGGTCGCGGCGGTGGGGGCGAAGCTGCTGCTGGTCGGGGACCACCGCCAACTCGGCGCGGTCGGCGCCGGCGGGATCGGCGAGCTGCTGGTCGAGCGCGGACCGTTCTACGAGCTGACCGAGGTCCGCCGCTTCCGCGACGACTGGGAACGGGCGGCGTCGCTGCGGCTGCGCGCCGGCGACCCCGCCTGCCTGGACGACTACCACCGCGAGGGCCGCATTCGCGACGGCGGCACCCTCGACACCGCCGAGGACCAGGCCGGGCACGGCTGGCTGGCCGACACCCTCGCCGGTAAGCACTCGGTGCTGGTGGTGGACACCAACGAGCAGGCGGCCAGGATCAACGCCACCCTCCGCGCCCAGCTCGTCAGCCTCGGGCGGGTCGCCGAGGACGGGTTGGTGCTGGGCCGGGACGGCACGACCGCCGGCGTCGGGGACGTGGTGCAGGCCCGCCGCCTGGCCTGGGAGCTGGCCGGGTACGCCGGCAACCGGCGCGGCCCGATCACCCGCGAGCACTACCGGGTGCTGGACACCCGCGAGGACGGGTCGATCGTGGTCGCCCCGATCGTCACCCTCGCCGGCCCCTACGGCGTCGAGGTGCTCGGGGAGCGGATGACGCTGCCCGCCGGCTACGTGGAACACGACCTCACCCTGGGCTACGCCGCGACGGTGCACGCGGTGGAGGGCCTCACCGTCGACACCGGCCACACCATCGCCACCGCCCACACCGCCGCGACCGCGCTCTACCCGGCCGCGACCAGGGGTCGGGAGGCCAACCACCTCTACGTCGTCACCCGCACCGCCGCCGAGGACGCCGCGCCGGGCGAGGTCGCGCACGCGCTGACCCGCAACCCCCGCGCGGTCCTGGCGACCATCCTGGAGAACGGCGACACCGAGAAGTCCGCCACCGCCTACGGCGACGAATCCGCGGCCGAGGCGGTGAGCGTGTGCACCGCCGCCGAACGGCTCGCCGCGGTCGCCGAGGTCACCGTCGCCGAACGCACCGCCGGCTGGCTCGACGAGCTCGCCGCCACCGGCGAGATCACCATCGCCCAACGCCGGCGCCTGGCCGCCGAGGACGGCGGCCGCAAGCTCGCCCCGATCCTGCGCCGGATCGAGATCGCCGGCCGCGACCCCCGCGCCGCTCTGACCGAGGCCGTGGGTGGGCGGACCCTGGACAGCGCCCAGCAGATCTCCAACGTGTTGGTCCACCGGCTCACCCACGGCCGCACCTTCGACCCCGCCGGCGCCACGTTCGCCGACTGGGTGCCGGCCACCGACGACCGTGGTCTGGCCGCGCAGCTGGCCGAGATCGCCTACGCCGGCGACGCTCGCCGCCTCGAGCTGGGCGCCCAGCTCGCCGACAACCCACCCCAGTGGGCACTCGAGGCGTTCGGCCCGCTCCCCGCCGACCCGCACGAGCGGGCCGCCTGGGTCGAGCGCGCCGGCGTGGTGGCTGGTCACCGCGAGCTGGTCGGCCAGGACGACCCGACCGATGTTCTCGGGGCACCGCCCAAATCCGGGCAGATCGAGGCCTACGCCTCCTGGCGCGCCGCCTCCCGCGCGCTGGGCCGCTCCGACGCCGACACCCACGAACAAGCCATGTCCGACGGGCAGTTGCGGATGCGGATCCGCGCCTACCAGCGCGAGATCCCCTGGGCGCCCCGCCGGGTCGCCAACGAGCTGGCCGGCACGATTCAGGCCGCCCAGCACCACCGCCAGGCCGCCGAGCTGAAAGGCGCCCAAGCTCACGCGGCCACCGCTCCGGATGAGCGCGACCAGCTCGCTCAACAGGCCCGCGAATCCGCCGCGCTGGCCGAGACCCTCGAAGGCCAGATCGGCCCGCTGCGCGAACTCGATGACGTCTGGGTCAAGTGGTACGCGCACACCGCCGGTAGCCGCGCCGCCCATGACCGCGCCTACGCCGAACTCGCCAACCGCCACGCCAGCACCACCGGCGAGGACGAGCGGGTCACCGCCGAGGAGTGGTTCGCCGCCCAGGAACAGGCCACCCGAGACGAAGACCCCCACCGGGAGATCACCGAAACCGACATCGCCCAGGACATCGACGAGTCAGCTCCGGAGCGGGACCCGGCCGCTGTAGGGGAGGGCCAGGTGGATCGGGCCGAGGCAGACCAGGCCAAGGCGCACGTCCAACCGCCCGACACCATCGACATCCGCGAGCTGGCCGCCGACGAAGACGCCGGCGCCGACGAGGACACCGTCCGGGTCACCACCGCCGAGGAGGCCAAGGACTCCGTCCGCCGAGCCGGCCGGGCCCTAGTCGAAATGCACCAACGCGACGCCGCCGACGCGGCCCGCGAAGCCGAGGAAGCCCGCTCCGAGCAATTGGCCCGCTGGCACACCGACGACCAGACGGCCGGCGACTCGGACGGTCGCTCCACCGACGACGGGGCGCCGGCGCTGGAGCGGGTCGACCATGTGTAGCCGGTTCGGGGACGGATCAGGCGCGGACGCGCGCGGCGGTGTCCTCGATCCGCGCGGCCAGCCGCCGGGACTCCGCCGCCAGCGCCGCAGCGTCGGTGCGGGCCTGCTCGCGCTGCCGGGCATCCGCCGTCTCGTCCATACGCGCGAGCAGCTCGGCGTAGATCGCGACCTCACCCAGCACCGCGCCGTCCGCACCCCGGATCGGCAGGATCATCGGCGGTGTCGAGGCCGAACCCAGCACCCAATGCAGCGTCCGCCACACTCCGCTGGCGTAGCCGGCGTCAACCTGCATCGGTGTCCGGAACTCCACACCGAGTATCCGACACACCTCCTCCAGCGGGGGCGGTGGGGCGCCGTCACCGAGCAGCGATTCGGCTGCGCACAACTCGCACAGCGCTACGTCCCGAGACGCCGCGCCCTCCGTGCGCCCGGTAGCCGGGCCGCGCAGCAGCCCGCACAACCACCCCAGCGCGGCGACGATGCCGGACGCATCCCGCGACCGCTGCTCGACCACGAGCCCCAGAGCGAGGCACGACAGATCCCGCAGCTCATACGGCGTCGGCCGCACCCAGCCGGGCAGTACCGCCTGCTCGTCCATGCCCACACGGTGGCACCGCAGGTCAGGGCCGTTCCCGAGCTAGCGCCCAGCGTGTCGCGCCGGTGTGCGGGTCGGGTCTGCCCTCAAGGCCAGGCGGGCCGAGAACCGAAGGTCGACCCGCCTTCGGCGGGGTGTGGTCCTGGCCCCGAGCTTGCATCGCTCGCCCCTCCACGCCGAGGAACCCGGCCCGATCCGCCCGGGTGAATCGCGGAACAGCTGCGATCCACCCGCCCGGACCACCCCGGAACCACTCGGCGCGGAGCCTCTACGAGCGCTGCAGGGCAGCTCCAAGCGGCAGGCACAGCCCGCCGCCCCGCACAACGGGGCCAGCACCACACCGACTTGGAGCCCGCCATGCAGCAGCACACCGACTCGCGGTGGCGCGACAGCGCGCTGTGCCGCGAAACCGACCCCGAGATCTTCTACCCGGAGGTCGGCCAGACGCCGCACGCCGCGAAGCGGGTCTGTGCCGCCTGCCCGGTCCGGGCGGCGTGCCTGACCGAGGCCCTCGACCAGCGGGACGTGACGTTCGGGGTTCGGGGTGGGATGACCCCCAACGAGCGCCGCGAGCTGGCCCGCGCCCAGGACGCGATCACTCGGTGCGAGCGGCGGTGGGCGGCGTGAGCGCCGCGACGACGGCTGTTGACGCTGCGGTGTCAACGCAGCCGATCAGTGCCCGTTGGTTGCCGCGCTGGAGCGGGCATGGGCCGACATCCGCGGCCGGCACCCGGAGGTACCGGCGGCGGTGATCGTGGTCGGCGCTGGCTCCGGGACGGCGGCCGGCGGGTTGAAGCTGGGGCATTTCGCCGCGATGCGCTGGCAGCACACCCACCCCGACACCGGGCCGGACGCCGAGACCGGGCTGGACGCCGGCGTCGGCGCCGGTCCGGACGGGGGTCGGTTGCCGGAGGTGTTCATCGGTGGTGAGGGGCTGCTGCGTGGCCCGGTCGGGGTGCTGGGCACGTTGCTGCACGAGGCCGCGCACGCCCTCGCGCATGTCCGGGGGATCAAGGACACCAGCCGGCAGGGCCGCTGGCACAACGCCCGGTTCAAGGCCTTGGCCGAGGAACTCGGAATCACCGTGGCGAAGGACCCCCGGATCGGCTGGTCACCCACCACCGTCCCCGGCACCACAACCACCGCCTACACGAACACCCTCGCCGGGCTGGCCGGGGCGTTGCGGCTGCACCGGGCGGTCGAGATCGACAGCACCGGTCCGGCGAAGAAGGCCCCGCCGCCGTGTGTGTGCGGGTGTGGCAGACGCATCCGGGTCGCCCCGTCGGTGCTGGCGGCCGGGCCGATCACATGCGGCATCTGCGACACCACGTTCGAACCCGAGGAGGACTGATCATGACCGAGCCCACCCACCAGTCGCCCGACCAGCCGGGCGGGGAGCGCGCGCCTATCCCGGCCCGGGATCGGGCGTTCACCGCGAGTGTCGAGGGCTTCACCCCGGCCGGCGCCGAGTTCCGCTATGCCAACACGGTCACGGTCAGCCTGGCCGGCGCGGAGGACCCGGCGTTGGCCGAGCACGTCGAGGCACACCCCGAGGAGATCGAGTGGGCCGCTGACCTCGGGTGGCGCCAGTTGGTGCGGATGGACACGAACTACAAGCCCAGCCGGCCCGGAACCCACCCGGTGGATCTGACCCGCGAGGACGCGGTGTGGCTGGCCGCCGCGCTGCTCGCGGCGGTGGATGACACCTTCCACTATTCCCGGGTTGGGCAGCTGCGCTCGGCCGAGGCCGCCCGGCTGCTGCGCTGCCTGGCGAGCTGGGCCACGTGCTGACCGAGATCCGCGGGCACGCCCTGGCCGATCTGCTCGACCGCACCGGCCTCACCCCGGACACCCCACCGAGACCACCCGCCACACCACCGGAGGCCTGCTGTGACCGCCGGAAATCAACGCCGGGCAAGCCCGGGCGAGTCGTCTGGCGAAGCCGAGGGCGCCCCGCCGCCGAGCGGGACCGCTGAGATCCGATCGTTACCCCGATACTCGGGATTGCTACTTGTTAAAGGTATCTCTCATCGGGCACTCTCTTGTTACCCGGATAGACGGGCTCACTAGACAGAGAGGGTACGCCAATGCTTCACATCACGCTCACCGGCAAGCAGGTCGCCAACGACCCGACCGACCCACTCGACCGGACCTTCTACGGGTGGGGCGAGCACGACTCGATCATGCAGAACTGGAGGAACAACCGAGGTTACTGGGTGCTCGGAGCGCGGGCGCAGCGAGAGAGCTACGTGCTGTTCTCATACGCGGGCACCCACGAGGTGGTGATGGCCGCCAAGATCGACGACATCGTGGACGCGCCCGGCAAACCAGGCCGCAAGATCATCGAAGGAGAGCCGCTCGCGGAGGACCACGCCGTGCACCAGGCGTACGTCGGCAAGCCCACCCCCGACAGTGCGCGGGTGCGCAACCCGGTCACCTACTTCGAGACCACGATCGGCGGCTGGCCATGTGGCTGCGGCTGCGGCGCCGAGATATTCGCTGGCGAGTTCGTGCGAGGCCACGAGCAGACCGCGCTCCATCAGCGGGTGGCGCAGATCGGCTCGATCCAGGACTTCATCAGGTGGTTCGACGCCCGGATGGGGGGAGCCGATGCTCCCCCTCGCGCCCCCGGACCCGTCACGGTCAACCGCGACGGTCGACTCGACCTGACGATCGCCCCGGACGGGGCAGTCAACCTCACCTTCACCCCGGCCTGACACCCGGACAACTACGCGATCAACAACGACGAAGGGCCGGACGCGGGACCGCGAGAGGTCTCCGTGCGCGGCCCTTCGTAATGCCGTCACCCACCGGTTCTGGCCGCGATGGTGGCGGCATCACGTCGACTCTTGCTCGTTCGCCAAGCCGGGTAGATCGAACATCGCCAACGTGTCGTTCGAGCTCCCAGGGCTAGATGCGCCGGCTCCGGATGGCGCCGGTGCCAAATCGGCGACGTCGAGCAGCGGACCGGTGAGGATCTTGTCCAAGATCTCGGCCTGGCGCGGTTCGAGATCGACCAGCAGACCGAGCACGTTGAGCAGGTCGATCAGGTCGCGGGTGTAGTCCGGTAGCCAGTGATCGGGCTGGATGTCGAGCAGCTTGGAGACCCGCCGGCCCATCGAGGGCCGCTCACGGCTGCGCCGGCGGTAGCTGAACCACTTGGTCAGCACCCGCACCCCGGAAACCTCGTAGCGCCACATCTCGGCAGTGACGTGCTCGATGACACCGGATCCGACATGTAGGCGGCCGGTGGCAGCGTCATGGCGCAGCTCGTCGGGCATGTCGGTGGCTGGGCCGGTGGGCATCGGGTACTCAGCGGACACCCGGGGGGCAAGCGGCTTGTCCATCCGGGGCGCGCCCTTGGGCCGCCCCGCCGCCGGGTCAGCGAAGCGTTGCCCGTACGCGTGCAGCCAGATCAGCCGTCGGCCCAAGTCGGCGGCCTGGGCGAACAACTCGGCGTCGGTGGTGATCGGAACCCGAATGCCGGGGTTGGTCAGGTCGTCGGCGAACGTGGCCGGGTAGCCGGGATGGGCGCACACCGCAGCCAGATAGGCCATGATGTCCGGTCCAGTCGGCCGGCGTTGGAAGCGTGCTTCCAACGAGGCGAGCAGCGCGGGCCGGACGTTGGAGGTGGCGGCGCCCGCGTCCAACCACAACGGGTACGCCCGACCACCGAAGCTGCCCTTGTAGTGGTCCAGATCGGGCACCAGCGCCGAGAAGGTCACTCCTGGGCCGGCGGTCGGCGAGGATCGACTCAGTGCGGTGAGGTGAACCTGCTGCTCGGACCGGGCGGCCCACAGTCGCGGGTTGGGCTGATTGATCAGCCGCTTGTCCGGGATGATCCACTGACGGTCGAAGGAGCGGTACCCGATCCGCAACGGCTCGGCGCCGTCGCCGGTCTCCTCCCCGAGCGATTTCGAGGTGGCCGGGTAGCCGGACAGGTTGTCCTTGAGCCGGGTATCGATCCGCCGGTCTCGCTTGTGCTCGGACATCAGATCCGGCTTGTGCTCCGGTTTGGCGCTAACCAGCGCTCGCCACCGCTGCCGCAGGGTGTCAGCGTCGGGAGCCACGACCCAGGTTCGGCCTGGCATGGTGCCGGAGCCGGAGTAGGTGAATACGTCGTCGAGCGAGGGGAAACTCGCCCACCGGCTCTCAGCGGAGGGTGTGAACGGGGCGCGGCCGTCGTGGTCGCAGTCGCGCCAGCCGCCGTCGCCCAGCGACACCCCCGCCAACTCGTCGAACTTGCCCCGCCGATTGCCGGCGGCCAGGGTGCGATGCCGCACCGGCGCCAACCCGGTGCCGGAGGATCCATCGCGCACCGCGAGCACGATGCACACCGGCTGTTGGACGGCCTCGAACACACGGGAGCTGACTGCGGGTTGGTGGCCTTCGGGGGAGCAGTCGATGACCCAGATCTCGTCGGCCTTGCTCCGCATCCACTCCCGCATTCGGGCGAAGCCGGGGCCGTCGATGAATCCGGCGACGGTGATGAAGCAGATCACGCCACGATCGGCCTCGGCGTGGTGCTCAAACACCTTCCACAGCGCCCATCGCCAGAAGTAGACGTAGTGGTTGTAGAGGTGTTTGACGTGCGCCGATACTCCCCAGTCGGGCGGTGGGACGAAATCGCGTAGCAGAGCTCGCGTGACCTCGGTGCCTTGCTCGATCCAACCGCCCTCGGTGCGGGCTCGTTCCCGGTACGGCGGGTTACCGAGCACGACCAGGACCGCCTCGTCCTTCTTGATCTCGTTGGCTTCGCGGCGGGACCGGGCGATCGGTTCGTAGAACACCCCGAGGTGCTCGTCCTCCACGTAGGGGTTGTCCAGGGTGTTCGTTGCGTAGGTGCGTAGCGGCGGGCTGGCCGACGCCGGTAGTCCGAGTTCGACGAGTTCGGCGAGGAGCCGCAGCTGGGCGACGGCAAACGGGCCGAGCTGCAATTCGAACCCGATCACCCGGCGCAGCACCTTGGACAACTCACCCGGGACCGCGCCGGCGCCGAGGTCGTCCTCGATGCGGCCGGCGATCGTCCGCACCACCGACAGTAGGAATGTGCCGGTGCCCATGGCCGGGTCGACGATGGTCACGCCGTCGTCGGCGAGACCGGCCGGCACGCTCAGTCGGCCGCGGACGGCCTCGTCGACCAGCGCCGTCATCGCCTCCACCACCTCGGGTGGGGTGTAGTACGAGCCGGTTTTGCGGCGCAGGTCGCTGTCGTACTCGGCCAGGAACAGCTCGTAGAAGTACAGCCACGCCTCGGGGTCGCCCTTGGTCAGGGTCGACCAGTCGACCACCGCGAGGACCCGGGTCAGGGTCTGGACCGAGGTGACCAGGGTCTTGGACTGCACGGCTTCGTCGGTCAGGATGCGCAGCGCGGTGCCGATCAGCGAGTGGCTCTTGCCCAGCTTCCTGGCGGCCGCGTCGATCCCGGCGTCCAGCGGGATGTTCTCGGCCCGAGCCAGCAGCAGCCCGAACGTCACGGCCTGGGCGTAGCCGTCGGCGAACTCGGATTCGGTGGCCTTCGGGAACAGCAGCTGCTTCCACTCCTGAGCCAAGGTGGTGAGCGCAGCGTCCTTGCGGTCCAGCTGCTCACTCACCTCGTCGCGCAGCAGCCGGCACAACCGGGCTGCGGTCTGCGCGAGCTGGCGCGTCGTTCGGGGAGCACTCGGCGTCCAGCCCAGGAAGTTGGCGACCAGGGGCAGCAGACCCGGGCTGGGCCGCAAGTCCGAGCCGGACGAGCGGACATCGCCGACCAGGTGCTCGACGTCCCCGATGGCCTCGCCGTCCCGGAGCAGGATGAACCCGTTGCCATTGGTGTAGATCAGGTTGGGCAGCGCGCTGAGCCGCTGCCACTGCTGCTTGTCGTGCCCCGTCCGGAACCGCCGAGGGTCAGTGCCCTTGTCCGGGGCCTTGACCTCGATGTACCCGACGAGCGCGTGGTCGTAGGTGACCGCGAAGTCCGGGCGGGTGTGCATCTCGGCCAGCGATGACTCCCCGACCAGAACCAGCTTCGCCGGGTCCAGACCGGCCAGCGCCGCGAGGTCGGCCAGCAGGGTCTCCAGCGGATTCCGCAGCTGATCCTCGGGCTCGCCCCGCACCGATACCGCGTTCAACTTGCTCATGGCCGCCGCGCCGAACGACGCGATGGCCTCGTCCACGGTCGTCGGTCGTTGCGCCAACGTGCCCCCCAGCATCCGAACCTGGGCTCGACCCTAGCGAAACGGCAGGTCAACCACCGATCCCCGCGCCGTAGTTGTCCACATGCCAGCACGACCGGCCCGGGCTGACGATGTGTCCGGAAGGCAGTTTAACCGCCACCGATCCCATCGCCGCCGGGGCCAGATGGGAGCGCACACCCCGTAGTGCAGGGCGCTCAGGGCCGCGCGGCCGAGAACCTGGGTGGACCCGACTGCATCGGCCGGTCCTGTCGGCCCGAGCTTCGCATCGGTCGCCCCTCCACCCCAAGGGGCGCCGAAAGATCATGGCCGCCCTGCGGGCCGCTGCGCGGGGCCTGCCGGCCCGGCCATGATCTTTCGACCCTGATCCCTTGGCGCGGAGCCTCTGCGACCGCTGCCGGGCGCTCCAACGCGGAGGCGGCAACGGCACCGCCCCCCGCATCTCGGGCCGACAGGCCCGGTCGCGGACCTCCGGCCCATCAGGGAGCACCCACCATGCCCAGCCACCCCACCCACCGGCGCCAGCCCTCCGAACACCACGGGGTGACCTCGACCGTGCTCGCGGTCGTGCTGCGCGTCGCCGGCCCCGTCCTCACCGGCATCCACCCGCACGCGATCGGCACACCCGAGCGGCAGGTCAGCGCCCGGATCGGGGACGCGCTGGTCTACCTCACCGACCCTGCGGTCGCCGCCCGGATCCGCCAGCACTGGGACGCTGCGCAGTACCTCGCGGTCCAGCGGCTGCCCGAGCAGGTCTCTCAAACCTGGCTCGCCCCCGACCCAGAGCGCTACCCGTTGGGCATCTGCGTCCAGCTGTCCGGGCCGGTGGAGGTCACCACGAAGTGGGTACCGGCCGCGCACGCGAACGGGATCCCGGCACACCTGCGTATCCGGGTCGACCGGCTGGTCTGGCAGGTGTGTGACAAGCAGGCGTGGCGCGTCATCGGTGACGCCTGGTTCGACGCCCAGCGGCACCTTGAGCAGTATCCGGGGCGCGATCGCTTCCCACCACCCGAGCTCGCGGGCGACGCTGCACCCATGAACACCACGCAGGAACACCGCTGGAGCATCACCGCCATCAGTGCCACGACCGTTCACCGCCAAGGCGTCGCCAGCGGCTTGCCCTATACCTGGACCGAAGCACTCACCGCCGGCCGCGTCGCGCTGCTTGCCGGCGAACTCGACACCCTGGCCGTGAGTATCGACGGCGAGCTGGAGGCGATGCACACCCCCGGACTCACCACCGACGGCACCCTCGACCCGCAAGACTTGACCGCCGCACTCGTCGAGATCCACCAGTGCGTCACCGCGCACCTGCTCGCCGAGCAGCTGGCCGACGGACGGATAGACACGAGTTAGCGAGTAGCTCGTTCCTCTGCAGGAGCTGGGCGTTGGTGCCGTGGTTGCAGGGTCATTCGCAGCCGATGCCGTCGCCGTCGCGGTCGAGGTGTCCGGCGTATCCGGGGTCGCCCCGGCGGACCGGCGCGGCGCCGGCGGCGCGGGCGGCGGAACAGTTCTTGTAGTACGCCGATCCGCCCGAGCTCCTGGCGGGTTCTCGCACGACGGGGGCGGGTGCGGCGGGCGCGGGCTTCGGTTTGGGCTTGGCTGCCAGTTGCCGCACGGGCTGCGGCGCTGGCTGCTGCGCGGGGGGCGGGGCCTCGGAGCAGGCCACGGATCCGCCCCAGATGCCCAGCTGGGCCGCGCGGGCCCGGTTCTCGGCGGCCAGGATCCACGGGTGTGCCTGCACCGGCCGGTTGGCGAACACGTAGGCCCTGGCGTAGCCGGCGTCCGCGACCAGGACCGAGTAGTTCTGGCCGGCGACGGTGACGTAGCGCAGGGCGCGGCTGTACCGGTCGGTGCGGTCCTGTGTGGGGTCGATGGCCAGCTCGACCGCCTGTCCGAGCAGAATTCTAGTAGCGAACTCGCGCGCGTCCGGCCCACCGCACTCCACGACGCCGGCCACCTCGGGGCTGTCGATCCCCAGCACCCGGACGGTCAGCAGTCCAGCGGCCACCGTGCTGACCTCGACAGTGTCTCCGTCGATGATCTTCGTGACGGTCGCGGACTCGGTGGCGACTGGCGTGGTCGCGTTGCCCTGGCCGAGCGCGGGCGCCGGCGCGGGCGCCGCGTAGCCGGGCGCCACGCTCGAGGCGGCGGTCGACGGCTGGGCGGTCGCACTCGTCCGTTGCGGCTCGCCTCCCCCCAACGCGCTGACGGACACCACGGATCCCACCGCGCAGACCGCCACGATGGTCGCGGTGCGGGTGCGCCCGAGTGGTTGCGCCGCAACCGCGCTGGTCGCGGTCAGCCGCTGGGCCTCCTCGCTCCAGTAGGCCGCTGAGACGGGCATGCCCTCGGTCACGGCCTGCTGACGGAAGGCGTGCGCCTGAGCGATCCGGGTCGGGAGATCGTCGGCGGAGCGGCCATCAGCGCGACCACGCTGGTGCCAGCACATGCCGACTGCGACCCACAGGGTGAGCGGCCACAGCAGACCCAGCGCGAGGCCGACGAGGACTCCGGGCCACACCGGTCGCGCGGGCAGCCGACGCCGCCACAGCACGGTAACTACGGCGGCGGTGACCACCCATCCGATCACAATGAACCCGTCGCTCATGGCCCTGCTCCCCCCGGAATTTCCTTCTGCCTGCGGGAGCTATCGCCACAACTCATCAGGTGTTACAGGGGTCACACCCGAGTAGATCAACTGCGGTTGAGCAGATCTCCCGTTTCCACCTGATCAAGAAGCTCCGCGAGTTGGGGATGCTGGCCCAGGTTGAGGGGCTCAAGGTGGTGGGTGGTTCGGTGGATGTTCATCAGCGCCTCGGTGGAGGCGTCGCGGACGATGCTGAGTGCGTCGGCACGGTCCCACTGCACGTTGTCCAGGGGTCGGCGCTGAAAGACCGCGGCCAGCACTGGTTGGACCCGCGCGTTGCCGAATGCGTCCAATCCGCAATGCTCAAGAACAACGATCCTGGCGCTGTTCAGGCCCTGCGCCACTGCAAGTGCCTCGCGCACGGTGAGCAGTACATGCGAGGCGACCACCATGCTGTGCAGGGCACCCCGTTGCGCTTTCGTCAGCTTCTTCAGGGTCAGATTGCCCGCTGGGGTCAGGTCAGGCTTGCGCTCCGGCACAGTGTCGATATCAGGCGCGACCATCACCAGCGACACCTCGTCGCCAATGACACCTACGGCGGCCCCCGGAGCATCGTTGTCCTCGAACGCCTCGGCGAGCACGTTGAGCACGATCTCGGGCTTGTTGTGCTGGAGTTCCCGCCACCAGAGGTCCAGTTGGCTCTGTCGCCGCTGTTGCAGGATCTCCTGCTCAGCTTCGAGCTGGGCTATTTCCTGCTCGGCAGCAGCCAGAGCGGTCGACCGCGCATCTTTTCGAGCGGTGCGCTGGAACGGGCCGATCCCACTGAGTGCCCGCTTCTCGTGCTTCGCCTTGACTGCGGCGGTGTCGAGTCGTGGCAGCCGCGGCGCCGTCGGGGCGGTGGAAGGCGGGAAGTGCTGCCGGTGCAGGTTCATCACGTTGTTCAGCGCGGCTTGCATCTCCTCGGCCTGCTGCTGCTTCGCTGCTTGCGCGAGCGCGCGTTGCGACGCTCCAGCGCTGCGCGGACGCGGTCGGCTCCCAGACACCGAGGTGTAGAAGCTGACCGGGCCCGTGCCGGTAGAGACGCCGGTCCGACCGCCGCCCACATGCAGGCGCGCCGCTCGCGGGCCGATGCTGGTCCGCACACCCCGGCTGGATGCGCGAACTCGGACCCCTGGTGCGACCTTGAACGAGAATCCCATCCGAGCACCTTCCTGGCGAGCGGTCGATGACAACCTCTCCGGCTCATCGTGGGGTGACCTGTCCTGGTTACAGGCTTGATCGCGCGTGCGGTTCAGATCGCCGACTCGGTGGTCGGGCTCAGGAGAGAAGGCTGTGACTCGACCGTCTCCGGAACGCCTCGAAATCGGCTGATGAACCCTCGTTACTTCGTCATGGTCAACACGACCGTCTGGTTCGTCTTCACCTGGCTCCCGGACGCCGGCTCGATCTTCGTGACCGTCCAGTTCGCGGGGCTGATTACGACCTGCCTGCCAGTGCGGCGACTGCGGTAGACACTACAACGATGCGGAACTTGATCACAAAATCTTCCCCCCAGGATTGAGCCACCAATGATTCGTTGACTGCGCTCTCGAAGCAACGAGGGTTCGTTGGTGTCAGTCGAACGTGCTTCCCGATCGGGTGATGACGACGGACGCCAACTTCGTCCGGTTGCGGTGGTCTTGGTCCTGATGAGCGAACGCGTTACCGGTCTCCTCGCCGATCAGTTTCCGGGCATCCTGGGGGGTGAGGTCGGTGACATGCCTGTTCGTTGCCACCCATTCACCCCCTGCGGTAACACATGCGGCGTGATCGGCGAACAACGGGCAGGTGGCGACGGGGGTCAAGATGGAGCACAGCGGGCGTTGGCTGGTCGGGTTGGGCGCGGTGTTCGTGGCACTGTTCGGGTTCGGTGCGTGCGCCGACGCGCAACAGCCCGAACCCCGAGCCGCCCAACAGCCGGCGCCGTCAGTGGCGCCTGTGCCGGTGCGGCCCTCGCCGTTGACGATCGTGAACCGGCATGACGCCGCCACATACACGCTGTCCGACGGCAGGGTGGTGCGGCTCGCCGGGATAGTCGTCGACCCGCCAGGCACGTGTCGCGGTGACGCGGCGCTCGCGGGGGCGCGGGCGTTGGCGCCGGACGGCTACCCGGTGACCGTCACACCCGGCGGGACAGATGAGCACGGCAACCGGTGGGTAGTGCTAGTGCCCGACTACCAGATCGGGCCGGGCCAGGATTTGGCGGTAAAGCTAGCCTTGGGCGGCCACGCCGACTCATACCCCGGCGGTGGCGCGGAACCCGGACATGCCGCGACGATTCAGGCGTCGGTGGCCGACGCGAAACTGTATGGGTACGGGCGGTGGGGCGACCAGTGCCAGCCCCTCCAGGACATCGCCAGCGACCCGGGCGGTAACACCGACGACTTCGACGCCGGTGGCGGGGACGACGGGGGCGAGTCCCGGTTCTGTCGTGGCCGTTGGTGGTGCTAGGACCAGCCGTCCGCGTCCGCGACCATACCGCGCTCAACTTGCTCGTGGCCGCCGCGCCGAACGACGCGACCGCCTCGTCCACTGGCCGTCAGCATCGACGGCGAGCTGGAGGCGATGCACACCCCCGGACTCACCACCGACGGCACGTTCGACCCGCAGGCACTGACGGCCGCGCTCGTCGAGATCCACCAGTGCGTGACGGCGCACTTGCTCGCCGAGCGGCTGGCCGACGGGGTAGCTGGGCAAGCTGCCGGGCGGGTTGCTACCCGAGGTGGACTGAGTCCGTTCTCGGGGTGAGTGCGGTGGCCGGGACGAGCTGCTCGGACCAGATCGTGGGTTGGGGGCGGCCGTCGGCGTAGTGGATCTGGTAGTTGACCACTCCGAGCCAGTCACCGCGTGCCCCGCGCCGCCACTCCAGCAGCAGGCCACGGGCGCGGCCGGTCAGGTCCAACCCGTCGACCACCGCCTGATCGCCGGCCGGGTCGTGGGCGAACAGCGCGTCGAGATCTACCCACACCGGGCGGGCGTGGCGGATCGGGGTCGGGGCGGCGAACGCGGCGATCGCCGGCGCCGGGTCCGGTCGCCAAGGCTCACGCATCGAACGCACGTTCGATAGTGTCTCGGAGTGTCCGCTCGAGGGCAAGCGGGCAACGGTCAGGCGGATGCGGCGAGCCAACTCCGCACCGGATCGAACAGGTCCGGCAACAGCTCATCGAGCTGGTCGCGGGTGACCCACCGGACCTCGGACAACCCGGAGCCAACGGCGGCCACGACCTCGCGGGCCTCTTCCCATACCTCCCGGACCGCCGCCTGAACGGGCGTCTCGCCTGGCTCCATCTTGCCGCCCAGGAAGGTCCACGGGGGAGCACTATCGACCCGCCGCCTCACCAGCACGCCGAGGTGGGAGATCACCACGGCGACAGCGACAACAGGGTCTGCCTGCTCGGCGCCCCCGGCCTCGACCGGCTCCGGCGGACTCACCTGCACGCCCGCGAGGATGGCACGACCGCCGGCCCCGGCCGGGCCGGAGTCGCGAGAGCCGTCCGAACGCTGTGCCTGGCCAGCGCGAGCCCCGACACGCCCGGACCAGCTCGACCGATCGGAGGCCGGTCGCGGCGACACTGACTGAGCAGCCGACCCGGACGGAGCGCTGTCTGCGATGACCAACGCCTCACCCCGGCACCCAGCCCCGACGAGGTCGCGGACCTGGCTCGACGTCCCCTACGCCGAGAAAGACACCGCCAAGGCCGCCGGCGCCCGTTGGGCCCGGCCGCGAAACGCTGGTACCGCTCCACACGGCGGGGCAAGGCTCGGAGCCAGCCGACCGCGAAGCTGGACCGGCCTTGCGCCGTCGTGTAGCCCACCGGGTGCACCGCGAGGGAGAAACCCAAACCTCCCGGAAGCGGTCGCCGGGTCCGGGCCGCGACCGGCCGCCGGAGGCCCCGCGTCTGCCGGACGCCAAGCGTGGCAGGTCGCGCGGGCGCCAGCTCGCGGAACGTACCAGCGCGCGCCGCCACGGGCACCGAATTCTATGGTCCGGCGTCGACGTAGGTCGCGATCAGTTGATCACCGGCGATGATGTCCATCTCGTAGTCGGCGATCTCTGCTTCGTCGCGGCCGGCGCGACGTAGGGCGCCCGCGAGTAATCGGCTGAGGGCGGCCGCGTCCCGGGGGTCTGCCCGCGCAGTAAGGCGGCGGAACGGTTTGCCCCGGTGCCGGATCTCCAGGTCGAGCAGGCCGCTGCTCGCGGGTGCTCGATCCTCAACGAGAGGCGCGTCGGTGGCCAGCGCGGCGGCCGGATCATCACCGGAGTGTTCGGCGGCGATGACGCGTGCGCGCTTGCCGCGACTCGCCTCGACCAGGCCCCATTCCTTGAGGAGTGCGACGGCGCGGTGGACGGTTCCGACGCTGAGCTTGTTCTCCGCGGCGAGCTGCTTCATCGGTGGCAACTCGCCGCCGACGGCGAACTCGCCGGACAGAATGCGGCGGAGCAGCTCGGCGGCGAGGTGCTCCGTCGGACTTCGGGGGTCGGTCTTGGCTCGTTCAACGGGGTCGAGCTCGGGCGCTGGCCGTTCGGGCATGCGAGCAAGTAGGCCGGCGGCCGCGCGCTGGTCGACCTCGGCGAGCCAGGCCGCGTAGACGCGCAGGGTCGTAGCCCCGCCGCCGCCGTGGCCGAGTCGCCCAGCGACGGTGCGGACGTCCACCCCGGCGGCGATCAGCTCGGTTGCCGAGTAGTGCCGCAGCGCGTGCAGGTGGGTGTCGATGCCCAGCCGGTCGGCGAGACGGCCGTAGCGTTGGGTCACCGAGCCGGGCTTGAGCGGCTGCGATGCGTCCGGTGCGATCGAGAACACGAATGCGTCCCGGCCGAGAGTTAGTCCGAGCGCGGCCGCACGGGCCACCCAACGATCCCAGTGTTCGGTCAGGATCACGACGGTCTGCGGGTCGATCGTGACGTGCCGGCGCTGGTGGGTCTTGGTGTCCTTCTCCTCCAGCTCGCCGTCTGCCTCGCCGAGTGCCCGTCGGATCTTCACCACGCCGGTGGCGAGGTCGACGTGCGACCAGCGCAGGGCGCACAGCTCGCCGCGCCGGGAGCCGGTGGTCATGGTCAACCAGACCAGGGTTCCCCAGTCCGGGTCGCGCCAGGCCTCCTTGATGATCCGGGCGGCGTCCTCGACGCTCGGCGGCTGGGGATCAGGCGTCGGCGCGGCTGGCTTCCCGGCCTGCGTCACGGGGTTGGCGGACACCCAACGCCAGCGGACCGCCTTGTCGTATGCGCCGCTGAGGATGAATACGACCTGCCGGGCCGACGAGTTGGCCAGCGGCCGACAGATGTGCGGCCGGCACCGGTCGTCGCAGTCGTGGGGCCGGTGGGTTCGGTGATCGACCAAGCCGCGGCCGCGCCCGGTGCAGTGCCGCCGGCACCTGCGCATCTCGGCTACGAGCGAGTCGATGCCTTCGGCGTCCAGGGCGCCGGCCTTCAGCTGGCCGACGAACGGCCGCACATGGTTGTCGAGGTAGCCGACGTAGGTCTTCCTCGTGGACCTCTCGACGTCGAGCGTCTCCAGGTGCCGATCGAGCAGTTGGTTGACCGTCGCGCTGGTCCGGGGGTGCCGCTTCTCGTCGACCTGGTTCAGCAGCCGGGTCAGGGCCGCCTCGGCCTCCTTCTCAGCCCGAGGGCCCGCCGGGATGACTTCGACCAGGTCGTGGCGCTTGCCCGAGACGGGATCCTTGCCCGCGTACACCCGGACCCGCAGCGCGCCGCTGGGCAGCTCGTCCACGGCTCCGCGCTGCTTGCGGGCGACCTTCCTTGCGCCTGCCACGTGCGGATTCTAACGCATCTGTGTCATGTAGCGTGTCACGATGCCTGGCTAAGATCCGTACATCTAGGTATCTCTGCTGTTCAGAGGTGGTGCCCCCGGCAGGATTCGAACCTGCGACCGTCGGATTAGAAGTCCGATGCTCTGTCCAGCTGAGCTACGAGGGCGGTGGTTACCGCACCGGGCGGGGCCGGCGTTCTGGAGGGTAGCGCGGGGTGCGTCAGCGGCGCGCCACGAGCAACCGCAGCGGCACCGGCAGTGCCCGACCGGGCGCGGCGTAGCGGGCCAACGCGAGCTTGGCGTCGGCGAGCCGGCCCGCGTCGAGGTCCGGTGACCAGACCCCCGAGGTCGTGAGCGCGTCGACGGCCCGCACAGCGGCCTCGCCGTCCGGCACCGGCAGCCCGAACGTTCGTCGGAGGTCGATCAGCACCGCGAAGTCGGCCCCCGTGAGCAGCCAGCCGAGGTTGTCGCACGCCGACTCGTGGCGCAGCGTGGGGCCGCCCCGCAACACGCGGCGTAACGGCCACCACGCCCGGACCTCGGTCGGTGACCGGCCCGGACGCGCCGGTACCAGGGCCGCCAGCGTGCCGGTCGGGCGCAGCACTCGCCGCAGCTCCGCGAACAGGTCGTCGAGCGGCACCACCAGGGGCAGGCACATGTCCAACCGCGCGGCGGCCACCCCGTTCGTCCGCAGCGGCAACCGGCCGGGTTGCACCAGCGCCGGGCCCACGGTCCCCGCCGTACCTTCCGGCTGGTCGAGGGCGTGGCGCAACTCCAGGAGCTCGCCGTCGCGGCTCGGCCGGGCGAGGTCCAGCACCGGCGACCCGGTGCCGGCCAGGGCGCCGGCCAGCCAGGACCGGGGTGACCGGCCGTTCCGGTCGACGGCCCGCTCGAGCCCGTCGGACGCGGCGCCCGGCGTCTCCGGCCGGGCCGGGCCCGCGGCTGCCCTGTCCACCGGGTCAGTGTGGCAGGGCACAGCTGTGCGCCGACCGCTCGGACCACCGGCCCCCGCCTACGCTGTTCCGGTGGCACGGATAATGAGCAGTTCGGGGACGTCGCGGTTGGCGCCGACGGTCTTGGTGGGCGCGGCGATCGCGGTGTTCGTCGCGGCCGCCCTGACGGTGCTCACCGGTGCCCGGCCGATCCTGGCGCTGGGTCTGCCCGATCCGGGCGCGCTGATCACATACGGGCTGCCGGTCGTGCGCACGATCAGTGAGATCGCCGCGGTGCTGACCGTCGGGGCGCTGCTCACCGCGGCCTTCTTCACCCCGCCGGAGTCCGACGGGTTCCTCGGCGTCGACGGCTACCGCGCCTTGCGCGCCGGTTCGTGCGCGGCCGCCACCTGGACCGTCGCCGCGCTGCTGATGATCCCGTTGAGCGTCGCGGACACCCTGGGCCGACCGCTGACCGCGGTGCTGGGTTTCGAGCAGCTCGTCGCGGTGGTGCCCCGCCTCGAGTCGGCCACCGCGTGGCTGGTCACCGCGCTGGTCGCGGTGCTGGTGTTCGCCGGTTGCCGGATCGCGCTGACCTGGGGCACCACTGTGCTGCTGCTGGTCGCGGCGGTGTTCGGCCTGCTCCCGGTGGCCGCCACCGGGCACTCGGCCGCCGGTGGGTCGCACGACCTGGCGACCGACAGCCTGATGCTGCACATCGTCGCCGCCGCGCTGTGGATCGGCGGACTGGTCGGCCTGCTGGCCCTGGCCGCCGGGCGCGCGGCACCCGGCGACATGCCACCCGGCGATGCGCCGCGGCCGGCCGGGCACGACTCCCGCGCGGGCAGCGTGCTGGGCGCCGCGGTCGGCCGATTTTCGTCGCTGGCGTTGGTGTGCTGGCTGGTGATGGCGGCATCGGGTGTGCTCAACGCGGCGGTGCGGATCCCGCTCGCGGACGTCGTCGGCACCGGGTACGGCGGGCTGCTGCTGGCCAAGACGGCGGCTCTGCTGGTCCTCGGCGCGCTCGGCTACCTGCAACGTCGGCACGCGGTGCGGGCGGCCGCTGAGGGCCGTCCTTCGGCGTTGCTGCGCCTCGGTGTGGTCGAAGTACTGATCATGCTGGGTACGGTCGGGCTGGCCGTCGCGCTGGGCCGCACCGCGCCACCCGCCCAGGCGCTCGACCCGCCGTCGCGGACGGAGGTCGTCATCGGGTACGACCTGGACGGGCCACCGACTCTGGCGCGCCTGCTGTTCGACTGGCGGTTCGACCTGGTCGTCGGTTCGGCGGCGGTCGTGCTGGCGGTCCTGTACCTGGTGGGGGTCCGGACGCTCGCCCGTCGGGGAGACCGGTGGCCGCCCGGCCGGTGCGCGGCCTGGTTGGCCGGTTGCCTGGCGGTCCTGCTGGCCACGTCCTCGGGGATCGGGCGGTATGCGCCGGCGATGTTCAGCGTCCACATGGGCCAGCACATGCTGCTCTCGATGCTCGCGCCCATCCTGCTGGTGCTCGGTGCCCCGGCGACCCTGGCGCTTCGGTCGTTGCACCCCACCGGGCGTGGTTCGCCGCCGGGGCCCAGGGAGTGGCTCCTGTCGGCGTTGCACTCCGCGCCCGCCCGGTGGCTGACCCATCCGCTGGTCACGGTTCCGCTGTTCGTCGGCTCGTACTACGCGCTGTACTTCTCCGGGCTCTTCGAGGACGCGCTGCCGTGGCACCCGGCGCACCTGATCATGAAGGTGCACTTCCTGGTCACCGGCTTCCTGTTCTTCTGGCCGCTGATCGGGGTGGACCCGTCACCGCGGCCGATGGCGCCCGTCGTGCGACTGGGGGTGCTGTTCGCGTCGGTGCCCTTCCACGCGTTCTTCGGGGTGGCTCTCATGGCCAGCGACCAGGTGATAGGCCGGTTCTTCTACTCCGGCCTGCGCCTGCCCTGGGTACCCGACCTGCTCGCCGACCAGCGGTTGGGCGGCGGACTCGCCTGGGCGACCGGGGAGGTGCCGATGCTGGTCGTGGTGATCGCGCTGGTGGCCCAGTGGGCCCGGATCGACGAACGCCTGGCCCGGCGCGGCGACCGGCAGGCGGACCGGGACGGGGACGCGGAGCGTGCCGCGTACAACGCGATGCTGCGCCAGATGGCGACGCCCGGTCCGGTCACTCCCGAGGAACCCGGCGCGGCGCGCCCCGCGGCGGCCGAGGGCGGCGGGGCCGCAGCGGGCACGCTCGACGACGGAACCGGGATGGCGCGCGGCGACGATGCCCCGGCCGGACCGTCGCAGGCGCGGCGACGGTCCGGAGGTGCGTCCAGCAGGCCCCGGGGCTCGGCGGACCAGCCTCCGCGCTGAGCCCGAGAAACACGGCCTTTTCGCAGGTCACAGTCGTTTTGCTACCCCCGGATTTCAGGGGTTCTTGGGCATCCCGTAACTTTCTCTCTGCCAGCAGGGCGCCGGACAAAACGAAGTCCACACGGACATCGGATAAGGCCGGTCCACTGGTTCGCTCCACGAGGTACCCCCCTGGGTCCGCGAGGATCAGCAGGATGTACCGTGGGGCACAACCCCGGAGCATACCGCTTAGCGGCAGTATGTGATGGTGCGCAGGTGTCTTTTGAGAACTCAACAGTGTGCTGAGCTTTTTTGCATGACCCTTTTGGGGTTGTGTTGGTTTGTTTGTGCCAGTTTGTGTTGTTTTTGTGAGTTCAGGTTTCTATGGAGAGTTTGATCCTGGCTCAG
>JAJCYC010000174.1 GCA_029263115.1 Pseudonocardia sp. | reverse complement strand
TTGGACAACGGTGCCCGGCCCTGGGGCGCCGAGCCGGACGCCGCCGCCCCCGAGCGGGGCGCCCGGAAGGCGGCCGGATCGAGCTTCTTGTGCGTCGGCGTGCCGCTGTCGAAGCCGGCGGCGATCACGGTGACCCGCACCTCGTCGCCGAGCGAGTCGTCGATCACCGTGCCGAAGATGATGTTCGCCTCGGGGTGCGCGGCCTCCTGCACCAGCGAGGCCGCCTCGTTGATCTCGAACAGGCCGAGGTCGGAGCCGCCCGCCACGGACAGAAGTACCCCACGGGCGCCGTCCATCGAAGCCTCCAGCAGCGGCGAGTTGATCGCCTTGGCGGCGGCGCTGACCGCCCGGCCCTCCCCGCGCGCGGAGCCGATGCCCATCAACGCGCTGCCCGCGCCGGACATCACCGACTTGACGTCGGCGAAGTCCAGGTTGATCAGGCCGGGCGTGGTGATCAGGTCGGTGATGCCCTGCACACCGGACAGCAGCACCTCGTCGGCGGAGCGGAACGCGTCCATCAGCGAGACCCCGGCGTCGCCCAGCTGCAGCAGCCGGTCGTTCGGGATTACGATGAGCGTGTCGCACTCGTTGCGCAGCTCGGAGATGCCGTCCTCGGCCTGACCGGCGCGACGCTTGCCCTCGAAGGTGAACGGGCGGGTCACCACGCCGATGGTCAGCGCGCCGAGCTTGCGGGCGATGCTGGCCACCACCGGCGCCCCGCCGGTGCCGGTGCCGCCGCCCTCCCCCGCAGTGACGAAGACCATGTCGGCGCCCTTGAGCACCTCCTCGATCTCCTCGCGGTGGTCCTCGGCCGCCTTGCGCCCGACATCCGGGTTGGCGCCGGCGCCCAGGCCACGGGTCAGCTCACGACCGATGTCCAGCTTGACGTCGGCGTCCGACATCAGCAGCGCCTGGGCGTCGGTGTTGACCGCGATGAACTCCACGCCCTTAAGCCCGTGCTCGATCATCCGGTTGACCGCGTTCACGCCGCCGCCACCGATCCCGACGACCTTGATCACCGCAAGATAGTTGTGCGGGGGCGTCATGCGCGGCACCTTCCTCACTGACCTCACACGCGAGTCGCGCGTGCCGTGCGCATCGACCAGGTGGCCGCTGCGCGGTACTATCAACCTCGACCAGAGACTGAGAGTTATGTCAGCCGTCTGCCTCGCACTCGAACCGTAGGGTCGGCTCCAGCTCTGGTCCAGCAGGCGCGCCGGACGGGCTGATACTCCCCGGTCAGCGGCGCACGGTCGGCAACTCCGGCGCGGACACGTCGTAGACCGACGCGGACTGCGACATCAGCACCGCAAGCACCGCCGCCTTGCGCTCGGACTGCTCCGAGGTCCCCCATCGCACCTGCTTGCCGCCGGCCAACCGGAGGGTCACCGAACGGGGCCCGGCGGCCTCGACGACCTGCAGTTGCCCGCGCACCGGCGCCGGCAGGGCGGCCAGTACCGCGAGCCCGGCCTCGGTGGCCGGGTCACCCGGGGCGACCCGGGCGGCGGCCAGCCGGGGCAGCGACGGAGGCCGTTCACCGGCCGGCCGGTAGGCCATCCCGGTGCGATCGACCAACCGGGGACCGGTGGCGGAGGCGGCCAGCGCGACCGGTGTGCGTTCGGTCACCCGCAACTCCACCGTCCCTGGCCAGCGCCGTACCGCGCGCACTAGGCCCACCGAGGGGATCGCGGCGACCCCCCGTTGGGCGGCTGCCAGGTCGACGCTCAGCAACGGGACCCCGGCGCGCAGCCCGGACGCCGCCCGCACGGTCGCCGCCGGCACCTCGGTCGCCCCCGTCACGGTCACCGTGCTCAGCGCGAACCGCGGCGAACGCAGCAGAAGCTCCCGACCGCCGACGACCAGACCGACCAGGCCCAGCGCCAGCAGCACCCAGGTGGCGGCGCGTCGACGGCGACCGTAGCGGAGCAGGTCGGGCCGGGCGGTTGCCTCCGCAACTCCCCGGCTCATGCCCCTGCTCCGGCGCCCTGTTCCGCCCCCGTGGAGTCGTCCGGGCCGCCGACGCTGCGCCGCCCCAGTTCCGCCAGCACCTCGGGCCCCAGCACGGTGACGTCCCCCGCGCCCATGGTGATCACCAGGTCGCCGGCCGAGGCCAGGCCGGCCACCACCTCCGGCACGTCGGCCCAGCGGGGCACGTAGTGCACCCGCCCGGCCGGCAGCGGGACCGCGCCGGCGACCAGCGCCCCGCTGACACCGGGCTCCGGGTCCTCGCGGGCGCCGAACACGTCCAGCACCACGACCTCGTCGGCCAGGGCGAGCGCCGCGCCGAACTCCCGGTGGAAGTCCCGGGTGCGGGAGTACAGGTGCGGCTGGAAGGCCACCAACAACCGGCCCTCGGTGACCTCCCGGGCCGCGGTGAGCTGGGCGCGCACCTCGGTC
Organism: Pseudonocardia sp.; assembly: GCA_029263115.1. Classification (GTDB taxonomy): domain Bacteria; phylum Actinomycetota; class Actinomycetes; order Mycobacteriales; family Pseudonocardiaceae; genus Pseudonocardia. The sequence continues at coordinate 16,239 of JAJCYC010000174.1, read as the reverse complement.
GGGTGGTGGGCGTAGTCGTCGTAGACCGCGACCCCGTCGGCCCGACCCTTGAACTCGAAGCGCCGCCGCACCCCGGAGAAGCCGGCCAGCCCCTCCAGCAGCCCGGCGAGTGGGGCGCCCAGCTCCAGCCCCGCCAGCAGCGCGGCCAGCGAGTTCAGCGCCATGTGCTCGCCCGGCACGGCGATGGTGACCGTGTGTTCGCCCCCGGCCACCCGCAGCCGCACCCGACCGCCGGTGCCGGCCGGTCGGTACTCCAGCAACGTGACCCCGTCGACACCATCCCCGCCGCCGGTGACCGTGCGCCCGTAGCGGCGGACCCGCCGCCCGGCCGCCTCGGCGCGTGCCGCCAGCCGCTCGGCTCCCGGGTCATCCGCGCAGCTGACCAGCGCGCCGCCGGGGGTGATCCGGCCGAGGAACGCGTCGAAGGCCGCCGCGTAGGCGTCCTCGGTGCCGTGGTGGTCGAGGTGGTCCGCCTCGACGTTGGTGACCACCGCCACCCGGGGGCTGAACCGCAGGAACGAGCCGTCGCTCTCGTCGGCCTCGGCGACGAAGATGGTGCCGGCGCCGTGGTGCGCGCCGGAGCCGGCCACCGCCAGGTCACCGCCGATCGCGAAGGACGGGTCCAGCCCGCAGTGTTGCAGCGCCACGGTGAGCATCGAGGTGGTGGAGGTCTTGCCGTGGGTGCCCGCGACGCAGGCCACGTCGTGGCCGGCCATCAGCGCGGCCAGTGCCTCGGCCCGGTGCAGCACGCCGAGCCCGCGGGCCCGCGCGGCGGCCAGTTCGAGGTTGTCGGCGCGGATCGCGGTGGACACCACCACCGTCGGCGGTCCGTCCAGCTGGTCGAGGTTGGCCGCGGCGTGACCGACCGCGACCTTCGCGCCCTGCGCGCGCAGCGCGAGCACCACCCGGGAGTCCTTGGCGTCCGAGCCGGACACCGCGGCGCCGCGGGCAAGCAGGATCCGGGCGATGCCGCTCATCCCGGCCCCCCCGATCCCGATCAGGTGGACCCGCTCCAGCGCGGCGCTCACCGGCCGGCCGCCTCGAACACCAGCGCGGCCAGTGCCTCGTCGGCTCCGGCGTGTCCGCCGGCCAGGGCGGCGGCGCCCATCGCGGCGAGCCGGACCGGGTCGGTGAGCAGCGGGAGCAGCTCGTCGAGCGCACGGGTCGAGGTCAGCTCGGCATCGGGCACCAGCACCCCTCCCCCGGCGGCCACCACCGGCGCCGCGTTGAGTGCCTGCTCGCCGTTGCCGTGCGGCAGCGGGACGTACACCGCCGGCAGGCCCACCGCGGCAACCTCGGCGACCGTCATCGCCCCGCACCGGCACAGCACGGCGTCGGCGGCAGCGTAGGCCAGGTCCATTCGCTCCAGGTAGGGCAGCGCCACGTAGCGGTCGGCGCCGGGCACCCCCGCGGGCACCGGGACCTGGTGGCCGGCGCCCTGGGCGTGCAGTACCGCGACGCCCGCGCCGAGCAGCCCCTCGGCGGCGCCCGCCGCGGCGGCGTTCAGGCTGCGCGCGCCCTGTGAGCCGCCGAACACCAGCAGCACCGGCCCGTCGGCGGGCAGCCCGAAGTGGGCGCGCGCCTCGGCCCGGCGGGCGGCCCGGTCCAGGGTGCTGATCTGGCGGCGCAGCGGGATGCCCAGAACTCGTGCGCCGGGCAGGCCGCTGTCCGGCACCGCGGCGGCGACCCGGCTGGCGAACCGGGCGCCCACCCGGTTGGCCAGCCCGGCGCGCGCGTTGGCCTCGTGCACCACGATCGGCACCCGGCCGCGGGCGCCCAGGTAGGCGGGCAGGGCCACGTACCCACCGAACCCGACCACCACGTCCGCGCCGACGGAGTCGAGCACCTCGCGGGTGCGGCGGACCGCGTCGCGCACCTTCGCCGGCAGCCGCAGCAGGTCGGCGGTCGGCTTGCGGGGCAACGGAACCGGCGGGATCAGCTCCAGCGGGTATCCCCGGGCCGGGATCAGCGTGCGGTCCAGGCCCCGCTCGGTGCCCAGCGCGGTGACCCGGGTGCCGGGACGCAGCCGGCACACCGCGTCGGCCAGGGCCAGCGCGGGCTCGATGTGCCCGGCGGACCCGCCGCCGGCGACCACCACCGACAGCGTGGTCATCAGCGACCCCGCTGCCGGGGCACCTGCGCCCGGGCGGACGCCCGCCCCGGCGCCTGGGTGGGCACGCCCGGCCGGAGCCGGCCCCGGTATGGCTCCGGCAGGGACAGGCCGAGCAGCCTGGCCACCCGGCCCTGGCCGTGCGTACGCAGCGCGGCCACCGCCTCCGGCTCGTGCCTCGCGGCGTTGGCCAGCAGGCCGCCGACGAACAGCGCGGTCACCAAAGCCGAACCTCCCGAGGACACCAGGGGCAACGGAATCCCGGTCACCGGGAGCAATCCCACCACGTACCCGACGTTGATCAAAGCCTGGCCGACCATCCAGATGGTGAGGGTGCCGACCACCAGCTTCAGCCAGGGGTCGACACTGCGGGTGGCAATCCGCAGGCCGACGAACGCGAGCGCGCCGAACAGGCCCAGCACGGCCAGCGCCCCGAGCATGCCCAGCTCCTCGCCGATGATGGCGAAGATGAAGTCATTGTGCGCGTTGGGCAGGTAGTCCCACTTGGCCCGCCCCTGGCCCAGCCCGACGCCGAACAGCCCGCCGTCGGCCAGCGAGTACAGCGCCTGGCGGGCCTGGTAGGACGCGCCGAGCGGGTCGCTGGTCTCCGGGGACAGGAACGCGGTGATCCGCGCCTGCCGGTAGCCGGCCGACAACCCCAGGGCGACCGCGCCGGCCAGCCCACCGAGGGTGAGCGCTCCGAGCAGCCGGATCGGCACCCCGGAGACGAACAGCAGGGCGTAGAGCACGATGGCCAGCGACAGCGCGCTGCCCAGGTCGGGTTCCAGCACGATCAGGGTGAACAGCACGCAGGTGACCGGCACCAGCGGGGACAACGCCTGGCGCCAGTTGTGCAGCAGGCGCTGCCGCGCGGCGAGCACGTGCGCCCCCCACAGCGCCAGCGAGATCTTGGCCAGCTCGGTGGGCTGTACCGAGATCGGCCCCAACACGAACCAACTGCGGGCGCCGCCGCGCACGTGGCCGATCCCGGGCACCAGGACCAGCACGAGCAGCAGCACCGATCCGGCCAGGCAGGCCGGGGCCAGGGCCCGCAGCATCCGCGGCCGGATCCGCAGCCCGACCCAGAAGGCCACCAGCCCCACCAGGCAGAACAGCAGTTGCCGGGCGAACACCCCGTAGGACGACCCGCCCTCGGAGTAGGCCTGCACGCTGGACGCCGAGAGCACCATGACCAGCCCGACCAGGGTGAGCAGCCCGAACACACCGAGCACGATGTGCAGTGAGGTGAGGGGGCGGGCCAGCCACGCGGTCAGCGCGGCCTGGGCCCGCTCGGTGTGGTCCCGGGCGGTGCCGGCAGCGGGGCGCGCGGAGCGTGGGCCGGCCGGAGTCACCGGCCCACCGGCGGTGCCGAGGGTAGGGTGACCGGCAGGGCGGCCACGGCATCGACGAAGGCCCGGCCGCGGGCGGCGTAGTCGCGGAACTGATCCAGTGAGGCCGCCGCCGGGGCCAGCAGAACCACATCGCCGGGAGCGGCCATCCCGGCGGCCAGGGCAACCGCGTCCGTCATGGGGTCATGCTCTCCCGAAGCGACCTCGGAGACCCGCACCTCAGGCGCGTGTCGCAACAGTGCGTCACGAAACACCCCCCGATCGATACCTATCAACACCACACCGGCCATCCGGTGGCCGTGCCGTTGCACCAGTTCCGTAACCGAAGCGCCTTTCAGCTGCCCTCCTGCGATCCAGATCACCCGACGGTGTCCGGCCAGCGCGGCGTCCGCCGCGTGCGGGTTGGTGGCCTTGGAGTCGTCCACGTACCGGACCCCGCCGCGCTCGGCGACCAGCACACCGCGGTGCGGTCCCGGCCGGAACCCGCGCAACCCCTCGCCGACCTGCTCGGGGGTGACCCCACCGGCCCGGGCCAGCGCGGCGGCGGCCAGCGCGTCGACCAGTCCCGGTGGCCCGCCCGGGCGTACCTCGGCCGCATCGAGCAGCACCAGCGGACGGTCGCCGAATGCCCGGTTGCCGAATGCCCGGTCGGTGAGCACCCCGTCGAGCATCCCGAGCTGGCCCGGCGCCGGCGCACCGAGGGTGACCCCGACCCGGGTCGGCGCCGGGCAGCGGGCCAGCGCGGCCGCCGCCACCGGGTCGTCGACGCCGGCCACCGCGACCGCGCCGGTGAGCGCGCGCTCCTTCGCGGCGGTGTAGCCGGCCATCCCGCCGTGCCAGTCCAGGTGGTCCTCGGCGACGTTGAGCAGGCAGCCGGCGGCCGGCCGTACCGACGGCGACCAGTGCAGCTGGAAGCTGGACAGCTCCACGGCCAGCTCGCGGTGCCCGTCCCGGACTGCGTCGATCACCGGAGTTCCGATGTTGCCGCAGGCCACCACGTCGCGGCCGGCCGCAGCCAGGATCGCGGCCAGCATGCCGACCGTGGTGGTCTTGCCGTTGGTCCCGGTCACCACCGACCAGCGCGGCGGCCCGGACCCCGAACCGCCCGGTCCGCCCGGCCGTGACCAGCGCCAGGCCAGCTCCGGCTCGCCGATCACCTCGATCCCGGCCAGCGCGGCGGCGCGCAGCAGCGGGTTGTCCGGCCGCCACCCGGGGCTGGTCACCACCAGCACGGTGTCCACCGGCGGGGCGGCGAGCCCGCTGACCGGGACACAGCCGTCGGGCAGTGCGGCCAGCCGGTCGGTCGCGGTGTCGCAGACGGTGACCCGGGCGCCGAGCTCGAGCAGCGCGCGGGCTGCCGCCACCCCGGACACCCCGGCACCGGCCACCAGTACCGGCCGGCCGCGCAGCCCGGCCAGCCCGGTCGGCGAGTCGCCGGTCACGCTCAGCCGCCGGAGGCTTCGGTCAGCCACTCGCTGTAGAAGATGCCCAGCCCGATCGCGCAGCAGATCGCGGCCAGCAGCCAGAACCGGATGATCACCGTGGTCTCGGCCCATCCGGCCAGCTCGAAGTGGTGGTGGAACGGCGCCATCCGGAACAGTCGCCGCCGGGAGGTGCGGAACACCACGATCTGCAGTGCCACCGACAGCGCCTCGACCACGAACACCCCGCCGATGATCACCAGCAGCAGCTCGGTACGGGTGACTATCGAGAGACCGGCGACCAGGCCGCCCAGCGCCAGCGAACCGGTGTCGCCCATGAAGATGCGGGCCGGCGCGGCGTTCCACCAGAGGAACCCGATGCACCCGCCGGCCGCGGCGGCGGCCAGGATCGCCACGTCGAGCGGGTCGCGCACCTGGTAGCAGCCGGCCGCGTTGGTCAGCGAGCAGCTGTTGCGGAACTGCCAGAACCCGATGATCACGTAGGTGGCCAGCACCATCGCTGAGGTCCCGGCGGCCAGCCCGTCCAGCCCGTCAGTCAGGTTCACCGCGTTCGACCAGGCGCTGACGAGCAGGTAGCAGAACAGCACGAAGCCGATCGTGCCGAAGGACAACACCAGGATGTCGCGGACGAACGACGGCCGCACCGACGCCGGGGTGAGCCCGTAGGCGTTCGCGAACTTCAGCGCCAGCACCGAGAAGATCACTGCGGTGATCAGCTGGCCGATCAGCTTGGCGGTCTTGCTCAGCCCCAGGTTGTGCCGCCGGCGCAGTTTGATCAGGTCGTCGAGGAACCCGACCGCGCCGAGCGCGGTGGTCAGCAACAGGACCAGCCACGCCGACGCGGTGGGCGAGCCGCCGGACTCCCCGGTGCTCAGGTGGGCCACCAGGTAGCCGATCCAGATCGACACCAGGATGGCCACCCCGCCCATCGTCGGGGTGCCCCGCTTGGCCTGGTGCGAGGCCGGGCCCTCGGCGCGGATCTCCTGGCCGAACCCCTGCCGGGCGAAGAACCGGATCAGGTACGGCGTGAGCAGGATCGACACCGTGAGGGCGACGCCGGCGGCGATCAGGATGCCTCTCACCGGTCGCCCCCGCCCGCCGCTACCCCGGGGCCGTCGGCCAGCAGCCCGGCCGCGACCCGCTCCAGCCCGGCCGACCGGGAGGCCTTGATCAGCACCACGTCGTCGGGACGTAGCCGCTCGCGCAGCAGGTCCAGGGCCGCCGCGACGTCCGGCACCACCATCGAATCCTTCCCGTACCCTCGTGCGTACTCCGGCGCGGCCACCCCGATCAGGCGCTGCACCCCCAGCTCGGCCGCCAGCACGCCGACCTCCGCGTGCGCGGTGGCGCTGGTGGGGCCCAGCTCGCCCATCGGTCCGAGCACCGCCCAGCGGCGTCGCCGGCCGCCGATCGCGGTCAACGCGTTGAGCGCCGCACGCATCGACTCCGGGTTCGCGTTGTACGCGTCGTTGATCACCGTGATCCCGTCGGGGCGGTCGGTGACCTCCATCCGCCACCGGGAGGCGCCCGGGGCGCCGGCCAGCCCGGTGGCGATCTGCTCGAGCGTCAGACCCAGCTCCGCCGCGGCGGCCGCGGCCGCCAGCGCGTTGGACACCTGGTGCTCGCCGACCACCCGCAACCGCAAGGGTGTCGAGCCCGCGGGGGTGACCAGCCGGAAGCCCGCCCGCCCGCGCTCGTCCAGGGCCACCTGCTCTGCGCGCACGTCGGCGGGCACCTGCCGGCCGAAGGTGACCACCCGGGCGGCGGTCCGCCCGGCCATCGCCGCCACCCGGGGATCGTCGACGTTGAGCAGCGCGACCCCGCCGTCCCCGGCGGCCGGCAGGGCCTCGACCAGCTCGCCCTTGGCCCGCGCCACCGCCTCCGGGGAGCCGAACTCGCCCAGGTGCGCGCTGCCCACGTTGAGCACGATGCCGACCCGGGGCGGGACCACGGCACACAGCGCGGCGATGTGCCCCGGCCCCCGCGCGGCCAGCTCCAGCACCAGGTGGCGGGTGCGCCCGTCGGCCCGCAGCACGGTCCACGGATGCCCCAGCTCGTTGTTGAACGAACCGGGCGGGGCCACCACCGCGTTCGGCGCGCCGCCATGCGCGGCGACCAGTACGGCGGCCAGCAGGTCCTTCGTGGTGGTCTTGCCGGACGATCCGGTCAGCGCGACCACCTCGGTGCCCGGCAGCCGACGTGCCACGTGCCCGGCGAGCCGGCCGAATGCGGCGAGCACGTCGTCGACCAGCACCGCGGGCACCCCGACCGGGCGGGCGGCGAGCACCCCTACCGCGCCGGCCGCATGCGCCGACGCGGCGTAGTCGTGGCCGTCCACCCGCTCGCCGGGCAGCGCCACGAACAGCCCACCGGGGCCGACCTCGCGGGAGTCGAACTCGGGTGTACCGGTCACCGTCTCGGTGCCGTCCGCCTCGGCCAGCCGGCCACCGGTGGCCTCGGCCACCTCGGCCAGTGTCATACGGATCACGCGCGACCACCCCGGTCCCGGATGGCCGCCGCGAGCTCGTCGACGTCGGAGAACGGGCGGACGGTGTCGCCGACCCGCTGGCCGGTCTCGTGACCCTTGCCGGCCACCACGACCACGTCGCCGGGGCGCGCCCGGTCCACCGCGGCCGAGATCGCGGCACGCCGGTCGCCGATCTCGACCAGCTCACCGAGCGGCGGGGCGGCCAACGCGCCGGCCCGCATCGCCGCGCGGATCGCGCCCGGCGACTCGCCGCGCGGGTTGTCGTCGGTGATCACCAGCAGCTCGGCCCGGGCGGCCGCGGCGGCGCCCATCAGCGGCCGCTTCGCCGCGTCCCGGTCGCCGCCGCAGCCGAGGACCACGATCAGCCGTTCGCCGGCGCCCACCCGGGCGCGCAGGGTGTCCAGCAGTGCGGCCACCGCACCGGGCTTGTGCGCGTAGTCGACCAGCGCCAGGTAGGGCTGGCCGAGGTCGACCCGCTGCAGCCGGCCGGGCACCGCCACGTCGGCCATCCCGGCGGCCCCGGTCACCGCCGGTACCCCCGCCGCGTCCAGGCAGGCCAGCGCGAGCAGTGCGTTGGCCACCATGAACGCCCCCGGCAACGGCAGCGACACCGCGGTCCGGGCGCCGCCCGGGTCGATCGCGACGAACTCCTGGCCGCCGCCACCGGTGGGCCGGACCGCCTCCGCGCGCCACCGCGCGTCGGTGCGACCCGCGGCGGACACGGTGACCGAACCCGGCCGGATCAGCCGCCGCGCCCACTCGTCGTCGGCGTTGAGCACCTCGGTGGCGGCCCGGCCGTCGAACAGCATCGCCTTGGCCGCGAAGTAGCTGTCCAGGTCGCCGTGGAAGTCGAGGTGGTCCTGGGACAGGTTGGTGAAGGCGCCGACCGCGAACCGCGTTCCGGCGACCCGGTGCAGCGCCAGCGCGTGGCTGGAGACCTCCATCACCGCCCGGTCCACCCCACGTTCGAGCATGATCGCGAACAGCGCCTGCAGGTCGGGCGCCTCCGGCGTGGTGAGCGAGCTGCTCCACACCTGGTCGGCGATCGTGGTACGGACGGTGCCGATCAGCCCGGTGCGCTGCCCGGCCGCGCGCAGACCGGCCTCCACCAGGTAGCTCACCGTGGTCTTACCGCTGGTCCCGGTGATGCCGAGCACCCCGAGTCGGGCGGTGGGGTCGCCGTACAGCCGGGCGGCGAGCGTCCCGAGCACCTCCCGGGGAGCGGGATGCACCAGCACCGGAACGCCCGGTGAGGTGTCACCGACCCGGGCCGCGCCGACCGGGTCGGTGAGCAGCGCGACGGCCCCGGAGCGCACGGCATCGGCGGCGTGCGCCGCTCCGTGGGTGCGGGTGCCGGGCAGCGCGGCGAACAGATCGCCCGGGCGCACGTCCCCGGTGCGCAGCGTGAGACCGGTGACCCGTGTTGCGCCGGCGGCGGGTGTGACGGGGCTCGCAGCGACCAGGGCCGCGAGGTCGGCGAGGTCCGCGGCGACGGATGCGGCCGGGCGCGGACCTGGTCCGGCGGCGGGCACACCGGCGGTCCCGGTGGTCGTCACGGTGGGGGTCGCGGACACGCGCGGAAGGCTACCGGCGCCCCCGTCCGGACCCGGCGGGCCGCCCCCCGAGCGACCGCCGACGCCCGCTCCGCTCCTCGCTCGCCGACGCCCGCTGCGCTCCTCGCTCGCCGACGCCCGCTGCGATGCTCACGAGCTGGCGGCTCAGCGCCGATGGTTCGCCGCCGACGCCCGCTGCGCTCCTCGCTCGCCGGCGCTCGCTGAGATGCTCACGAGCTGGCCGCTCAGCGCAGCACGAGCGGGACCGGCGGCGCCGGCCGGGTCCCGACCGGGATCCGCTCGCGTTGGGCCAGGGTGGAGGCGATGTCGTGGAACAACCCGGCGGCGTTCTGCCCGTGCCCCGGAGCGTCCAGCACGATCGCCACCACGTAGCGCGGTTGATCGGCGGGGAAGATGCCGGCAAAGGTGATCCAGTACTTCGACTCGGAGTAGCACTGGCAGGCGGGGTTCACCTGCTGGGCGGTCCCGGTCTTGCCGGCCACCCGGTAGCCCTCCACGGCCGCCTCCGGACCGGTGCCGCGTTGTTCGCCCTTGCCGGCCTGGGTGACCGCGGTCAGCATGTCGCGCAGCGTGTGGGCCGTCTGCGGGGACACCACGCGCACCGGGTCCGGCCGCGGTTCGACGGTGCGCGCACCGTCGGGGCCCACGGCGGCCTCGATGACCCTCGGCGGCACCCGCACCCCGTCGTTCGCGATCGCCTGGTACATGCCGGCCAGTTGCAGCACGGTCATCGACAGGCCCTGCCCGATCGGCAGGTTGCCGAACGTGGAGCCCGACCAGTCCGCGCGGGCCGGTACCCGACCTGCGCTCTCCCCCGCCAGCCCGACGCCGGTGCGCACCCCGAGACCCATCCGGGTCATCATGTCCGCGAACCGGTCCGGACCGACGTCCCGGGCGACCAGCAGGGTCCCGACGTTCGACGAGCGGGCCAGGATCCCGGTGAGGGTGAACCGCTGGGTCGGATGGTTCCAGGCGTCGTGCACCACCCGGTCGGCCACCGGCAGACTGTCCGGCACGTCCCGGACCGCCATCGGATCGGCCAACCCGGCCTCCAGCGCGGCGGCCATGGTGATCACCTTGTTCACCGAGCCGGGCTCGAACGGCGAGGTCACCGCCGGGTTGCCCAGCGCCTGCCGGGTGGCGGTGGCGATGTCCCGCGGATCGAAGGTCGCGCTGTTGGCCAGTGCGCGCACCTGCCCGGTCTGCGCGTCCAGCACCACCGCGCTGCCACCCTTCGCGCCCCGGGCGGCCACGTAGTCGGTGAGCTGCTGCTGCACGGTGTACTGCAGGTCGGAGTCGAGGGTGAGCTGCAGGTCGGAGCCGGGCACCGGTGCCTGCTCGGCACGGGCGCTGCCCGGGATGACGGTGTTGGCGCCTTCCGCGGTGTCCACCACCCGCAGGCCGGGGATGCCTGCCAGGGTCGTCTCCCGGGACGCCTCGAGACCGACCAGGCCCTTGAGCCGGCGCTGGTCGGCGTCCCAGCTCGCCGCCCCGATGACGTTGGCCGCCAGCGTGCCACCCGGGTACTGCCGGGACTCCCGGGTCTCCTCGGCGATCTCCGGGAACCGTTCCCGGACCGCGCGGGCCACCCCCGGTTCCACCAGCGGCGCGAGCACCACGTAGTGCTTGTCGGTGTTCAGCGCGGCGTACAGCTGGTTGGCGTCGATCCCGGTGAGCTCGGCGATGCCGAGCGCGATCTCGGTCCTGCGGGCGAGCGCGGCCGGACCCCGGTCACGGGAGATCAGGAACGGGTTGGCGACCAGCGCCCGGGCGGACACGCTGAAGGCCATCGGCACCCCGGCGCGATCGAGCACCGCGCCGCGCTCGGCCGGGAGCGCCACCCTGGTCATCCGCTGCTTGTCGGCCTCCGTGCTGAGCTGCCCGGCCTGCACGGTCTGCACGGTGACCAGTTTCAGCCCGGCGATGACCAGCAACGACGCCAGCAGCAACCGCCCGATGGCCAGGCGGCGGTTGGACACCTCGCCGGTGGCCGGAGCCCGGCGCGGCCGACGCCGGGCTGGTGCGGCTGGCCGGCCCGGCGAACGCCGCGCGCTGGTCGTCCTCATCCTCGGTCGGCACCGCGGTCGGCTGTCGCGGCCTGCTGCCCGGCAAACCCGGCCCGCTGCCCGGGCACCACCGGCTGCTGTCCGGCGGCCGGCTGCCCGGGTGCGACACCGGGCTGTCCGGGATCCACCGCCTGCTGCCCGGGTGCGACACCCGGCTGGGCGGCGGCGCCCGGCTGGCCCGGTACGGCGCCGGGGAGCGCCGGGGGCAGGACCACCGGCGGCGGCGCGGGCGCCACGGCGGCCTTGGGGGTACCCACCACGACGACCGACCCGTCGGGCATGGCCACCAGCCGCGCCACGTCCGAGGTCGGCACCATGCCCAGATCCCGGGCGGCCTGGGCCAGCGCCGGGGCCGAGCGCAGCGCGGCGATCTCGGCACGCAGGGTCTCGCTGCGCTCGGAGAGGTCGCGGGTGGCCCCGGTCGCCGCACTGAGCCGGTAGGAGTCGGCGGCCGCGGTCGTGGACAGCCACAGCGAGGTGACCAGCCCGGTCGCGAACAGCGCCATCACCAGCAGCACGAACCGGGAGCGGCCGGCCACCTCGGGCCCGACCGGCTCTACCAGCCGCTCACGCCGGCCGGTCCGCCGGGCGTAGGCCTTGCCGACCGCGCCACCCACCGCGCCGGTGTCGGTCCGGGGCGTGGGGATCGCGGCCCGCCGGGTGCGCTCGATCGTGGGTGCACTCATGTCGCCTCCATGATTCGTTCGGCCGCACGCAACCGCACCGGGGTGGCCCGGGGGTTCTCCGCGATCTCTGGTTCGCCGGCGAGTTCGGCGCCCCGGGTCAGCAGCCGCCAGCGCGGCCCGTGCCCGGGTAGCTCCACCGGCAGTCCGGCGGGGGTGGTCGAGCTCGCGGCCTCGGTGAAGCAGCGCTTGACCAGCCGATCCTCCAGCGAGTGGTAGGCCAGCACCACCACCCGACCGCCGACCGCGGTCGCGTGCAGCGCGGCCGGCAGCACGCCGCGCAGGGCCTCGAGCTCGCCGTTGACCTCGATCCGCAGCGCCTGGAACGTGCGCTTGGCCGGGTGGCCCCCGGTGCGCCGGGACGCGGCGGGCACGGCGTCGTAGAGCAGCTCGACCAGCTCCTCGCTGGTGCGCAGCGGCCGCTGCGCCCGACGCCGCAACACGGCCGAGGTGATCCGCTTGGCGAACCGCTCCTCGCCGTACTCCCGCAGTACCCGGATCAGCTCGGGTGCGGTGTAGGTGTTCAGCACCTCGGCGGCGGTGGGTCCGGAGCCGGGGTCCATCCGCATGTCCAGATCGGCGGCACGGGAGTAGGAGAACCCGCGGTCGGTGTCGTCCAGTTGCAGCGACGAGACCCCGAGGTCGAGCAGCACCCCGTGCACCTCGGGGATGCCCAGTTCGTCGAGCACGTCGGGCAGCCGGTCGTACACCGCGTGCACCAGGTGCACCCGGCCCGCGTGGGCCGCCAGCCGCTCACCGGCCAGGCCGAGTGCCTGCGGGTCGCGGTCCAACCCGACCACGGTGAGCTCCGGGTGGGCCTCCAGCAGGGCCGCCGAGTGGCCGCCGAGTCCCAGGGTGGCGTCGACCAGAACGGCCGGTCGCCCGCGCAGGGCCGGGTCGAGCAGCTCCAGCACTCGCCGCAGCAGTACCGGTACGTGCCGGGGGGCCGGCATGGATTCGGACACCGGCCGCTCCCCTCGCTCTCCGCTGACCGGTGGTCGGCCACCCGGGCGTCCCGAGGTCCCCGCTGGAACTCCCGGCGGACCTGGCACCGGGGAAGGTGCGCCAGGGCCACCAGCAGCTCCAGAGGAGGCCTCGGGACGTCCGTGCGGACCCCCACCTCGACCTGTACCGGCCGGCATCTCAGAAGATGCCGGGCAGCACCTCGCTCTGCGCTTGTGCGTACTCGTCCTCGTGCCGCTCCTGGTAGCTCTGCCAGGCCTGGGCGTCCCAGATCTCCAACCTGCTGACCGCGCCGATCACCACGCACTCCTTGCTCAGCCCGGCGTAGCGGCGCAGCTCGGCGGTGATCGGGATCCGGCCCTGTGAGTCGGGGTGCTGCTCGTCGGTGCCGGCGAACAGGTAGCGCTGGTAGGCCCGTACCGACTCGTTGGTGAACGGCGCCTCCGCCACCTTGCGGGCCAGCTGCTCGAACTCCGCGCGGGGGAACACGTACAGGCAGTGGTCCTGCCCCTTCGTGATCATCAGTCCCCCTCGCAGCTCCTCGCGGTACTTCGCCGGCAGGGTGAGCCGGCCCTTGTCGTCGAGCCGGGGAGTGTGCGTGCCGAGAAACATCGGCCCGCCTCCGTCCACACTCTCCTGCTCGACGACGACGGTCGGACGAACCGCTCCGACCTGCCGTGCAGCCTCCCCCTGGCTCCACGGGACACCACATTACCCCACTTTGCGCCACAGTCAACGCACTCCAGCCCCGGCCGGATCACTGCGAGCGCAGTTCTCCCAGCTCAGACCTGGTGGCGTGAAGTGGGGAGAATCACCGGACCGACGCCCTGTCCGACCTGGACGAGGGCGGGCCCTCGACCGCTCGCCAACCCGTGACCAGCGCTTTTCCCGAACAGCGCCCCAGCCCCGGTCGCCCTGGGTGCAGCCGGGGCCGGCCGGTGGGGGGCGGTGGGGAACCGGGGGCCGCCGGCGTGGGGCGGGGTGGGGAGCGGGGTGGGCCGAGGTGGGAGACCGGGGTGGGTGCCGCGGTCGGCTGGGTTTGACAGACTGCGGAGGCTCGCCCACCCCTGGAGGTCGCATGACGACGACGAGCAGCCGACCCGCGCCGATGTCGGTGCGCGAGCTCGCCGCCGTCACCGGCCGGATCACCGACAACGTGCAGCGGGTGATCGCCGGCAAGCCCGAGGCCGTCCGGCTGGCGCTGGTCACCCTGCTGTCCGAGGGGCACCTGCTGGTCGAGGACGTGCCCGGAGTGGGCAAGACCTCGCTGGCCAAGGCGCTGGCCCGGTCCATCGACTGCGCGGTGAGCCGGATCCAGTTCACCCCCGACCTGATGCCCAGCGACATCACCGGGGTGTCGATCTACAACCGGGAGACCTCCGAGTTCGAGTTCCGGCCCGGCCCGATCTTCGCCAACGTGGTGATCGGCGACGAGATCAACCGCGGCTCGCCGAAGACCCAGTCGGCGCTGCTGGAGTGCATGGAGGAGCGGCAGGTCACCGTAGACGGGATGACCTACCCGCTCGGCGACCCGTTCCTGGTCGTCGCCACCCAGAACCCGGTGGAGATGGAGGGCACCTACGCCCTGCCCGAGGCCCAGCGGGACCGGTTCACCGCCCGGATCAGCATCGGCTACCCCGACCCGGCAGCGGAGCTGGCGATGGTCGACGGGCACGCGGCCGCCGACCCGCTGAGCCGACTGTCCGCGGTCTCGGACACCAGGGAGATGAGTTCCGTGCTGGCCGGTGTGCGCGAGGTGCACGTGGCCCCGGACCTGCGTCGCTACGCGGTGGAGCTGTCCTCGGCCACCCGCCGGATGCCTGAGGTGCGCCTCGGGGCCTCGCCCCGGGCCACCCTGCACCTGGTCCGGGCCGCCCGGGCGCAGGCCGCACTGGCCGGTCGGGAGTACGTCGTGCCCGACGACCTGCACGCGGTCGCCGTGCCCGTGCTGGCGCACCGGCTCGTGCTCAGCCCCGAGTCGCTCAACGCCCGGCGCACCGCCCCGGACCTGGTGCGGGCGCTGATCGCCCGGATACCGGTGCCGCACGGCCCGGGACGCTGACCGGTGGGCCGCCACCCGTCCCGGAGCCCGGTCTAGTGCCGGAGACGCCCACCGGGCTGACCACCATGGGGCGCTGCCTGATCGCCGCGGGCATCGCGGCGGCGGTGTGCGCGGTCGTGCTGGACGAGCGCGACCTGCTGCGCATCGGCGCGTTCACCATCGCGCTGCCGGTGTTCGCGGCACTGATGACCTGGGCCACCCGGCAGTCGTTGCGGGCCCGGCGCACGGTGCACCCCAACCGGGTGTCGGTCGGCGGCCAGGCCAGGGTGGAGCTCACCCTGCACCGCGTCGGCCGGCTGCCCACCCGGATCGGCCGGCTCACCACCCTCAGGACCGCGCCCGGCGCACGGATCGGCCGCCGGGCGGTGCTGGTGGACGCGGTACCCGACGCCCTGGGGCACCCGCCCCGGCTCTGGGCCGTGCTTCCCGGCCGGACCGGCGGCGGCGTCGCCTGCCCAGACTACCTGATCGTGCCCCTGGTCCGGGGACGCCACCAGGTCGGACCGCTCACCGTCCGGGTCGGCGACCCGTTGGGTATGGCGGAGTACGAATGCCGCCTGGCCGGGCGCAGCCCGCTGACCGTGCTGCCCCGGGTGACACCGCTGCGCGGGCTGCCGGCCGGGCTCGGTCGGGGCGAGGGTGACAGCGGTTCGACCGGGCTGCGCCGGGGCCCGGGTGAACGCGACGCCCTGATCCGGCAGTACCGGCCCGGCGACGCCGTGCGCACCGTGCACTGGCGCTCCACCGCACGCCGTGACGAGCTGATGGTGCGGCTGGAGGAACGACCGTGGCACGGCGGGGTGACCGTGCTGCTGGATCGCCGCGAGCAGGCGCACCGGGGAAGCGGCCCCGGCGCCAGTCTCGAATGGTCGGTCGAGCTCGCGGCGAGCGTGTGCCACCACCTGCTCAGTCGGGGGCGACGGGTCACCCTGGTCGGCGAGGACGGGATAACCCTGGCCAACGGCGCGGATCCGGACTCGCTGCTCGACTCGCTGGCCATGCTGCGGCCGTCCGCCCAGCCGGGGCTGATCCCCGACCCGGACGGGGCTGGGGAGCTGTTCGCGATTCTCGGCGCGGTCGACGCCCCAGCGCTCGGGCCGCTCGTGCGGCGCTGGGCGGGCGGGTACGCGCACGCGGTCCTGCTCGACGTCGCGGCGTGGGGCGCCGGCGCCGGGTGCGGCGTGGCGGCGCCGTCCGGGGTGCTGACCGACGCCGGCTGGACCGTGCTGGTCGGCACGCCGAACCGTCGCCCGGACGACGTCTGGGACGAGTTCTGCCGGCGACTGCCCCTGCGGTTGGGCACCGGCCGATGAACACCGCGGCGGCGGAGCCGGGGTGTGGTGGAACGGCTGCACGGTGGCTCACACCGGTGGTCGCCGGGCTGACCGTCGCGGCCGGCTCGACCGCGCTGACCGGTGTGCTGAGCGGACCCCGGGTGTGGTGGACGGCGGTTGTGGCCACCGGCCTGGTGATGGCCGTCGGCCTGGGCGCCCGGGCGGCCC